>URGI01000006.1 GCA_900547315.1 uncultured Eubacteriales bacterium | reverse complement strand
AGGCCGCAGAGAATACTTGCTGTATTGTCAAGGGCTTTGAAGAAGTATGGACGCATTTCTGCCCGTCAAAACCGTGTCTGCCCTTGTTAACCGATACTATAGTTTACATACACCCCGAAGTGCCAGTTCTGCCCCTCGAAAGACAGGCTCATTCTGCATTTGGTTTCTCCGTTGAGTGCAAAGCGTATATTGCACTCGGCAAAATATTCTGCACTGTAATCGGTCTCGGCAATGAGCAGTTCGGTTTCGTCTCCGAGGCTGCCAGTCTCGGCCTCGACGGTGACATTCTCGAAGCCGTAGCTTCTGCAGAGCGCCTCTCCGAGACGCCGCGCCGTCTCATCTGCGTCGGCGGGAGCCGTTTCGTCCGACCGCCCGTTGACTAATGCGTCGTTATTGTATAAGTAGAAGTAGGCCGATAGGATCATGCCCGTCTCGTCGTCGACGACGAAGTTTAGCTCGTTCTTTTCCCAAGACAGCTGTGCGACCCATACTATCGACGAGGTCATGCTGGATTCGTCGTTGAAAACGACAAGCACCGGTATGGCGATGCGCTGGACATAGTCCGGCTGTATCTCGGATTGCAGCCCCGAAGTGCTCTGGATATTGTCGGGCGGCATCTCAAACGGCAGCCCCGCAGCGTCCGCGATGGTTTTCAGCTCCGTGACCCGCTCCAGAACCTGCTCCGCGGTCATGTACCGCCCTCTGCTCAGCTCGATCTCATCGCCGCTGCCGTTCTCCATGGCATTGTAAAACCGCGTCAGGATGTCGAGCTTCGCCGTCTCGCTGCTCTGTCGGCCAACGGAGATGCCGGTCGGCAGCAGGGTGTCCGTTTTTTCAAGATGCACGCCCTGCACCGCGAGTACCGCCTGCGGCAGGAGCATTCCCACTGCGAGCGCGAGGACTATCAGCAGCGCCGGGAAGTATCGCCGGTCCAGAAGCGCGGCGAAAGGTCTTCTGATTTTTTTCACACCGCTCCCCCTTTCAGCTCTACCGTGACGCAGGTGCCGTTGCCGACGCGGCTTGCAAAGGACATCGTCCCGTTATGCAGCTGCACTATCTCGCTGCACAGCGACAGGCCGAGCCCGACGCCGCCCTGCGCGCGGGAGCGCGATTTGTCCACGCGGTAGAACGCCTCCGTGATGTGCGTGATCTCCTCCTGCGGGATGCCGCGGCCGGTATCGAGCACGCGGATGCGGCAGCCGTCGGGCAGCATCTCGGACACGACATAGATATTTCCGCCGCCGTCCATGGCCTTGCGCGCGTTATCAAGCAGATTCACTAGCAGGGACTTCACCAGATCAGGCTCCAGCATGCACATTCCTTCCTCGCAGCGGCACTGCAGCACGATGTTCTTCTCCGCGAACACGCGCCGCAGGTGCTCCACCGTGCCGCCGACAAGCTGCGCCGGACTGCACGGCTGAAGCTCGGCGGTCTTTTTCTTGAGCACCAGAATGTCCAGCAGCTTGAACGACAGGCTCTCCAGCCGCTTGCCCTCGGAAAAGATATAGTTCGCCGCGTCCTGCTCCTCCTCCGGAGTGAGCAGCTGGGAGCGGATAAGCTCCGCGTAGCCGATGATCGATGTCATCGGGTTTTTCATCTCGTGCGCGAAGCTGCCCATGAAGCTCTCCTGCCGCGCAGCGGCGTCCTGCAGCTCATGGATGTTCGCGGCGAGCTTATCGGCCATGACGTTGAAGTCCGCAGTCAGCGTGCCGAGCTCATCCGTCGAACGGACGGCCTCGCGGTATTCGAGGTCTCCCGCGGCGAAGCGGCGTGACGCGCGCGACAGCGCGGTCAGCGGTCGGGTCAGCCAATACGCCAGCAGCCAGCTCAGCCCTCCGCCCAGCACTACGACCGCCGCGAACACGCGCCGGTATATCCTCAGCTGCTCGCCGCGCGCAGTGTACACGTCGCTGACGCTGCTGCACTGGTCGAGAATCAGCGTGTCCTGACCGGATTTGAAGGCCGAGGTCAAGCGGATATATCTCCCGCCGTCGTCGCCGCGTATAACGGTCATGCGGCTCATCCCGTCGTCCGGCGCGAGCTGGACGACGGTGTTGATGTTGCGCTCGCCGGAGAAATATATTATCTCGCCGTCCGGCCCGCACAGGCTCAGCATCGCAAAGCCTGTCCACTCCTGCCCGTTGAGCTGTTCAAGCGTGGAGGCAAGCTCCTTGTGCTCGGGGTCTGCGCCCGCCTCGTCGACGATCTGCAGCGCGCTCAGAAGCATCTGGTGCGAGGAGAGCGCCGTGGCCTTCTCCCGCTCAAACGCGTTTGAAAAATTGAGCGCAATGAGCATACTCCCGCCGATGCCGAAGGCCAGCGTCAGGAGCCAGATCATGCATATCGTGATTTTCAGACGAAATTTCACAGGCGCTCTCCATGAAGCAAAATTTTCTACGGCTCCAGCCGGTAGCCGACGCGGTTGACGGTGCGGAGCTTGTCCTCCCAGCCGATCTTCCGGCGCAGGCGCTGGATGTGCAGATCGACCACGCGGCTGCCGACGGGGTATTCCCCGCCCCAGACGCGCTCATATATCGTGTCGCGGTAGAGCGCCGCGCCGCGGTTGCGCACGAACAGCAGCATCAGATCCCACTCGGTCTTGGTCAGGTCGATGGCCTCGCCGCCTCGGTGCACCTGCATGGAGCGCAGGTCTATCTCGAGGTCGCCGCAGGTGATATGCTCGCCGGTCTTCTGGCAGCGGCGCAGTACGACCTCGACCCGCGCCAGCAGCTCTATGACCTCGAAGGGCTTGACTATATAGTCCTCCGCGCCCATGCGCAGCCCCTTCACGCGGTCATCCACGGAGTTGCGCGCGGTGATGAATATAACGGGCGTGCCGCTCGGGCGGATGTACTCCATCAGCTCGAAGCCGCTGTATTTCGGCAGCATCACGTCGAGCAGCACAAGATCGAAGATTTCCTTTTCAAGTATGTCCGCCGCCTGCGCGCCGTCATAGGCGCAGTGGCAGCTGTAGCCGGCCTTCGTAAGGCTCAGGCGCATAAGCTCGGATATCGGCTTTTCGTCCTCCACGATGAGGATTCGTATCATGCTCTCACTCCCTGTCGTGTTCGCTGTGTTCAGAGCTTATTTAATTATACACGAACTTGTATCAAATTTGTATATTTTTAGGCAAAATTTGTAACTGCGCGGTGAATTCTTAAGAATTAGCGCAAAAAATCCTGCCGGAGGAAACCGGCAGGGCTTTATACATATTCAGAAATTCACTATGCCGAGGTGCTCAAGCAGGATCTTCACGCCGATGAGGACGAGGATTATGCCGCCCGCAAGCTCCGCCTTTGACTTATATTTTGCTCCGAAGACGTTGCCGATGTATATGCCCACCGCGGCGATTATGAAAGTGGTCACGCCGATCAGGCTCGCGGCGGGGATGATGCTGACGTTCAGGAAAGCAAAGGTTATGCCGACGGCCAGCGCGTCTATGCTCGTCGCGACCGCCATGAGGAACATGGTCTTGAAGCCAAAATCGTCGTTGAGCTCCTCGGACTTGCCGAAGGACTCCTTTATCATGTTGCCGCCGATGAAGGCCAGCAGCACGAAAGCTATCCAATGGTCAATGTTCGTGATGAGATGCTCGAACCGGAAGCCGAGCAGATAGCCGATGACCGGCATGAGAAACTGAAATCCGCCGAAATAAACGCCGACCAGCAGCGCATGCTTCGGGCTGAGCTTTTTGACGCTCAGGCCCTTGCATATGGACACGGCAAAGGCGTCCATGCTAAGGCCGACGGCGATGAGGAACAGTCCAATAAAACTCATTATGGCATGACCTCGATTATTGTGATAAGTTTTATCATCATATCGCGTGTTTACAAAAAAGTCAATAAAAACGGCTTGTAATTCTGCCGGACAAAGGTTAATATATTATATAAACTTGGGCAGATCTATATTATTGCATGAAAGGTTTAATGACATGGAAGAAATATATGAGTTTCTGAAGGCCTGCGGGGATTACTTCCTCGCCACCTGTGACGACGGGCAGCCGCGTGTGCGCCCGTTCGGGACCGTGAACATATATAACGGCCGGCTCTACATCCAGACCGGCAAATCGAAGTCCGTTTCGCGCCAGCTGCACAAGAACCCGAAGCTTGAGATATGCGCGATGAAGGACGGCAAGTGGATGCGCGTGGAGGCGACCGCCGCCGAGGATGACGACCGCGAGGCGCGCGTGAGCATGCTGGAGGCGTACCCGAACCTGAAAGCGCTCTACTCTCCGGACGACGGCAACACCGAGGTCTGGTACCTCCGCAACGTCACCGCGACGCTCTACTCCTTTACAGAGCCGCCCGTGGTATATCATTGCTGATACCAAAACGATCCCGCACTAAAACCTGTGCGGGATCGTTTGCGTGAGCCCGCGCCGGTCTTGACCGCGCGGCGGGCAAGAGCACCTGTCCGGAGGAATGCATGAAAAAATTTTTCGCTCTTATTTTAATATGTACCCTGTGCCTCGCGCTGTGCGCCTGCGGGCAGCAGGCGCAGGCGCCGGAGACGGACGGCGGGGTCAATATCGTGGCCACGGTGTTCCCGGCCTACGACTTTGCCCGCCAGATCGCTGGGGACGACGGGAACGTGACCCTGCTCATCCCGCCCGGCTCCGAGGCGCACAGCTATGAGCCGACGCCGCAGGACATCATCCGCATACAAAACTGCGATCTGCTCGTCTGCAATGGCGGCGAATCCGAAGCATGGCTGGACGAGATCCTGGGCGGCATGGGCAATGAGATACCCACCGTTGTGATGCTCGACTGCGTGGACGCGCTGACCGAGGAGGACAAGGACGGGATGCAGGTGCACGAGCACCACGACCACGATCACGACCACGATCACGACCACGACGAGCACGAGGACGAGGAGTACGACGAGCATGTCTGGACCTCTCCCGTCAACGCGCAGCTGATATGCCGCGCGATCTCCGCCGCGCTCTGTCAGGCCGATCCCGCTCACGCATCCGATTATACGGCGCGCTGCGTTGATTACTGCGCGGAGCTTCAGGAGCTGGACGCGGATTTCCGCGGCGTAATTGCGAACGCGAAGCGGCACACGCTGATATTCGCCGACCGCTTCCCCGTGCGCTACTTTGTCGAGGAATACGGGCTTGACTACTTCGCCGCCTTCCCCGGCTGCGCGGACGACGCCGAGCCTTCGGCGCGCACGGTCGCGTTTCTCATCGACCGCGTCCGCGAGGAGCAGGCGCCCGCGGTGCTGTACATCGAGTTTTCAAACCAGAAGATGGCGGACATCGTCTGCGAGGATACCGGCTGCGAGAAGCTGCTGTTCAACTCCTGCCATAACGTCACTGCCGATCAGCTGCGCGGCGGCGTGACCTATCTTGAACTTATGCGCGGAAATCTTGAAACGGTAAAGGAGGCGCTCGGCTGATGGCCATACTTACATGCAGGGACATGAGCTTTGCCTATGATGGCAAGACAGTCCTTGAGGGCGTGAATTTTTCCCTGAGCGCTGGGGATTATCTGTGCGTCGTCGGCGAGAACGGCTCCGGCAAATCGACGCTTATAAAAGGGCTTCTCGGCCTTAAAGCCCCCGCGTCGGGCGAGCTTATCCTCGGCGACGGGCTGCGCGAAACGGAGATCGGCTATCTGCCGCAGCAGACGCAGGTCCAGCGCGATTTCCCCGCGAGCGTGCGCGAGGTCGTGCTGTCCGGCTGCCTAAATTCCCTCGGCGGGCGGCTGTTTTACAGCAAGGCCGACCGCGAGCACGTGCAGATGAACATGGAGCGTATGGGCATCGAAGAGCTTGCCGACACGAGCTATCACGCGCTGTCCGGCGGTCAGCAGCAGCGAGTCCTTCTCGCCCGCGCGCTGTGCGCGACGAAAAAGCTTCTGCTGCTCGACGAGCCGGTGACGGGGCTTGACCCCATCGCCGCAGGCGAGATGTATAATCTCATCAAGCTTGTGAACCTCTGCGACGGCATTTCCGTCATCATGGTCTCGCACGACATCCACGAAGCCGTGCGCTACGCCACGCACATTCTCCATCTCGGCCACCGCCAGCTTTTCTTCGGCACCGCAGCCGAATACAGGGAGAGCGACCTCGCGCGGCGCTTTCTGGGAGGTAACCGAGTATGAGCGAGATAATAAATATGCTGTCTTACCACTTCATGCAGCGCGCGCTCATCGTCGGCGTGCTCGTGAGTCTCTGCGCGGCGCTGCTCGGCGTGTCGCTGGTGCTCAAGCGCTATTCGATGATCGGCGACGGACTTAGCCACGTCGGCTTCGGCGCGCTCGCAATCGCGTCGGCGCTGGGGCTTGCTCCGCTCGCCGTTGCGGTGCCGGTCGTCGTTCTCGCGGCAGTGCTGCTCCTGCGGCTGAGTCAAAACTCGAAGATAAAGGGCGACGCGGCCATAGCCATGATATCCAGCAGTGCGTTGGCCATCGGCGTCGTCGTCATCTCCGTCACTACCGGCATGAACACCGAGGTGTCGAGCTACATGTTCGGCAGCGTGCTGTCCCTCAGCCGTGGCGACGCGGTACTGAGCGTGATACTTTCCATCGCTGTGCTGCTGGCCTTTACACTGCTGTACCCGCGCATCTTCGCCGTCACCTTTGACGAGACTTTCAGCCGCGCCACCGGCGTGCGCACCGACGCTTACAACACGCTCATCGCTGTGCTGACCGCGGTCACGGTCGTGCTCGGAATGCGTATGATGGGCGCGCTGCTCATCTCCAGCCTGATAATCTTCCCTGCCCTGTCCGCGATGCGCGTGTGCAAAAGCTTCCGCGCAGTCGTGCTGTGCTCGGCAGCGATATCCGTTGTGTGCTTCATTCTCGGCGTGCTGGCCTCGTATTTCTGGGAGACGCCGACCGGCGCAAGCGTCGTTATCGCCGATCTGATATGCTTCGGCCTGTTCTCTCTGCTCGGCAAAAAATAATTAGCACTCTTTTTATTCGAGTGCTAACGTTAACAGTTTATTCATATTTATCGCTATATTTATTAACATTTGTGCTGTATCTTATATACAGGATGAAACGAAAGAGATAAATGTTTCACCCGAAGTTAAAAGTGTTAATGAAATATGGAGGTATATATATTATGTTTGAACTGATTCCTTTTGAACGCAGAGCTAATCGTGTTGCCACTTATGATCCGTTCCGTGACCTTGAAGAGTTTGAGCGCAGCGTCTTCGGCGGCAGTTCCGTAATGGGAAGCTTCCGTACCGACGTTATCGACACCGGCGACAGCTACGAGCTGGAGGCCGAGCTGCCCGGCTTCAAGAAAGAGGACATCAAGCTGGACGTTGAAAACGACGTTCTGACTATCTCCGCTGAGCACAGCTACGACAGCAAGGATGATGAAAAGGCTGAAGGAAAGGCCGAGAAGGGCAAGAAGAACTACGTAAAGCGTGAGCGTTACTACGGTTCTTACACCAGAAGCTTTGATGTGTCCGCCGTCGAGGTAGACAAGATCGATGCCGAGTACAGCGACGGTGTGCTGAAGCTGACCATGCCGAAGAAGGCCACCCTGATCCCCGCCAGCCGCAGACTGGAGATAAAATAAAAGGCTCACATATCGCTTGGATTGCATTTGCAATCCAAGCGATTTTTTTATATAATGACCTCATTATATAACTTCAGGAGAAAGCCATGTATTTTGACACTCATGCCCACTATGACGACTCCGCTTTTGACGCCGACCTCGGCGCGCTCCTGCCGGAGCTTTATGCTTCCGGCGTCGGGCTTATCATCGACCCGGGCTGCGACGTGAAAAGCAGCCGCGCCGCAATAGCGCTTGCGGAGGAATACTCCTTTGTCTATGCCGCCGTCGGCATCCATCCGGAGGAGCTTGCAGGCGCCGCCGAGGGCGATTTCGCGGTCATCCGCGAGCTTGCCGCGCACGAAAAATGCGCCGCGATAGGCGAGATTGGGCTTGATTATTATTGGGACGCGAGCCGCCGCGAGGAGCAGAAGGAGCTGTTTGCAAAGCAGCTTGAGCTGGCGTTGGAGCTTGACAAGCCCGTCATCATCCACGACCGCGAGGCTCACGCGGATACGTTCGAGATCGTCGGCCGGTATCCCGAGCTGCGCGGCGTGTTCCACTGCTATTCCGGCAGTGCGGAGATGGCAAAGGAGCTTCTGAAGCGCGGCTGGTATCTCGGCTTCGACGGGCCGATAACTTACAAGAATGCGCGCAAAAACATAGAAACGCTTGAGATCTGCCCGCTCGACCGCATACTCATCGAGACGGACAGCCCGTATCTCAGCCCCGTGCCGATGCGCGGCAAGCGCAACGATTCGCGCAATCTGCAATATATCGCCGCGAAAATCGCCGAGGTCAAGGGCATAAGCGCCGAGGACGCCGCGAAGATCTCCCTCGAAAACGGCCGCCGGCTTTTCGGGATATGGCGGTTAAAAAGCCCTTGGCTCCCTCTGATGAGGGAGCAAAAAAAATTCTCCGCATATCACAAGACCTCCGGCAAAGCCGGAGGTCTTAGAATTAATTATTATCTTTTCAGCACGGCTTATGCTCTCAGCGTTGCGGTGCTGCGCTTTTTGCCGTACCAGACGACGATCACGCCGTAGGCAACGGCAAAGCCCACGCCGATTATGTAGGCGGCTGTCCACGGGATGTTGAAGCCGATCTTCGCGTTTGCGATGAAGGTGCAGGTGATAAACGCGTAGAATACGCCCGGGATCATCGGCATCCACGACCACTTGCCCTTGCCGTTTTCGAACATCCACACGGTCACGGATGCCAGCGCGAACAGCGCGAGAGTCTGGTTCGACCACGCGAAGTAGCGCCAGAGGGTGTTGAAGCCGTTGACGTCGAACTTTGCCCAGACGAGGATACCCGCGACGAGCAGGAAGATGATGGCCGACAGGCCGAGGCGCTTGCCGTTCGTGCTCTGGTCGATATGCAGCGTGTCGGACACGGTCAGGCGCAGCGCGCGCAGAGCGGTGTCGCCGGAGGTGATGGGCAGGACGATGACGCCGAGCAGGGCGATTATGCCGCCGACGTTGCCGAGGATATCTTTGCAGACGACGCCGACGGTACTGGTAGCGAGCTGTGCGTTTGCCTCCTGAAGGCCGAGGTTGTAGACGCCCATTGCGCCCGCCGCCCAGACCATTGCTATGAAGCCCTCAAGCACCATCATGTTATAGAAGGTGTTGCGGCCCTGACGCTCGCTCTTCATGGTGCGGGAGATGATGGCAGTCTGAGTGGAGTGGAAGCCGGAGAGGATGCCGCAGGCGACGGTGACGAAGAACACCGGCAGGAAGTGGCCATCCGCAAAGTACTGCGAGTAGTTGACTCCGCCGTAAGTCCATGTGCTGTTCCACAACTCAACGAGCGGGTAGCCCTTGGCGAAGATGCCGATGAACACGCCGACTGCCGAGAAGAGCAGTATGCCGCCGAACACCGGGTAAATGCGGCCGATTATCGCGTCGATGGGGAACACGGTTGCAACGAGGTAGTAGACGAAAATAACGCCGTAGATGACCCAAGTGGAAACCGCGGTGGCCTCGCCGGAGAAGCCGAACACCTGCTTTGCGGCGATGTCGCCCGGGGTGTAGATGAACACCGCGCCGACGAGCAGCAGCAGTACGCACACGAACACGTTGTATATCCAGTAAACACCCTTGTTGGTGTACTTTTTGATCATGTCCGGCATCTGGCTGCCGCCGTCGCGCAGACAGATCATGCCGGAGAAGTAGTCATGCATCGCGCCGCCGATGATGTTGCCGATGGGGATGGTGATGAATGCGATGGGTCCGAAGAGTATGCCCTGAATGGGTCCGAGGATCGGGCCTGTGCCCGCGATGTTGAGCAGGTTTATAAGGCTGTTCTTCCAGCCCTTCATCGGCACGTAGTCAATGCCGTCCTGCTTTGTGTACGCCGGTGTCTTGCGGTCGTCCGGACCGAACACCTTTTCACACAGCTTGCCGTACAGATACGCGCCTACAACAAGCACCGCAAGGCCAATTATGAATGTTACCAAAATTATTCCTCCCTTACAATTTTTTCCCAGTAACATTTCAGCGGTTCCCCGCTGGCTCATGCATTGATTATAGTGTCACAGCCCGTTAAGACTCCATTCCCAAACCCGATAAATATGTATTAAGATACCCGGAAAGTCCATAAACAACCTGACAACGTTGACATATTCACAATCTCCCCTTATAATAATTATATTATGAAGGAAGCGGTGCAAGAACCGGGAAGCGAGGAAAGGCATGAAAATATGCGTATTCGGCGCGTCGGGCAAAGAGCTTGACCGGGATTATTACGAGGCCGCGGAGGAGCTCGGCGCTCTGATCGCGGAGCACGGCCACACTCTGGTGTTCGGCGGGAGCCGGAACGGGCTGATGGGCGCGGCGGCGCACGGCGCGGCTGTATGCGGCGGCAAGGTCATCGGCGTGATGCCGCGTGAATACGACCTGCCGGACGTCACCTTTCAGGGCTGCACGGAGCTTATATATACCGACACCGTTGCCGAACGCAAGCGCATAATGCAGGAGCAGAGCGACGGTTTCATCATCCTTCCCGGCGGCCTCGGCACGCTCGATGAGTTTTTCGACACGCTCGCCCAGCGCCAGCTCGACAAGCTGTGCAAGCCGATCGCGCTGCTGAACACGCTGGATTATTACTGCGCGCTGGAGCTTGTGATAGAAAACTGCGCGAAAAAGGGCTTTATGGGGCTGAATTGCCTTGATATGTTCGTCCTGTGCGATCAGCCGGATGAGGCGCTGAACTATGTTGTGACCTCCGCCAGCAGCGGCGGCACGATCACGAGCCTGTATGAGCACAGAAAATAACGGGTGAAATATCAATCAGTCAGGGGCAGAGCATGGCTTTGCCCCTGTTATAATTTCGACGAAAGGATAATCGCGCCGCTGCCGTGCCCGCAGTGGGCGGTCTCTGTGCCGTCACGCCGCGATTCGCCCGCAGCCGCCCCATATCTTCACTTTTTTCGCCGCTTCCTATTGAATTGCAGCTCCGTTTTTGATATCATGTTAGAATAAGTAAAAATATATGTAAGATAGAAATACGAAGAACAGATTATGAAATCGAAGATTTGGAAAATCCCATACTCCAAGCCCGTGATCCCGCCGGAGCTGCTTGCAGCGGGCTATACTCCCCTGCTCGCAGCGGTGCTCGATCTGCGCGGCATAACAACCGTGGACGAGGCCGCGCGGCTCATCCGCGGCAGCGAGAGCTGCCTGCACGACCCTATGCTGATGAAGGGCATGCCCGCCGCGGTCGAGCGCGTGCACAGGGCGATAAGCAGCGGGGAGACCGTCGCGGTCTACGGCGACTATGACGTGGACGGCATCACCTCCACCTGCGTCGTCACCGATTATCTGCGCGGTAAGGGCTTGAAATGCATCCCCTACATCCCCGACCGCAACGGCGAGGGCTACGGCGTCAATAACGGCGCGCTCGACACGCTGCACGCGCAGGGCGTGACGCTCGTCATCACCGTGGACTGCGGCATCACCGCCGCCGCGGAGGCCGAGCATGCCGCCTCGCTCGGCATGGACATGCTCATAACAGACCATCACGAGTGCCCCTCCGGCGCGCTGCCCGCCGCATCCGCCGTGGTAGACTGCAAGCAGGACGGGGACGAATACCCGAACAAGGAGCTTGCCGGAGTCGGCGTTGCGCTGAAGCTTGTCTGCGCCTGCGAGGGCGACAGCGCCGCCATGCTTGAGCGCTACGTCGATCTCGTCGCCATCGGCACGGTGGCGGACGTGATGCCGCTCGTTGACGAAAACCGTTATCTCGTCCGCCGCGGCCTTGCCAGACTTGCGTCTTCGCCCCGTCCGGGCATCGCGGCCATGCTGCGCGAAGCGTCGGTGGACGCGAAGAAGCTGACCGCAACAACTATCGGCTTCTCGATAGCCCCGCGGCTCAACGCCGCAGGCCGCCTCGGCCAGGCAATGACGGCGGCAAAGCTGCTCATGACGCAGGACACTGACGCCGCAAACGCGCTCGCCGCGGAGCTGTGCGAGCTTAACCGCAGGCGTCAGAGCATAGAGACCGGCATCTGGGAGGAAGCCAACGCCATCCTCGCCGGAAAGACTCCCGACGCGCCCATCGTCCTCGCCAGCGACCACTGGCATCAGGGCGTCATCGGCATCGCCGCTTCGCGGCTTGCCGAGCAGTATTCGCTGCCCGCCATAATGATCTGCCTCAACGGCGAAAACGGCAAAGGCTCCTGCCGCAGCTACGGCGGCTTCAATCTCTTTGAAGCGCTGTCCGCCTGCGCAAAGCATCTCACCGGTTTCGGCGGTCACGCGCTGGCCGCAGGGCTGAACATCAGCCGCGGTGAGGTGGGCGCTTTCCGCGCCGCGCTCGCCGAGTATTACCGTGAGAACCGCCCCGCCGCCGAGCCGGAGGTTCACTGCGACCTGCTCATCAGCGACCCCGCCATGCTGAGCATTGACAGCGTGCGCTCGCTCGACCAGCTCGAACCGTACGGCAACGCGAACCCGCGCCCGACGCTCTGCGTTTTCGGCGCGGAGCTTGAATCTGCGGACGCCGTCGGCGGAGGCCGCCATCTGCGTATGCGCGTGCGGCTCCGTAAGGAGCGCTTCGAGGCGATATTCTTCTCCCACACCGCGGCCGAGCTTGGTCTGCGTGAGGGTGAGCTTGTGGATCTGGCGTTCACGCCGCAGATAAACGAATTCCGCGGCCATGTTTCGGTGCAGTTCGTCGTGAGCGAAGCGCGGCCGCACGACGGTGCGGAGCTTTGCGCCGCGATACTCGCAGGAGACGAGCAGCCGCTCTACGCCGCCGCGCCATTCTGCCCCGACAGGGCGGACTTTGTCCGCATATGGCGCGGCATACAGCACCGCGGCTTCACCGCTGCGGACGATGCGGCGGGCATAATCGCCCAGACGCCGCACGGCATGGAGCCGGAGCGCTTCTGCATCTGCCTGATGGTTCTTCTCGAGGTAGGACTGCTGTCCCCCGGAAGCAGCGGCGGCATATTCGGCGCCGTGCCGCAGACGATCACAGGCAAGGCCGACCTTGAAGGCACGCGGCTGATCCGCCTGCTGAGAAGCATATAAGAACCAAACGCCGTCAGGCCCCGCGCCTGAGCGGCGCTCCCTCCGCGTGAGGAGATTTATGATAACTATTTGTGCGGGATGACCGCATGGAGGACAAAAATGCCCATACAGGACTCTGACAGACCCTATATAAAACGCGGGGAGCACTCCCCTCTGGATCCGGACAAGATGTACGCCGAGCTTGAGGAGAAGATCAAAAACTGCGGACATCCGATGGATCTCGGGCGCATAAGGGCGGCCTACGAGATGGCGCGCGTCGCGCACTCCGGTCAGCTGCGCAAGGACGGCTCGCCGTACGTAACGCACTGCGTCGCGGCGGCGGATATCTCGGTCGATATGGGGCTGGACGAGGACTCGATCATCGCGGCGCTGCTGCATGACGTTATCGAGGACACTAACCTCACCCACGCCGACATCGCCCGCCAGTTCGGCACGGCAGTGGCGGACATCGTAGAGGGCGTCACCAAGCTGACCCGCGTGCAGTACACCAGCAAAGAGGACGAGCAGATGGAGAACCTGCGCAAGATGCTCATGGCCATGGCCAAGGACATCCGCGTTATTCTCATCAAGATTGCCGACCGCCTGCACAATATGCGCACGATGGCCTATCAGTCCCCCGAAAAGCAGCGCATAAAATCGCTTGAAACGATGGAGATATACGCTCCCATCGCGCACCGCCTTGGTATGCAGCGCGCGAAATGGGAGCTTGAAGACCTCTCGCTCCAGTACCTCGACCCGACCGGCTACAACGAGATAACCAAGACCCTTGAGGAGCGCATGCCGGAGCTGGAAGCGTTCATGTCCAGCGTCGAGGAAAAGATGCAGAAGCGGCTCGACTCCGAGGGCATCAACGCCACGATATTCTGCCGCATCAAGCACGTATACAGCATCTACCGCAAGATGTACGCGCAGAATCTCGACATCACCGGCATCTTCGACCTCTGCGCTTTCCGCGTCATTGTGGACACGATACCCGACTGCTACAATGTTCTCGGCGTCATCCACGATATGTTCAAGCCCGTGCCCGGCCGCTTCAAGGACTATATATCCACCCCGAAGCCGAACATGTACCAGAGCGTGCACACGACTGTCATCGGCTCCGAGGGTATCCCATTCGAGGTGCAGATACGCACCTGGGACATGCACCACACCGCCGAATACGGCATCGCGGCGCACTGGAAATACAAGATGGGCGACAGCAGCACGGCTGTCCGCGCCGGGGATGAGGACAAGTTCGCGTGGGTTCGCAGGCTGCTGGAGAGCCAGCAGGAGTCCGACGCGCAGGACTTTTTCCATAACCTCAAGATAGACATGTTCGCCGACGAGGTGTTCGTCTTTTCCCCGAAGGGCGACGTTATAAACCTCCCCGCCGGCGCTACCCCGATAGATTTTGCCTACAGCATACACTCCGACGTCGGCAATCACATGGTCGGCGCGAGCGTCAACGGCCGCATCGTGACCTATGACTATGTGCTCCAGAACGGCGACATCGTCGAGATACGCACATCGAAGTCCGCGTCCGGCCCCAGCCGCGACTGGCTGAACGTCGCAAAGAGCGGCTCCGCGCGCACGAAGATAAAGCAGTGGTTCAAGAAGGAGCGCCGCGAGGAGAACGTTATCCGCGGCCGCGAGGCGCTTGAGGACGAGCTGAAGCACGCGGGCGTCAGCGTGGACGACGCGCTGGATGCGGAGATAATATCTCCCATCATGAAGCGCCTGTCGTTCAACAACGTCGACGATCTCTACGCCGCGATAGGCTACGGCGGCGTGACCGCGACGCGCGTGGCGAACCGCCTGCGCGACGAGCTTGCCCGCAGCAGCAAGACCGACAAGAAAACCGCACTCGATAAGGTCGCCGAAGCGGCGGAGCGCCGCGAACAGAAGGCAGCCAAGGAAGGCAAGGCCATCCACGGCATCCTCGTGCAGGGCATCGACAACTGTCTTGTCAAGTTCTCCCGCTGCTGCACCCCCGTGCCGGGGGACGATATCGTCGGCTTCATCACCCGCGGTCAGGGCGTGTCGATACACCGCCGCGACTGCGAGAATTACCAGCGCAGCCTTGCGCATCCGGAGGAGTCCGCGCGGTGGATAAACGTCTCGTGGGTGCATAATATTACCGACAGCTACGTCACCTCGCTCGCCATCGCGTCGAAGGATCGTTCGGGTCTCGTCATGGACATCGCAACCGTCCTCAATTCGATAAACGCGAAGGTGCGCACACTCTCCGCGCGCGACATCGGCGCGGGGCAGGCACTCGTAAACGTGTCGCTTGAGGTGCGCTGTCTCGCGGATCTGAAATATATAATGAGCAGGCTTGCCTCCATCCCCGGCGTCTCGTCCGTAACGAGAAACGGGAAGTAACGGAGTCGCCGCATTTACCACATTATAAGGAGAATCACATGAGAGCAGTTGTTACCCGTGTGCGCTCGGCCTCGGTCGAGATCGGCGGAGAAATAAAAAGCAGCATCGGTCAGGGCTTCCTCGTCCTTCTCGGCGTCCACGAGGACGACGGCGAGGCCGAGGCCGTGAAAATTGCCGACAAGATATGTGGACTGCGCGTATTCGAGGATGAAAACGGGAAAATGAACCTCAATCCCGAAGCCGCGGGCTGCCCGAATCTGCTGATAATCAGCCAGTTCACGCTGTTTGCCGACTGCAAATCGCGCCGTCCGGGCTTCTCGAAGGCCGCCCGTCCGGAGAAAGCGATCCCACTCTACGAGAAAGTCATCTCCCTCTGCCGCGAGCGCGGCTTTTCCGTCGGCACCGGCGAATTCGGGGCGGATATGCTCGTCGAATCCGTCAACGACGGCCCCGTAACCATAATTCTTGACACTAAGGAGCTTTGAACCATGCTTATCAAGACCATCCCCGTCGGTCATCTTGAGACGAACTGCTATATCGTCACCGACGAAAATACGCTCGGCTGCGCCGTCATCGACCCCGGCGACGAGAGCAACACCATCATGGACTATCTTGAGGACAACCGCCTCAGCTGCAAGGCCATTCTGCTGACCCACGGCCACTATGACCACACGGGCGCGGTCGCCGCCATCGCGGAAGAGACCGGCGCGCCGGTCTGGATGAACAGGCGCGACACCCGCAAGCCCACCGAGAACGACCCGTACCGCTACGCGCCGCCCGAGGGCTGCAATTTCTATGACGACGGCGACTGCGTGGATGTGGACGCGCTGCATTTTCAGGTCATCGCCACCCCGGGACACACGCCCGGCGGCGTGAGCCTTGTCTGCGGCGAAGCGCTTTTCACCGGCGACACGCTGTTCAAAGGCTCCTGCGGCCGCGTCGATCTCCCCGGCGGCAGCGCAAAGGACGAGATGCAGTCGCTGCGCAGGCTCTGCGCCCTCCCCGGCGACTATGAGGTCTACCCCGGCCATATGGATCCCACCACGCTTGAGCGCGAGCGCAACTTCAACTATTACTGCCGCGAGGCGTCAAAATAACGCCCCCGCCGCGAATATTATACTCAGAGGTGTTTTTAATGGAACCTACACTTGTGATCCTCGCCGCCGGAATGGGCAGCCGCTTCGGCGGACTCAAGCAGATAACCGCCGTGGACGAGATGGGTCACGCCATCATTGACTACTCGATGTTCGACGCATACCGTGCCGGTTTCCGCAAGGTGTGCTTCATCATCAAGCATGAGATTGAGGACGATTTCAAGGCCAGCGTCGGCAAGCGCATGGAGAAGGTTTTCGACGTGCAGTATGTCTACCAGCAGCTCGACTGCCTGCCCGAGGGATACAGCGTCCCCGAAGGGCGCGTCAAGCCGTGGGGCACCGCGCACGCCGTGCTCTGCTGCGCGGATACTGTCGAAGGGCCGTTCGCCGTCATAAACGCGGACGATTTCTACGGCCCCGGCGCGTTCTCCGCGCTCTATGACTTTCTGAAAAATGACACGAACGACCGCGAGCAGTGCATGGTCGCCTATCAGCTGCGCAACACCGTCACCGAGCACGGCCACGTCGCGCGCGGCATATGTCAGGTCGAAAACGGCCTGCTGACCGACGTTGTCGAGCGGCTGCACATCGAGAAGCGCGGCGACGACGCGGCCTACACCGAGGACGGCGAGCACTTCATCCCGCTCTCCGGCAGTCTCCCCGTGTCGATGAACTTCTGGGGCTTCAAGCAGACGATGATGCAGGAGCTTAAAGAGCACTTCCCCGCATGGCTGGACGAGAATCTGCCCGTGAACCCGCTCAAGTGCGAGTATTTCCTGCCCTTCGTCGCAAACGCGCTCATCAAGGAAGGGCGCGGCACCATACGCGTTCTCCCCTGCCACGAGACTTGGCACGGCATCACCTACAAAGAGGATATGCCCAGCGTCGTCGGCTCCATCGCCGCGATGCGCAAGGCCGGCATCTATCCCGAAAAGCTCTGGGAATGAGCTTCTGACACGCGGCGCTGTGCCGCGGAATTCAAATTAAACGGAGGTATCATTATGAACGTTCTTGTCACCGGCGGCGCCGGGTACATCGGCAGCCACACCTGCGTGGAGCTGCTTGAAAAGGGCTATGGCGTTGTCGTTATCGACAATCTGGTCAACTCCAGCGCGAAATCGCTTGAGCGCGTGGAGCAGATAACCGGCAAATCACTCGACTTCTATCAGAACGACGTCCGCGACCGCGGCGCGATGGAGCGCATATTCTCAAAACACGACATTGACTGCGTCATCCACTTTGCGGGGCTCAAGGCCGTCGGCGAATCCGTTGCCATGCCGCTCGAATACTATGATAACAATTTGTATTCAACCGTCGTTCTCTGCGAGACGATGCGCGATCACGGCGTGAAGAACATCGTTTTCTCCTCCTCCGCCACGGTGTATTCCGGCGACAACACCATGCCCCTGCGCGAGAATTCGCACACCGGCATGTGCACCAATCCCTACGGCTGGACGAAATACATGTGCGAGCAGATCCTGCGCGATACCGGCAAGGCCATCCCCGACTGGTCCATCGCCCTGCTGCGCTACTTCAACCCCATCGGAGCGCACAGCAGCGGCCTCATCGGCGAGGATCCGCGCGGCATCCCGAACAACCTCATGCCCTATATCTCACAGGTCGCCATCGGCCGCCGCGACCATCTGAACGTTTTCGGTGACGACTATGACACGCCCGACGGCACCGGCGTGCGCGATTATATCCACGTTGTCGACCTCGCGCGCGGCCATGTCGCCGCGATAGACTACATGCAGACCCACAAGGGCGAGAACGTGTTCAATCTCGGCACCGGCATCGGTTACAGTGTGCTGGACATGGTGCACGCCTTTGAGCGCGTGACCGGCAAGAAGATTCCCTACGAGATAACCGCGCGCCGCCCCGGCGATCTTGCAACCGTCTACGCAAGCCCCGACAAGAGCGCGGAGCTGCTCGGCTGGAAGGCGCAGTACAATCTCGATGACATGTGCCGCGACACTTGGGCATGGCAGACGAAGAATCCCATGGGCTACGGCGAATAAAGCCCGAATATAATATACAAAGACTTGCGGAGGTGATGCAGTGAAGACACAGGAAACGGCAAAATACCGCCTGCTGGCGGTCGACTGCTGCGATGAGCTGGTGGACGCAATAAAGTCCCGCGCCCTAGGCGGCTGCATCTCCGTCGTCCTGCGCGCGTCCGCGTCGCAGGACACCCCCGCGATAGTCGCGGCGCAGAAACCCGACGCCGTGGTGATATCCGGCGGCGCTTCCGCCGCTGCCGCGATCGACGCTGCGGAGCGCTCCTCCTCGGCGATACTCCTGCTGACGGACGACACCGCACTTCCCCGCCGCTGCATCCGCGCCGGAGTTATGACCGTGCATCCGGATGAGCTTGCAGCTGTTCTGCCCGCGCTGCTCGCATCCGCGGAGCGGCTGCGTACGCTGCGCGATAAGACCAGCTCGCTCCAGCAGCGGCTGGACGACAGCAGGATAGTTGCCCGTGCGAAGCTCCTGCTCATCTCGCACCTTGGCATGAGCGAGGGCGACGCGCACCGCTACATCGAAAAGACCGCGATGGACTCCTGTCTGCCCCGCCGCGATGTGGCCGAGGGCATCATCCGCACCTACGAAGAATAAAAATAGTGTACAAAAATTTTCTGTTGAAATTATGGATTTTTTACAGGCCGCCCCATTGACAAATGAGGCGGCTTGGAATATAATCCGCACATATTGAAACGGCAAAGACGTCGTGCATTGGCATGGTGTCTTTGCCGCTATTTTTTCAAAGATATGAGAGGTATAAACATGAACACTGTCACCGAACTTTTTGGCTCCATGGTTTTCAACGACTCCGTTATGCGCGCACGGCTCCCCAAGGACGTATTCAAGCAGGTGCAGCGTTCCATTCAGGACGGCAAGCGTCTTGACAGCTCCGCCGCGACCGTAGTCGCAAACGCCATGAAGGACTGGGCTATCGAAAAGGGCGCCACCCATTTCACCCATTGGTTCCAGCCCATGACCGGCATCACCGCCGAGAAGCACGACAGCTTCATCTCCCCCGTGGAAGGCGGCAAGGTCATCATGGAATTTTCGGGCAAGGAGCTTATACAGGGTGAGCCTGACGCCTCCAGCTTCCCCTCCGGCGGCCTGCGCGCCACCTTTGAGGCTCGCGGCTACACCGCATGGGACCCCACCTCTTACGCATTTATAAAAGACAACGTGCTCTGCATCCCGACCGCGTTCTGCTCCTACGGCGGCGAGGCGCTGGATAAAAAAACTCCGCTGCTGCGTTCCATGGAGGCCATCAACCGTCAGGGCATGCGCGTCATCAAGCTCTTCGGCAACGACGACGTCACCTCCATCCGCACCACCGTCGGCCCCGAACAGGAATATTTCCTCATCGACAAGAGCGTTTACGAGAAGCGCAAAGACCTGATGTACACCGGCCGCACCCTCTTCGGCGCGAAGCCGCCCAAGGGTCAGGAGCTTGAAGATCACTACTTCGGTACGATAAAGCCCCGCGTCTCCGCATTTATGAAGGAGCTGAACGAGGAGCTGTGGAAGCTCGGCATCATGGCCAAGACCGAGCACAACGAGGTTGCCCCCGCACAGCACGAACTGGCGCCCTTCTTCACCACCACCAACATTTCCGCCGACCACAACCAGCTCACCATGGAGCTGATGCAGAAGATAGCAAAGAAGTACGACATGGTCTGCCTCCTGCATGAGAAGCCCTTCGCGGGCGTCAACGGCAGCGGCAAGCACAACAACTGGTCGCTCGTCACCAATACCGGCGTGAACCTGCTCGAGCCGGGCGAGACGCCGTACGAGAATGCACAGTTCCTGCTGTTCCTCTGCGCAGTCATTCAGGCCGTCGATGATTATCAGGACATGCTCCGCATCTCCGTCACCTCCGCTGCAAACGATCACCGTCTCGGCGCGAACGAAGCGCCTCCGGCCATCGTCAGCATGTTCGTCGGCACCGAGCTTGAGGACATTCTCACCGCCATCGAGCACGACATTCCCTACGGCAGTAAGGAGAAGGAGCTCATCAAGGTCGGCGTTCACGTCCTGCCGAAGTTCCCGAAGGACACCACCGACCGCAACCGCACCTCCCCGTTCGCCTTCACCGGCAACAAGTTTGAGTTCCGTATGCTCGGCTCCTCCGCGTCCATCTCCGGCGCGAACGTCGTCATCAACACCGCCGTTGCCGAGTCGCTGCGTCAGTACGCGGACATTCTGGAGAAGTCCACCGACTTTGAGGCTGACCTGCACGATCTGATAAAGTCCGTCATTGCAAAGCACAAGCGCATCATCTTCAACGGCAACGGCTACGACGAGTCCTGGATCCACGAGGCCGAGAGCCGCGGACTGCTGAACCTGCGCTCCACGCCCGACTGCGTCCCCTACTACCTCGCCGACAAGAACGTTGAGCTGTTCACCCGCCACCGCGTCTACTCCCCCACCGAGCTGCACGCCCGCTACGAGATAAAGCTTGATGGCTACTGCAAGGTGCTGCACATCGAGGCGCAGACGATGCTCGACATGGTCTGGAAGGATATTCTCCCCGCCGTCAGCGCATACTCCAAGGAGCTGACCGACACCGCACTTGCGAAGAAAGCGCTCAGCGCCGACATCGACTGCAGCTTCGAGGCCGATCTTGCCGCGCGCATCAGCGCACTGACTGCCGCCGCTGTCAAGAAGACCCGCGAGCTTGAGTACGCGGTCATGGGCGTGAAGGATGTCGAGGGTACGCTCGAACAGGCAAAGTATTACAAGGACGTTGTGTTCTCCGCAATGAACGAGCTGCGCATCGTCGTAGACGAGCTTGAGACCCACACCTCCGCCGAGTACTGGCCGTACCCCTCCTACGGTGACATCCTGTTCAGCGTTAAATAATCAAGTCTCCACTATATTTGCCTCTATATTTGTCCTGACACAAAACAAATCATCCGTATGATAATCATACGGATGATTTGTTTATTATCAGCTTTTGTCAGCCCACGGCGTGAGTGCTGAGGTATTCGAGAACCTTGCTGCATCCGGCGCTGCTGAGCGCGTGTCCGTCGCCGGTCGAATACTCCGATGCGAGCGAGCCGTTCAGCGTCAGGGCGGAGGAGATATCCGCGTAATAGACGCTTGCCTCGGTGCAGACCTGCTTGAGCCACGTTGTCGCCTGCGCGACGGCCACGTTCGTAAGTCCGTCCGCGCCGGTGTAATTCTCGGTCACGGGCAGGAGCGAGCAGACAATTATCTTCGTGTCCGGACTTGCGGAGCGGATGGAATCGATCAGTCCCTTGTACGCCGCGCGGAACGCTTCCTCCGATGCGGAGGCCAGCCCGTCATTGCCGACGCACAGCACTAGCAGCTTCGGCTGGGCTATCATCGCCGCAGTTGCTGCGGATACCTCAGAGCCGTCGGCCGGATATTTGATGACGCAGGACGAAAGGCTCTCGATGGGTATGGTGCCCGCGGTGCTGCCCCAGACCTGCGTATTCGCGCTGCCGCCGGAGAGCATTCCGTAGTCGCGCATCCCGATCATGGTGCTGTCGCATATGAAGGTCAGGCTTGCGAGATAGTCCTGTCCGGCATTCTTTGTCTCCTTCAGTTCGTTCAGCTCGCCCGGCGCGAGCGGCGCCTGCTGTGCAGTGCCCTCGTCCTTGATGTTCGTCGCCGCGCCGAGATCGACTCCCGGCTTCTCGCTGCTGCCGCCGTAGCCGTGCGCCATGGCGAAGATCAGCCCAAAGAGCACCGCGACGAGGCATATTCCTATGCCGATCGCCCAAAGCGTATCCTTCAGTCCGGTAAGTTTGCCCATCATAAAAATCCTCCATGCGGCCCTGCCGCATCGGTCAAAAAACTGCCTCTAAAAACTCGGCGGACTGTTGCCAGTCCGCCGGATCATTTTTGAAATTAAAAGCTTACTCCTGCTCTGCCAGAGCCTTTGCCTCTTCGATGACCTTCTGCTGCACGTTGCCGGGAGCTTCCTCGTAGCGGACGAACTTGCAGGTGAAGGAACCGGCACCCTGAGTCATGGAACGCAGGTCGATGGTGTATGAGGTCATCTCGGCGAGGGGAACCTCGGCCTCGATGGTAGTCATGCCGTCCTCAGCGGGCATGGAGCCCATCATGGTGCCGCGGCGCTTGGAGTTGATGTCGCCGATGATGGCGCCCTGATACTCGTCAGGAATGGTGACGAAGAGCTGGCCGATAGGCTCAAGAATGGTGGGCTTGGCCTTGGGGATACCGTCCTGATATGCGAGACGGGCGGCAGTCTGGAAGGCCATATCGTTGGAGTCAACGGGATGGTAGGAGCCATCGTACAGAGTAGCCTTCAGGCCGACCAGCGGGTATCCGGCGAGAACGCCCTTGACGACCGCGTTGCGCAGGCCCTTTTCGACGGAGGGGAAGAAGTTTTTGGGGACGGAGCCGCCGAAGACTTCCTCGGCGAAGATCATGTCGTCCTGCTCATCCTGCGGCTCGAAGCGGATCCAAACGTCACCGAACTGGCCGGAACCGCCGGACTGCTTCTTGTGACGGCCGTGTGCCTCGACCTTGCCCTTGATCTTCTCGCGGTATGCGACGCGGGCGGGCTTGAGTTCGGTCTCGACATTGTAGAGGTTCTTGAGCTTGGAGCAGAGAACGCCGATCTGGATATCGCCTGCGCCGGAAACGACCATCTGGTGAGTCTCGGCGTTGTTGACGAGAGTGAAGGAGATGTCCTCCTCGTTGAGCTTTGCAAGACCCGCGGCGACCTTGTCGTCCTGACCCTTGGTCTTGGGGGAGATAGCCATGGAGTAGCAGGGTTCGGGGATCTCGATCGCGGGCAGCTCGGTGCCGTTCTTGTTGTCGGTCACGGTGTCGCCGGTCTTCCAATCCATCTTGCCGATGGCTACGATATCGCCGCAGCAGGCTTCGGTGACTTCGGTGCTCTTCTTGCCGCACATGGTGTACATACGGCCGAGCTTGTCGTTGGAGGAAGCGCGGAGATTGTAGAGGGACATGCCGGCGGTGATCTTGCCGGAGACGACCTTCACAAAGCTGAACTTGCCGAATTTATCAGAAACGGTCTTGAATACGAAGCCAGTCACGCCGTCGTTCTTCTCGACGGGTGCGTGGCAGTAGTCGGCGATGCCCTGGAGCATTGCAACGGTGCCGACGTTGGTCATTGCATCGCTTGCGAAGACGGGAACGACGGAACGATCCTTCATACCGGCCTTCAGCCCCTCGACGATGTCAGCCTCTTCAAGCTCCATGGTCTCGAAAAACTTCTCCATGAGTTCCTCGGTAGCGCCTGCGGCGGCTTCCATAAGCTCTGCGCGAAGCTCCTCAACATGGTCGGCATCTGCCGCGGGGACTGCGCCCTTCTCGGTCTTGCTGCCCTTGGTAATGTAGGCAACGTTGTGGACGAGGTCGATAACGCCGGTACCGTCGGAGGTGGGGATGGTGACAGGGCAGACGATGGAGCCGTACTTGCCCTTCAGTGTCTCAAGAGCCTTGAAGTAGTCGCCGTGCTCTTCGTTGCACTTGGAGATGGTGAACATGACGGGCAGGGAAGCTGCCTTGAGGTAGTTCCAGCAGCGCTGTGCACCGACGGGAATGCTCTCGCCCGTGTCCTTCGCGGAGGTGACTATCATACCGGCCTCGACCGCGCGCAGCGCGCACAGCGCGTCGCCGACAAAGTCAAAGAAGCCGGGGCAGTCCAATACGTTGATCTTGCAGCCGTCGTAGCTGACGGGAGCAATGGAGGTGGCGATGGTTATCTGGCGGGCGATTTCCTCTGCGTCGTAGTCGCATACGGTGTTGCCGTCGGAGACCTTGCCGAGACGGTCGATAGCGCCGGTGACGTACAGCATACTCTCGGCCAGACTGGTTTTGCCGTTATTGCCATGACCCAGCAGGGCAATATTGCGGATGTTCTTGGTTTCGTAGCTCATGTGTTGCTTCCTCTCTGTCAGAATATATTAAGATGCAAATTTTAATTGCAAAATTTAATCAGCAATCAATTTATTATACACTAAGGCTTTAGCCTTGGCAATATTAAAATTAAGAAAAAATGGCACAAACGTGGTACTCTCAGCCCTCCGCCACGCTTATCACGGCGACCGGCACGGCGCTGAGCAGCATATACACCAGCAGGAACACGGGGCTTACCGTTCCGGTAGAGATAAGCTTTATGAACACCAGCAGCAGACCAAGCAGCGACGACGCCAGCGTCACCGCCAGATTTGCGCGCACGGCAAGGTACATTTTCCGTCCCGTCTCGGCCACATGCGTGAGCGGCCCGAGCCCCTCGCGGCATACGACCGCCGCGATCTTGCTGTCCTCCCCCGGCGCCGCGGCGGATATCTTGAACCGCTCCACGTACGGCGGGAAATCGTAGCCGTCGGTCGCGATGTCAAAGGTCTTCGCCAGCATTTCGGGGTTGATATTGAAGTCGCGTATCGCAAATATCGGGTGCCGGTCGGAGCGGATGAGATTTATCAGCGCCTGCCGCACCTGCGGAAGCGGTGTATACTTGACGTTGAAGATGCCGTAGAGCACGCCGTCTATGGCCAGCAGCACCGATGTCTTGCCGACGAGCCTGTACGGCACGCGCACGTTCATGAGCCGCATCAGCTCCGTGCTGCCGCAGATGACGACGCTGCCGTCGATGATGCCCTTCATACCGCCGCCGGAGAGATACTCAAAGTTATCTATCCTGCATGTGGTATAGCCGTTATCCTCCATCAGCTTGCCGAACACTTCGCTGACACTGCATCCCGCCGCGCATATCATGCTCCCCGCGAAGGAGATTATGCGCTCCGGATCACCGTCGGCAAAGATGCGCACATTTTCAAGCTCAACGCTGCCCTCAGGAAAGAGGTCGCGGTCGGTAACGATGAGGTTCTTGCTGCGGCCGATGTCGCTCAGCCCGGACCAGCCCGCTATCGCCGCGCCGCTGGAGAAGATGCGCAGCGAGCCGAGCAGGAA
The DNA here is from genome assembly GCA_900547315.1 of uncultured Eubacteriales bacterium. Taxonomy (GTDB): domain Bacteria; phylum Bacillota; class Clostridia; order Oscillospirales; family Oscillospiraceae; genus Limivicinus. The sequence goes on along the minus strand of URGI01000006.1, from coordinate 18,141 downwards.
CGGCAGCGCAAAGCACAGCAGCGCCGCAATGGGCACTCCGGGGGCGAAGATTGCCGAATAGATAAATATCAGGTCGCCGAAGCTCTTCTTGACCGCGGCGACGATTATCGCCAGCAGCAGCGCCGCGAACATCAGCGGCAGCGCCGCCTTCTGGAATATCTCCTCGTCGGGCGCGGCCTCTTCCGTCCTGTGGACGAAGCCGGAGAACGGGCGCAGCGACTTGAGCAGCGTTATCTCATGCGCCTTGACGTCCATCTCACCGGTCACGGTGTACGCGCGGCGGCCTATCGCCGGTACGCGCAGCGCCTTGCGCATCCCGCGGCAGCTTATCAGCGAGCTTGCGAGCGCGCCGATGAGCGAGAGCGTGGAGATGCAGCAGAGCGAGACGTGCGGGCTTGAGATATTGCCGAGCGAGACTACCAGCGCATCCGCCCCCGTAAGGAAGCAGGAGAACACCGCCAGCGTCTCCGCGCCGGGCTTGCCGCGTACGAGATTCATTATTCCCGTCGTCACGACGTCCAGCGCGAGCAGCGACACGGTAAGCTGCATTGCGAGCAGCGCCGCGGACGCGCACTTATAATCCTTCAGCATGCCGGGGACGGGCAGTCCCACGGTTATCCATATCATCACGGCCAGCATTATAAGACTCACTCGCAGGCGCATCCGCAATGAATTCGTAAAGCTGGCATAATATTTTGACGCGTTGAGCGGGCTGACCTCCGCCCCAAGCTCCTCCGGCTCGTCCTCCATCGTCAGCGAGCTGCCCCTGCCGCCGCGCAGGCGGTAAAGCAGCGTGGTTATGACGGAGAATATGTATTCCTTGAAGCTTGACGGGAAGAAGTCCTCCTTCTCCCTGAACTCCGACTCCGGACGTTCATAGTCGATCTTTTCGGCATAATCGTCGCCCAGATCGTAGTCCACGAAGCCCTCGGCGTACCCGTCGTCATCCGTGCGGTGCGCACCGGCGGGGTCAAACGCATTGAAGCTGTCAAACTCATATGGCGACCGCTCCTCCTGCGGCTGTGCAGTGTCCGGTTCAGACTGCGGCTCGTCATACTTTGCGAAGTCGAACTCCGGTTCCTGCCACGGTGTCTCCTCAGGAGGGGCATAGTCCGTCTCCGCCGGGGCGTCGTCCTCGTATTCGTCCGCCGCCTCGTCAGGCTCACCGTACTGCGGCTGGTACACCGCCTCGTACGCGGGCTCCTCCGGCTCGTACGCATCGTCCTCGTATTCCTGTTCCGATTCCGCCGCCTCATAGGCGCTGGCGCGGCGCTCATACTGATCCTCCGAAAGGTCGTATGCCGTCGCGGCAGCGGCAAATGCGTCGTCCGTGCGGCGGCGGCGCTTTATACGCGGCTTGCCCAGCGAAGCCTGATCGAGCTTATCCACGAGTCTGCGGAAAAATCCGCGCGGCGCTTCCTCCTCCGGCTCCTCCGCGGAGTCGGCTCCCGCATAGGCGGAGACGAAGTCCGCGTCATGCGGCAGGGGCGGCGCATAGTCGTAGTCGGCGCTCAGGTCAACGCTTTTCCCGTTGAACGACAGCTCCGTGTCCTTCTTTTTGCCGCCGAGATTGAAGCGCGGGTCAAACTCTATCTCCTCCGCGTCCGTATCGGCGCTGGCCGCAAAGCTCTTCGCGCCGCTGCCGGGACAGTATATCCTTACGCCGTCCTCGTCCTCCGCGTCTGCCGCGGGGCTCGGAGAATAGACGCGCACGTCGTCCTCCGGTTCCGTGTCGAATGAGAGATTGAACGCGTCAAAGTCCGGTTCCCCGCGCTCACCTATCTCGTGCGGGAACTCGAATTTCGGTTCGGCAGCTTCCGCGGCGTCCGCTTCCGGTTCGGGAAACGTCACGTCCTGCTCGCCGCCGTATTCGCGGAGTATGGCTTCGAGATCTATCTCTTCGTTCCAGTTATCCATCAAATCTATCCCTTACTGTATATGTAAACCCCCGACTGTGGAGAAAAATGTCGGTGAAGTTTCGCCGCGGTTCAGCCCATGCGCTGTCTGAGTATCTCGTACATGGTTATCGCGGCGGCGGCGCTGGCGTTGAGGGAGCTGACCTGCCCCTTCATCGGCAGGCTCACGATAAAATCGCAGCTCTCAGCCACAAGTCGCCCCATCCCGTCGCCCTCGGAGCCGATCACAAGCGCGAGCGCGCCGGTGAAATCGGTCGTCCAGAGGCCGTTCTGACCTCCGGCGGCGGTGCCGTATATCCAGAGTCCGTTGTCCTTGAGCGTCTTTATCGCGGCGGGCAGGTTCGCGACGCGGGCGATGAGCATATGCTCCGCCGCACCGGCGCTCGCCTTGTCAACTATCGCGGTCAGCCCCGCGGAGCGGCGCTTCGGTATCACGACGCCGTGCGCGCCGACGCATTCCGCGGTACGGATTATCGCGCCGAGGTTGTGCGGGTCGCTTATCTCGTCGCACACGATGACGAACGGCGGCTCTCCGCGCTCTGCCGCGAGCGCCAGAATATCCTCGATCGAGCAGTAGTCGCGCACGGCGCACACGGCGATGACGCCCTGATGCGCCTTGGTCTGGCTCATAAAGTCGAGCTTGCGCCGGTCGCTCTCCACGACGACTATGCCCTTCTCGCGCGCCTTGGACGCGATGTGTCCCAGCGTCTTGTCCACGTCGCCGCGGGCGATGAATATTTTGTCTATCGCACGGCCTGCGCGCAGCGCCTCGATAACGGCGTTGCGGCCTTCAATAAGCTCATTTTTTATCTCGTTGTTATCTATCATCAGAAAAATCTCCGGTAAACATAATATGACAAGTCTCATAATAACACAATGTTACCGAAACATAAAGATAATTTTTCGCCTTTAACAAAATTTTCATAGACTTGAGCTTAAAATAAGGGTATATTTATATATACTCTTCACATGGCGCACACCCTGCGCGCGAAACGACCTGCATTCCCAAGGAGGAACTCTATATGAAAAAGCCCATGGACTATGTCTATCGCTTCTGCAATAAGCACCCGAACTTCGGCATCCCGAACCTGATGAAATACATCGTCGGCGGAAACGTCGTGTTCTGGCTGCTGAGTCTTGTCAATCCCGTTCTGATGAGCTACCTGTCGTTCTCCCCTGCCGCCATTCTGCACGGGCAGGTCTGGCGGCTCATCAGCTTCATATTCTACCCCGTCAGCTTTGATTTTCTCGCCTTGTTCGCTTTCTATTTTTATTATCTCATCGGCAACACGCTGGAGCGCTACTGGGGTACGCCGCAGTTCACGATATTTTTCTTCTCCGGCGTCATTCTCTCCGAGATATTCGCCTTCATCGTCTACTTTGTCTCCGGCGTTAGCCTGAACATCACGGCGACATACATCTATTTCTCGATGTTCTTCTCCTTTGCGACGCTCTACCCGGACATGACCATACTGCTGTTCTTCATCATCCCGGTCAAGATAAAGTGGCTCGCCTACGTCAACGCCGCGTTCTTCCTTATAAATATCTTCACCACCAGCTTTCCTCTCAACATGCTCCCCGTCGTGGCGCTGCTGAACTTTATGATATTCTGCGGCGGCGATCTGTTTCATGCGGCGAAGATACACAAGCCCAGCGCGAATACCGTAAACTTCCGGCGAGAATCGCGGCGCATACGTCAGGAGCAGCGCGACAAGCTCTACACCCATAAGTGCGCCGTGTGCGGCCGCACAGACACCGACTATCCCGATCTTGAGTTCCGCTACTGCTCGAAGTGCGCCGGATATCACTGCTTCTGCCAGGATCACATAAACAACCACATTCACTTCACCGAGTGAGCGGCATTCAAAAAATATCCGATAAATTATCATAAAAACCGCTATCCCTCCCGAAGCCCGGATGATATCATCTGAGCATCAGGAGGGATTTACCATGAAAAAAGCACTTTCCATCGCAGTATCCGCAGCAATGCTGTTCTCCCTCAGCGCCTGCGGCAGCAATGAAACCATTGCGGAAACCCCATCCCCGACGGCGACGGAGCTTCAGGCTTCCGTTGAAACCGCCGCTGTCGACTCCAGCATTTTCACTAAACGCGACAGCAGCACGGACTACAACGCAAGCGGAAATGTGCTGCTCAGCTGCACCCCCGCGGACGACTATTCCTGCATCGTCGTGAGCTGTCCGGAGCTTTCGGAGGGCAGCGAATATACCCTCAGCTACGGCAGCGCGTCCCAGAGCTTCACCCAGAGTGAAGCGCATATGGGCTCCGCGTCGAACGTCCCCGCCGGAGGTTTCGGCGGCATGGGCGGCGGATTCGACAAATCCCGCAGGCCGTGATCGGTGCTAGATTAACATAATGTAATTTACATATTATCATTTACATATTGTATGTAAAGAATGGGACGGCATCTTCCGTCCCATTCTTTGTTTGTTCGGTGCATACTTTCTTTTTCCCTCTGCCAGCGTCTCCCCTCCGGCGACCCCTTTCCCCTAGAAGGGGCAGCGCGATGCGGCAAAGACTGGGCATTGGCGCATCGCAGTACCTCATTTACATTCCCCATCGATGATGATATAATCATAGTCTCTGGAACGGAGTGCTGCTATGGAAACATCATCAAGAGAACTAAACATAAAATACGCGTTCGTACAGGCCGGATACTGGATGGGCTTCTGCGTAGCGTTCAGCTTCGGCGCTGTGATGCTTCAGGCGCGCGGCTGTTCGAACGCGGAGCTTGGCGGAATAATGGCCGCCGGCAACATCTGCGGCTTCATCCTCTCGCCTATGCTCGCCGAGCGGCTTGACAGCTCGAAGCGCCTCACGGTATACCACGCGCTCTGGGCATTGCAGCTTTTCGAGCTTGTGCTGCTTGCTGCCTTCGCGCTGATACCCGGGCACGGCACAGCTGTCGCCGTGATATACACACTATATATAGCGATTGAGGTCTGCATAAATCCGGTCAACACGCAGCTGTATAACCTCATGGAGCTGCGCAGCATACATATAAACTACGGTCTCGCGCGCGGCGTCGGCTCGCTGGCGTTCGCCGCCATATCCGCCGTGCTCGGCATACTCGCAGGCAGCCTCGGCGCGGCATCGCTGCCGGTCGCAGGGCTGGTGCTCTGCCTGTTCCGCTGCGCCGCGCTGCTCGCCATCCAGCTCCGCCTGCGCCGCGGCGGCAATTCCGACGCGCTTCCGGAGAACGGTGCAAAGAGTGAGGACAGCCGCTCGCTCATCGCCTTTCTGCGGTATAACCCTCGGTTCTGCGGTCTGCTGCTCGGCGTCGCGCTGCTGTTCTTCGGGCACAACACGGTGACGAATTTCATGATAAACGTCGTGCGCAGCGTCGGCGGGAACGAGACGAGCATGGGTCTGCTCAACGCCTTCATGGCATCGACGGAGATCCCGATAATGTTCCTGTACGACCGGCTGACGCGGCGGGTCAAATGCCCCGCGACTCTGCGCTTCGCGGGAATAATGTTCGCGGTCAAGGCCGCGGCCTTCGTGCTCGCGCCGAATATGCTCGGGCTGTACGGCGCGTGTGCACTGCAATCGCTGTCCTTTGCGCTTCTGATCCCCGCAAGCGTCAGATACGTCAACCTGTATATCGCCCCGGCGGACTGCGCAAAGGGGCAGGCGCTCATCGCCGGTATGACCAGCCTCGGCTCGATATTCGCAAGCTTCGTCGGCGGGATGCTTTATGATATGACCAGCGTCAAGATAACGCTGCTCGTCGGATTTGCCGCAGCGGCAGCCGGCGCCGTTCTGTGCCAGATAGGCACGGTGCGCGAATAACGCGAAAAAATATGACCCCCTCCGTATGACATATCATACGAAGGGGGTCATATCTATATATTCCGGCTTCAGTCGCCGAAGGAGATGCCGATGTCGCGCGCGACCTTTATCAGCGGATGATCCACGGGGAGGAACTTTGTGCGGCTGGCCGCCTCCTCCAGCGGGATGGAACAGATGTTTCCGCCCTGTATCGCGACCATGCGGCCGTACTGCTTATTGATGATAAGCTCCGCCGCCGCGGCGCCGAACTGCGTTGCAAGGACGCGGTCATACGGGCAGGGAGGGCCGCCGCGCTGATAATGCCCCGGCACGGTCACGCGGGTCTCCTGTCCGGTGAGGGCTTCGAGCTTCGCGGCAATCTCGTAGGACACGGTGGGATAGCTGGAATTCTCGCGCATATGACGCTTTGTCTCCTCGTCGAGAACCGCGTCGGTCTTTGCAACCGCGCCCTCGGCGCAGGCGACGATGGAGAAGCTGCGGCCTTTTTTCCTGCGCTTCTCGATAAGCTCCGCCACCTTGTTGATATCATACGGTATCTCCGGAATTAGAATGACGTCCGCGCCGCTGCCGATGCCGGCCTGCAATGTCAGCCATCCGGCGTCGCGCCCCATCAGCTCCACGACGAAAATGCGTCCATGGGAGCTTGCGGTGGAGTGTATGTAGTCGATAACATTCGTTGCGATGTCAACGGCGCTCTGGAAGCCGAAGGTGGTGTCCGTGCCGTAGATATCGTTGTCAATAGTCTTCGGGAGAGTAATGACGTTCATTCCGGCATCCATCAGGAGCTTTGCGCTCTTCTGCGTCCCGTTGCCGCCCATGATGACCAGGCAGTCAAGGTTGAGGCGGTTATAGGTGTCGAGCATAGCGGGGATGAGGCTGTTGCCGTCCTCGTCAACGATGTCTTTTCCGGGGACATAGCGCTGGCGGGAGGTGCCGAGTATCGTGCCGCCCTCGGTAAGGATGCCAGAGAAGTCCTTCGGCTCCATGAATTTGTAATCCCGCTCTATAAGGCCGCGATAGCCGTCGTACATACCGTATATCTCAAGGTCTTCGACATGCTCAAATAGGGATTTTGCAACACCGCGCATTGCGGCGTTGAGTCCCTGACAGTCGCCGCCGCTCGTGACCAGCGCGACTCTTGTCGGTTTATTCACTGAAATTCCTGCCTTTCTGAAAACACATCGCCTGCGGCGGACGGCACCGGATGTACGCTTCCCTGCCGCGCGGCGGATATAGCTTTTATGATCTTTTATGCCCTATATTATCGTATAATCCGACAGGAATTTCAAGGCGGGAAAATAGACAAATTTTACGCAAATAACCATTGCTGAAAAAGCCGTTTATATGCTATAATTTATAAGTCTCTTTTTGCAATTCATGCAGGCATGTTTCCCGCAATCTCAATAAAGGAGCTACGACATGGCAATGAAAGGGAATTCCTTTATGCATCGCGTCGCGGAGCTTATCGTAAAGCTGCGCTGGGTGTTCATAATCCTCTTCGTCGCGGCAATAGTTTTTTCGGCGTTCTCGGTGCAGTGGATACAGATCGAGAACGATATAAAGGCCTATCTGCCGGACAGCTCTGAAGCCAAGCAGGGTCTCCAGATAATGAACCGAGAGTTCGTCACCTACGGCACGGCGGATATCATGGTGCAGGATGTGAACCGCGAGGAGGCCATGGAAATATACGACGCGCTCGTCGCCCACGACGGGGTCGTTCTCGTGAACTTTGACCTCACTGAGGCTCACTATAAGGATGCGGCAGCGCTCTATTCCGTCACCTTCAACGGCCTCGCCGAAAGCGAGGAGTGCACCGCGGCGATGGAGAGCGTCCGCCCGCTGTTCGCCGGTCATAAATATTATATGTACTCCGACGCCTTCAGCAATCTCACCGAGATAATCGTCAACGAGATGAAGGGCGTCGTCGTCATCGTCGCGCTGGTCGTTGTGGCGGTGCTGATATTCACGTCGAGCACCTACGCCGAAGTCCTTGTCCTGCTCGGCACCTTCCTCGCCGCGGCTATCATCAACATGGGCACTAACTTCCTGATGGGGAAGATATCCTTCGTTTCAAACTCCGTCGCCATCGTCCTTCAGCTCGCCCTGAGTGTGGACTACGCGATAATATACTGCAACCGATATAAAGAAGAACACAAGACAAAACCGATACGTCAGGCGGCCATCGACGCGCTCACGATGTCCATCCCCGAAATTTCCGCCAGCAGCCTGACCACCATCGCCGGACTTACGGCGATGACCTTTATGAAATTCCGTCTCGGCTTTGACATGGGCGTGACACTAATCAAGTCCATCGTGTGCAGCCTGCTGTCAGTGTTCCTGCTGATGCCGGCGCTGCTCATGTGCTGCGGCAAGCTCATGGATAAAACGAAGCACAAGAACTTCGTGCCGAAGATCAACTTTGCAGGCAAGTTCGCATATGCCACGAGATTTATAATCCCGCCGCTGTTCGTGCTGCTCGTCGTCGGAGCATATTTCACATTCGGCAGCTGCAATTATGCTTACTCCATGGATCTTGTCCACACCAAGCGCCAGAACGAGCAGGACATCGCCGCGAACGCCATACATGAGCGCTTCGGTGAAAATAACCTTATGGTCGTTATCGTTCCGTCCGGCAGCTATGAAAAAGAGGCCGAGCTCATCTCGGAGCTTGAGGCCTGCCCGGAGGTGAATTACGCCCTCGGCATCGCGAATATCGACGCGATAGACGGCTATAAGCTCGGCGACATGGTGGATTACGCCGAATTTTCCGGCATTGCGGGCGTGGACACCATAACAAGTCAGGCGCTCTTCGCGTACTACGCGGCAAGTCAGGACGAGTACCGAGACGCGAGCGACGATCTGACCGGCTACAAAGTGCCGCTGGTCGATCTGTTCCTCTTCCTGTACGATATGCGTTATGACAGTCCCATGCCGCTCGGCGAGGAGCAGATAGCGCTGATCGAGGATCTTTACTCTCAGCTTCAGGTAGCAACCGTGCAGCTGCAAAGTGAGGATTACAGCCGTTTCCTGCTGTACGTCGATCTGCCGATGCAGGGCGACGACACCTTTGATTTCCTCCAGCGCGCACGGCTCATCGCTTCGCAGTATTACCCCGAGGGCAGCGTGTACTTCACCGGCAACGCCGTGGCGGCAAGCGACTTCAACGACACCTTTGTCAGCGACAACATGGTCGTGAGCCTGATGTCGCTGGGGCTCGTCATGCTGATATTGCTCTTTACCTTCCGTTCGCTCGGAATGCCGCTGCTGCTGATCCTGGTCATTCAGGGCAGCATCTGGATAAACTTCTCTATCCCCGTCCTGCGCGGCGACTACGTGTTCTTCATGTGCTACCTCATCGTCAGCGCGATACAGATGGGCGCGAACATCGACTACGCCATCGTCATCTCCTCGCGCTATAACGAGCTGCGCGGGAAGATGCCCAAGCGCAATGCGATAATCGACACGCTGAACTTCTCGTTCCCGACGGTCATCACCTCCGGCACGATGATGGTCATCGCCGGACTCGTCATCGGCGATCGCGTGTCGCAGGTCGTCATCGCGGGCATCGGGCAGTATGTCGGCATCGGCACGATAATCACCATCGTGCTCGTAAACTTCGTCCTGCCGCAGCTTCTCCTGCTGGGGGACGGCTTCGTGCAGGCGACTACTGTGAAGCTGCGCGGGCTGCACGTCAAGGATCCGCGCCGCACCGCGAGACTGGCGTTCAACGTGCTGCTCGCTGCGGCCTGTGTGTTCGCGCTCGTCGCGGCTCCGATGTGCCGCGCGGCGGTCGACTCATGGCAGAGCAGCTCCGTGAGCGAGAATAAGCAGCTTCTGAAGCAGACGCGTGAGCTGCGCCAGCTTGCCGAGAAGCTGAGCATGGATCAGACCCGATACGACGATCTGCGGTACAGCTTCGCCGAAAGCCTTGTGACCGACACCGTCGGCAGCGATCAGCTTGCAAGCGGTGAGGCGCAGTATAACGCCGGTAAGGCACAGCTTGAGGCCGGTCAGGCGCAATACGACGCGGGCAAGGCACAGCTTGACGACGCGAAGTCGAGATACGAGAGCGGCAAAGCCGAATACGAGGCTGGACTTGCGGAGTATAACGCAGGCAAAGCTCAGCTCGAAGCCGGTCAGGCGCGCTATGACGCGGGCGCGGCACAGCTTGAGGCCGCCAAGCGGCAGTACGCCGAGGGCGAAGCGAAGCTGAACGCCATCACGCCGATATATAACGCAATTCTTCCGCTGTATAACGATTATCAGCGTCTCCAGGCCGAGTATGACGCGGCCGTCGCCGAGGGCGACACGGTCAAGGCGCTGCTCATCAAGCCGCGGCTTGATGCGGCACGCATCGCGCTCGATACGCAGGTCGCCGGTACGGGCTACTCGCTGTCCGGGATAATCACGGAATATCAGGCCGGACAGCAGCAGCTCGCCGAGGGCAAGGCGCAGATAGAGGCCGCCGAAGCGGAGCTTGCGGCCGGCAAGGCGGAGCTTGACGCGGGCTATGCGCGGCTCGCCGAGGCTGAAAAGCAGCTTGCGGCCGGCAAAGCCGCGCTGGAAGACGGCGAAAAGCAGATAGCCGACGGCGAACAGCAGCTTGCAGCCGGTAAGGCGGAGCTTGACGCGGGCTACTCCCGTCTCGACGCCGCCGGTGCACAGCTCGCGGCAGGGCGGAACCAGCTTGCAGCGGCGCGCGAACAGCTTCAGGAGGATCTGGCAGCTCTGGATAAATATTCAGACGATAAGGAGCGGCTCGACGCCGGTATGAAGCTGCTGATGTCCGACGAGAACGTGAAGAAGCTCTCCGGCAGCACGGCTACGTACGCGGAGCTTTGCGACGCCGCGGAGGAATACTTCGCCTCGCAGATAGACTCGGCGAACGACGAGGCGTGGTGGGCAAATGTCCTGACCGCCGCACTGACTGTAACGGTCGTGCTGGCGCTCATTTCGCTGCTGCTCTGGCAGTTTGTGCGCAGCAGCGGAGCGGCGGCGATCATCGCCGGTGTATCGGCAGTCGCGGCGCTGGTGTGCGGAGTTCTGTGGCATAATCATTGTCCGGCGGACGGTACGCTCGCCTTTGCAGCCGGTCTGACGCTGTGCCTTATCGCCGTGGTGTGCACCGACCTGATGGCGCACCGTGCGAAGGAGGCCTCGGCGGTTCCGGCCTCATCGGCGACTGCAAACTGAGCAAGGGCACGCAGATTATGGGAATGGATCGGGCTTGACGGCCTGAACATATAAAAAGGAGGAAAAAACATGAAGAAGATGAAAGTTATAGCAATAGTGCTGGCGGCAGTGCTGTGCATGGGGCTGCTGTCCGGATGCGGCAGCTTCTCCGCCACGGAGCTGGTCAAGAACAATCTTGACCTCATCTACCTGAACCAGTACACCGACGACTACCTGACAAGGGTAGGACTTGACAAGGAGCAGGCCGATCAGGAGTATGAGGGCGGTCTGGAGGTTGAGGCGGAGTATTTCGCCAACACGTTCGACATTGATCTGGATATCTGCGGCGACGAGATACGCCAGCAGATCATCGACCTGTACCGTCAGATATACACCCACAGCAAGTATGAAGTAGGCTCGCAGAGTCGCAATGGCGACACTTATCTTGTGCAGCTGACGGTTTACCCCATCGACATCTTCCAGAAAGTTAACGATGAGGACTCCGAAGCTTTCTTGGCGGATTTGCAGGAGCGCGCCGACGCCGGTGAGTTTGTCAACATGACCGACGATGAATATGAAGTCGTCTGGGCGCAGGCGATCATCGACATGGTCTCCGCCCGCATCGACTCTATCGGCTACCTCGACCCGCAAACCATCTCCGTGCAGGTCGTGAAGGGTGAGGACAATGTCTACGTCATCGACGACAGCGATTTCAACCGCATCGACAGTCTAATCATCGCATACTGAAATTTGTTTTTATGCACTGGCCGATTTTCGGCCGCATCGCCTGAAAACTCCGGGGACATCCGTCTCCGGAGTTTTTTGTCGTTATCGCTCCATTTTGGTTAAATATGCACTTGAAATTTCATTCAGCCTCGGTTACAATATGACCTGCGCGCTTCGGCGCAAATTTTTATTTTTAAAGGTAAGGTAATTTCAATGCAGCGTGAATCGTTTCGCTCCCGCCTAGGCTTTCTGCTTGTCAGCGCGGGCTGCGCTATCGGAATCGGCAATGTCTGGCGCTTCCCGTATGTGACGGGTCAGAACGGCGGCGGCTTTTTCGTCCTGATCTATCTCATCTGCCTGCTTATAATGGGCGTGCCGGTGCTCACGATGGAGCTTGCGGTAGGCCGCGCGGGCAAAAGCAGCGCGGTGCTGGCGTACAGGAATCTTGAGGGCAAGGGCCGCAAGTGGCACATTCACGGCTGGTTCTGCCTGCTCGGCTGCGTAGTGCTGATGATGTACTACACCACCGTTACCGGCTGGATGATAGATTATTTCGGCAAATTCCTGACCGGCAGCTTCCACACCGGTATGGACACCGCCTCCGTCACTGCCGAATTCGGCACGATGCTGTCAAATCCCGGCGAGATGGTGATATGGACGGAGCTTGTCGTGATTGTCGGCTCTCTGGTCTGCTCGTTCGGCCTGCAAAAGGGTCTTGAACGCGTGAGCAAGATCATGATGCTCGCACTGCTGGCGCTCATCATGGTGCTCGCGATACACAGTCTCACTCTGCCCGGCGCCGCCGATGGCATGAAATTCTATCTGCTGCCCTCTATAGATTCGATACGCAAGGTCGGACTCGGCTCGATAATCACCGCCGCCATGAACCAGTCCTTCTTCACGCTGAGCCTCGGCATCGCCGCGATGGAGATCTTCGGCAGCTACATGCCGCAGGATCAGACCCTGCCGGGCGAGGCCGTGCGCATCTGCGCGCTGGACACCTTCGTCGCGCTCATGGCAGGCACGATCATCTTCCCCGCCTGCTTCTCCTTCGGCATCCAGACCGACAACGGCCCGTCCCTGATATTCCAGACCCTGCCGAACGTGTTCGTCAACATGGCCGGCGGCCGTTTCTGGGGTGCGCTGTTCTTCCTGTTCATGATCTTCGCAAGCCTGTCCACGGTGCTTGCGGTGTTTGAAAACATCATTGCCATCTGCATTGACACCTTCGGCTGGAGCCGGACGAAAGCCTCCGTCGTAAACGGCATTCTTCTGCTTGTGCTGAGCCTGCCATGTGTGTTCGGCTACAACATCTGGAGCAATGTGCACCTCATCGGCGGACGCGATATCCTCGACAGTGAGGACTTCATCGTCAGCAACCTTCTTCTCCCCATTGGCTCTCTGGTGTATTTGCTGTTCTGCGTGACCAAATGGGGCTGGGGCTTTGACAAATACCTCGCCGAGGCCAACCGCGGAAAGGGTCTGAAGCTGTCCCCGAAGCTGAAGCCCTACTTCCAGTGGATCCTACCGATACTGATACTCATCATCCTCATTCAGGGGCTCTGAGTATAAAATCTCGCTCGCGCGGGGACAATAGAGTCAGCCGTACATAAGATGTATTGGGCGACTTTATTACCCGGAGAGTGAGACCCATGGTAAAACGAGGAGATATTTATTACGCTGACCTTAGTCCGGTGGTCGGCAGTGAGCAGGGCGGGATGCGTCCGGTGCTCATCGTGCAGAACGACACCGGAAACCGCCACAGCCCGACCGTTATTGCCGCAGCGATAACGAGTCAGATGGGTAAAGCGCGCCTGCCGACGCACATCCAGCTTCAGGGGCAGAGCGTCGGTTTGAGTCGGGACAGCGTCATTCTGCTCGAACAGATACGCACCATAGACAAATCGCGTCTGCGCGAGCGGATGGGGCGGCTGGACGAGAACACGATGAGCGCGGTAGACAGCGCCATCGCGGTCAGCTTCGGGCTTCAGGGTTAAAGCGTTTTTTGATGAATAAGCATCGGCTTCGTGCATATAAATATGCACGAAGCCGATTTCTATTTCTTCAAAGGAGCAAACCATGATCTACGCCATTCACCCCGTCGGAAAGCTGACCGTCACGCCTGAAGGGGCGTATCTGCGCTTTCACGCCGAAGCGCCGCAGGCGGCGGGGCTTTTGCGTCTGTGGCTCTCCGGCTGCGGACGCTGCGAGAGCTTGGGGCTGATGGAGCCGCGCGGCGGCAGGCTGGTATTGGATCGCCGCCTGAGCCGGCGGGAGCTGTGCCGCTTCCCCGCCCAGATTGAGCGCGCAGAGCTGGCGGAGCAGCGGCCGTCGGGCGCGCCCGCGCGGGAGCCTGAGCCGGCGCCGTCCCATGATGCATCCGATGTTATATGGCGCGGTGACGCCGGAACGGAGCTTGTCGCAGAGATAAACGGGCGGAGATATATCGCGCTGCCCGCAAAGCTGCGCCGCCCCTCCCACTGCTCACGAAATATCGGCGGGCAGGAATACGTGATTTTCCCCGCGCCGTCTTGTAAAAACGGCGATAATAGTGTATAATAAAATTTCCAAAAAGCAAAAAACATCCCAAAAGGAGATATACATATGCTAATGACAGACCTCATCGCCGCCAAGCGCGACGGCGGCAAGCTCAGCGCCGAGGAGATCGACTTCATGGTGCAGGGCTACACCAAGGGCGAGATACCAGACTACCAGATGTCCGCAATGTGTATGGCCATCCTTCTGCGCGGCATGGACGACGAGGAGACGCTGAATCTCACGATGTCCATGATGCACTCCGGCGAGGTGCTCGACCTCAGCGCCATCAAGGGCGTGAAGGCCGACAAGCATTCCACAGGCGGTGTCGGCGATAAGACGAGCCTTATCCTCTGCCCGATGGTCGCGGCCTGCGGGCTGAAGATCGCCAAAATGTCCGGGCGCGGACTGGGACACACCGGCGGCACCATCGACAAGCTGGAGAGCTTCCCTGGCTATGACACGGGCATCTCGGACGAACGCTTCATTGAAAACGTCAACCGCGTCGGCATCGCCATCACAAGTCCGACCGCGGACATTGACCCCGCAGACAAGAAGCTCTACGCCCTGCGCGACGTGACCGGCACCGTGCCGAGCATACCGCTCATCGTCAGCAGCATCATGTCCAAAAAGCTGGCCGCGGGCGCGGACGTCATCGTGCTGGACGTCAAGTGCGGCGGCGGCGCGTTCATGAAGACCGAGGAGCAGGCGCGCGAGCTTGCCCGCAACCTCACCCGCATCGGCAACATGGCCGGACGCAAGACCGCCGCGGTCATCACCGACATGGATCAGCCGCTCGGCTGCGCGGTCGGCAACGCCGTCGAGGTCAAGGAGGCCATCTCCGTCCTCTCCGGTGAAACACAGGGCGACCTGCTTGAGCTGTGCCTGACGCTCGGCAGCTGCATGCTCGTCTCCGCAGGCTTTGCCAAGAATGACGACGAGGCGCGCGCGGAGCTTATGGAGACCATCCGCAGCGGCAAGGCGCTGCAGAAGCTGGCCGATCTTGTTGAGGCTCAGGGCGGCGACGCGGACGCAGTATATGAGCCGTCGATGCTGCCCGACGCGAAGGTAAAGCTTGAAGTGCCGAGCACCGAGGCGGGCTATGTCAGCCATATCAACGCCGAAGAAGTCGGCCTTGTGAGCATGCATCTCGGCGGCGGCCGCGCCACCAAGGAGAGCACGATCGATCTTTCGGTCGGCGTCGTGCTGGCAAAGAAGCTTGGCGACCATGTCGAAGAGGGCGAAAGCCTCGGCACGATACACGCCTCCAGCATGGAGAAAGCGCAGGAGGCGGCGGAGCTTCTGCGCGGTTGCTATAAATTCAGCACCGCTCCGGTCGAGCGTCCGGCGTTCATCAAGGGCATTGTCAGATAAGAATATTGATACGAGCAAGCCGTCCATACGGGCGGCTTGTTCTATTATATTCGTCTGAACCCACGCGCAGCAAAAAAGCCGCCCGTATGGGCGGCTTTTTTATGCTATGTATTGTTGGTATTAGACTATTCCTTAAACCCGAATCAAGCTTTCTTGGCCTTGGGCTTTGCAAGAACCTGAACGCCCTCGACGACGAGGATGACAGCCAGAACGATGAGGCCGACGGACCAAATCATCTGGAACCAGTCGCCCCATGCAGCGGTCTTGTCTGCAACCAGACCGGCGATGAGCTTGATCTTTGCGATGATGGTCATGGTCAGGGAAGTGCCGGTTGCGGCAAGCATGAATACCATCGGGACAAAGAACATCTTGTTGCTCTTACCGACCTGACCGAGCCAGGAGGCAACAGCCAGCATTGCGATACCGGCGAGGAGCTGGTTGGCAGCGCCGAACACACCCCAGATCTGGTTGAGGCCCATGAAGCCCATACCGCAGCCGATAACGACCATGATGAGAGTGGAGACGAACGGGTTGGAGAAGAACTTGCGAGCGCCGGTGAGCTCCTCACGGGTCTTTCCTTCGGGAACGAAGAGCTCAGCAAACATGTAGCGAGCCAGACGGGTACCGGAGTCAAGAGAGGTCAGTGCGAAGACGGAGACCGCAAGAGTCAGCAGGGTGTAGGTGGTGTCGTAGACAGGGTTGGAGAAGTCTGCAACGCCGCCGAAGGTGGTGGCGACCATGGTGGCAACGCCGCCGGCGAAGATGGTGGGAGGTGCGGTGAGGAGGAACTTCTCGCCGCCGCCGATGTTGGTCTCCTTGAAGACAACACCGATTGCGATAAGGGCGATGACTGCCAGAGCGGACTCGACGATCATTGCGCCGTAGCCGATGACCTTTGCGTCCTTCTCAGAGTCGAGCTGCTTGGAGGTGGTACCGGAACCGATGAGAGAGTGGAAGCCGGAGACAGCGCCGCAGGCGACGGTGATGAACAGGGTCGGGAAGAGGCTTGCGTTGCCGTTGAGGCCGCCCCAGCCTGCGAAGGCGGGCAGATCAACGTGAGCGCCGGAGAAGAGAATACCGATGATAGCAATGATCATCATGCCGTAGAGCAGGAAGGAGCTGAGGTAGTCACGCGGCTGGAGCAGCATCCAGACAGGAAGCAGAGAAGCGAGCATGACGTAAACTGCGATGAAGAGGACCCAGAAGGTACGGCTGCAGTTGATACCGAAGTTCAGACCTGCGATAACGATGGCAATGATGCCGATGATACCGACGATGGTAGCGGGGCCTATCTTGCAGTTCTTGCGGTAGACGAAGAAGCCGAAGATAAAGGCGATAACGATAAAGAGCAGAGAGGTAGTTGCGGTAGAAGCGTTGCCGCTGACGTTAGCACGACCGACGGTGAACAGAGGAATTGCGGGCTCACCATCCTTCGCAACGGAGACGAAGGTACCGGCGACAACTGCGGTGAAGGAAGCGATAACGAGAATAAGAACGAGCAGTGCGAAGATGGTGAACAGCCTCTGTGCCTTGACGCCCATGCTGTCCTTGATGACCTCGCCGATGGAGCCGCCGTTGTGACGGATAGAGGCGAACAGAGCACCGAAGTCATGCATTGCGCCGAAGAAGATACCGCCGATGACAATCCACAGGAAAACGGGAACCCAGCCGAAGATAGCGGCCTGAATAGGTCCGTTAATGGGGCCGGCGCCGGCGATGGAAGAGAAATGATGTCCCATCAGGACGGCGGGGTTGGCAGGAACGAAGTCCTTTCCGTCGTAACTGGTGTGTGCCGGGGTTTCACGATTGGGATCCACGCCCCATTTCTTTGCCAGGAAGCTACCGTAGAAGATGTAGCCACATGCCAGCAGGGCGAGTGCGATGATGAGAATAAGAATTGCGCTCACACTTTTCACTCCTTAAAAAATGTTTTATTTACTCGCGGCATTTCATCTTCGTGCCGCAAATAATTTCCTGAAGTACGCCTCCAACGGGCGGCCTGCCGGGTTTGTCCGAGTGCTCTCGGTGCCCAGTTCTACCGCGGCTGTCAGAAGCTCGGTGTAGCCATGCAGGGAAAATTTATAGCTCTTGCTGAATGAGCGCTTCGCAATATGTTTCGCCGTCGCGGGGTCAAAGCTTTCCGCGACGAATATGGCGGCAATGTTCGTATACTGGTGCTCCTTGTGTGGCTTCACGCGGGGCAGCCCGTCGGCAAGGGCGAAATCTATGCAGTTGTCAACAAGCTCCTTGTCAAAGCTCTCCGCCGCGAACATGTACACATGCTCGTTTGTCTCGTTGCCCCAGACCTTGATATTTTTCGTCAGCCAGTATTTCTCGTTGCGGGAGGAGTAGTCCGCGCGGAAAACGAGCGGCAGCTCCGTAAAGCTCTCGTTCTCGTGGATGTCATAATAGGCGCTGTATGAATCCCTGAGCGTTTCAAGGAAGTCGGTACGCGTTCCCGTCATGCTAAGCCTCCGCAAATAGTTCATATAACAGCCGCCAAAAAATATGTACAAACTGTTAACCATAGTTAATATAACGCAAATATGCATAAATTTCAATAGGAATTTTTGCTAACTTTTAGTCAATCATTCTGTTTTGGTGCTT
>URGI01000005.1 GCA_900547315.1 uncultured Eubacteriales bacterium | reverse complement strand
CGCTGGCTCCCCGACTAGTGCAGAGTTGTCAAAAGCAACGCTCAATACTTTAGCACATTTTAAAAAAATAATCAATATTTTTCTTTACAAATTAAAAATATGTGTTATAATGATTAGGCTTGAATCCGGGGGCGTAGCTCAGTTGGGAGAGCGTACGGTTCGCATCCGTAAGGTCAAGGGTTCGAATCCCTCCGTCTCCACCAGGAAACCTCGTCTTATGACGAGGTTTTTTTAATAGTATCTTTCCGCAGCGGCTCCGCCGGTTTTCCGCGGCGCCGAACTCAAACGCAAAGGGTGATCGACTTATGATACACGGCTTTATAAAGGCCTGCGCTCTGTCTCCGTCGCTTCGCGTGGCGGACTGCGCGTACAATACGGAAACCACAATAGCGGCCATGCGCCGCGCCGACGGCGACGGTGTGCAGCTCGCCGTGTTCCCCGAGCTGGGGCTGACCGGCTACACCTGCAGCGATCTGTTCCTGCAGCAGCCGCTTCAGCGCGCCGCTGAGGCTTCGCTGAAGGAGATAATCGCGGCCAGCGCGGAGCTTGGGCTTGTGTCCGTCGTCGGGCTGCCCGTCGCGGTGGACGGCAAGCTCTATAACTGCGCGGCAGTGGTGCACGGCGGGCGTCTGCTCGGCCTTGTCCCCAAGACCTTTCTGCCGAACTACGGCGAGTTCTACGAGCTGCGCCATTATAATCCCGCACCCGACGCGCTGCGCATGATACGCTTCGCCGGTGCGGACGTGCCCTTCGGCACGAAGCTCCTGTTCCGCTGCGCGGAGATGCCGGAGTTCACTCTCGGCGTGGAGCTCTGTGAGGATCTGTGGGCGGCACTGCCCCCCAGCACGCACCACGCGCTCGCCGGTGCGACAGTCATCGCCAATCTCTCCGCGAGCGACGAAACGGTCGGCAAGGCCGACTACCGCCGCGCGCTTGTGAGTCAGCAGTCTGCACGCCTCCTGTGCGCGTACATTTACGCCGACGCCGGACACGGCGAATCCACCACCGACATGAGCTTTGCCGCGCACGATCTCATCTGCGAGAACGGCTCCCTGCTCGCCGAGTCGAAGCCCTACGGCGAGGCTTACGCCTGCACCGAGCTTGACCTCGGCCGCATGCTGTCCGAGCGCTGCCGCAACACCACGTTCAGACCCGAGACCGCGGGCTACACGGTCGTCGAGTTCCACATGCCGCTGCGCGAGGTCAAACTGACGCGCTACATCTCCCCCGCGCCCTTCGTCCCCGCGGACATGGCCGCAAGAGCGGAGCGCTGCGCGCTGATTCTGAACATTCAGGCCGACGGGCTTGCAAAGCGGCTTGAGCATGCGCACGCGAAAACCGCCGTCATCGGCATATCCGGCGGACTTGACAGCTGCCTTGCTCTGCTGGTCGCCGTGCGGGCGATGAAGCGGCTCGGCCGCCCCGCATCGGACGTGCTGGCCGTCACGATGCCCTGCTTCGGCACCACGAAGCGCACACGCTCGAACGCGGAAATTCTCTGCAATGAGCTGGGCGTCAGCTTCCGCGAGGTGCGCATCGCCAACACCGTTCTGAGCCACTTTGACGATATCGGCCAGGATCCGAACACGCTCGACGTGACCTATGAAAATTGTCAGGCTCGCGTGCGTACGCTGGAACTGATGGATATAGCGAACCTCACCGGCGGCCTCGTCGTCGGCACGGGCGACCTGAGCGAGCTTGCACTCGGCTGGGCGACCTACAACGGCGACCATATGAGCATGTACGGCGTGAACGCCGGAGTGCCGAAAACGCTCGTGCGCCACATCGTGCAGTACGAAGCGGACACGGCGGATAGCGCCGCGCTGCGCGAGGTGCTGATCGATATACTGGACACCCCTGTCAGCCCCGAGCTGCTGCCCGCAGCGGATAACGGTGAAATTGCACAGAAGACCGAAGACCTCGTCGGCCCCTACGAGCTGCATGATTTCTACCTGTACTATGTTCTCCGCTTCGGCTTCGGCCCGGCGAAGATATACCGGCTTGCGAAGGCCGCCCTCGGCGGCAAGTACAGCGAGGCGGAGCTGCTGAAATGGCTGAAGAATTTCTACCGGCGCTTCTTCATGCAGCAGTTCAAGCGCAGCTGCCTGCCCGACGGTCCCAAGGTCGGTTCCGTAACGCTCTCGCCGCGAGGCGACTGGCGTATGCCGAGCGACGCCTGCGCCGCTGTCTGGCAGAAAGAGCTTGAAGAGCTGTAAATATTGCAAATAATAACTGGGCGGCTCCGGCCGCCCAGTTATAGTATTTATATTATGTTTTTCGGCATCACTTCAGTTCTTCCTGATAACGGGCGCGCTCGCCGCCGATAAAGCGCGGGCGCGTGCGTGCGCAGATTATCGGCGCTTCGCCGATGCGCGAAACGCTCAGCCGCACCGGCACGGCGACCTCTTTCAGGTGCATACCGATGAGCGTGCCGCCGATGTCTATTCCGGCCCTGGCACGGATGTGCTCAACCGCTGCGGGGCGCTCCAGCCGCTCCCACAGCGCAGTCGCAAATGAGCCGCCCGCGTGCGCCCACGGGCGGACGTTGACGATTTCATAGCCGAACTTTTCCGCTGCCGCTTCGTCGAGTATCAGCGCGCGGTTGAGGTGCTCGCAGCACTGCGCGGCGAGATATATCCCGCGCTCCTGCACGACCGGCCATATCCCGTCCAGCGCGGCCTGCGCCGCCTCCATGCTTGAGCCTTTGCCGATGCGTGCGCCGACCATCTCGCTCGATGAGCAGCCGATGACCAGCAGCTCACCCGCGCGCAGTCCGGCGGCGTCGACAAGCTCAGTCACGGCCTGCCGCGCCTGAGCGGTGATCTCTTCGTACATTATATAATACCTCCATTGTTGTGATTGTTATGTCTTTTGCCTAATGGCAATAGTACAACTCTGGCGACCCCTCAGTCGGCCGCAGGCCGACAGCGTCTCGCTGCGGCTCGGTCACGGCGCGGCTCTGACATGCCACCGGCATGTCATTCACTACCGCGCCGCCGCTTCGCTACCTAAAAGGGGCGCCAAGGGGTGCGACGCAAAAACTTCGCCGCAGCTGCGCTGCCTAAAAGGGGCGCCGATAGGGCACGGCGCGGTTCATTCCACACACAGTTTACTCCATGCTTTGCCCTTCCGCAAGACTTAAGAAAAATTAAACTCCCGCTCTGCAAGAATTGTTGAAATTATTTGTATTTGTGCTATAATTATAAATTACTGAAATTATATTTACTGGAGGCATCGAAACTATGGGAAAGAAACAGTTCAAGGCAGAATCCAAGCGTCTGCTTGACCTGATGATCAACTCTATTTACACCAATAAAGAAATCTTCCTGCGCGAAATAATCTCCAACGCATCCGACGCTATCGACAAGCTGTGCTACCTGTCGCTGACCGACGACAAGGTCGGCCTCAGCCGCTCCGACTACCATATCGACATCATCGTCGACAAGAACGAGCGCACCATCACCGTGCGCGACAACGGCATCGGCATGACTCAGGAGGAAGCCGAGAACAACCTCGGCGTCATCGCCAAGAGCGGCTCCTATAAGTTCAAGAGCGAGCTTGACACCGAACAGGCCGAGGGCGAGGACATCTCCATCATCGGTCAGTTCGGCGTCGGCTTCTACTCGGCCTTCATGGTCGCCGACAAGGTCACGGTCATCACCCGCAAGTACGGCGAGGAGCAGGGCGTCAAATGGGAAAGCACCGGCGCGGACGGCTACACCGTCACCCCATGTGAGCGCGAGAGCGTCGGCACCGACGTCATCATGCACATCAAGGACGACACCGACGAGGAGCTGTACGGCACCTACCTCGAGACATGGAAAATCAAGGCTCTTGTCAAGAAGTACTCCGACTATGTCCGCTGGCCGATAAAGATGGACGTTGAGCGGCAGGAGCGCTTCGAGACCGGTGAAACCGACGACGAAGGCAAGCCCAAGTATGACTACCGCATCGTCACTGAGAACGAGACGATAAACAGCATGGTCCCCATCTGGCAGCGCAGCCGCAGCGAGGTGACGGACGACGACTGCATCGCCTTCTACAAAGAAAAGAACCACGAGCAGAAGGATCCCTGCGCCCTTATCCGCGTCAACGCCGAGGGCACCGTGTCCTACAAAGCGCTGCTGTTCGTCCCCGGTGAGGGCAGCTCCGCAGGATACACCGGCGACCGCAAGGCCGGCATAACGCTCTACTCCAACGGCGTTATGATAATGGAAAAGTGCGACAAGCTCGTGCACGATTACTTTGACTTTGTCAAAGGCGTCGTCGATTCGCCCGACCTGTCGCTGAACATCTCCCGTGAAATTCTTCAGCATGACCGTCAGTTGCGCGTCATCGGCCAGAACCTTGAGAAGAAGATAAAGGGCGAGCTTGAAAAGCTGATGAAGGACGACCGTCCGAAGTATGAGGAGTTCTTCCGCAACTTCGGCACCGACATCAAGTGCGGCGTGTGCGATGAGTACGGCCGCTATAAAGATTTCCTGCGCGACCTGCTGGTGTTCTACACCTCCGAGGAGCATCAGATCACGCTCAAGGAGTATGTCGAGAACATGCCCGAGAGCCAGAAGGCAATATACTTCGCCAGCTCCGACTCCGTCAAGCACGCGATGAGTCTGCCGCAGTGCGATCAGGTTCGCGCCCGCGGCTACGAGCTGATATACCTCACCAGCCCGCTCGACGAGATGGTTCTCGAGAACCTGCGCGATCAGGACGGGCATCCGTTCTGCAACGTTGTGACCGAAGACCTCGGCTTCGAGACCGAGGAGGAGAAGAAGGCGGCCGACGAGCGCGACGCCGAAAATAAGGATTTCCTCGACTTCGTGCAGCAGTCCGTCGGCGGCGACCTTGCAAAGGTCAAAATATCCCGCAAGCTTGAGACTCTCCCCTGCTGCCTGACCACCGAGGGCAACATCACCCTCGAGATGGAGAAGTACTTCCGTCACGGCCCCAGCGAGGAAATGCGCAAGATCCGCGCGACCAGAGTTCTGGAGCTGAACGCGAACCACAAGGCTTTCGCCGCGCTCAAGGATGCGTACGAAAACGACAAGGACAAGGCAAAGCAGCTTTCAAAGATCCTCGCCTCCCTCGCCGAGCTTATGGCGGGCGTCGAGATCGACGATCCGGCGGAATTCGTCGCCGAGGTCAGCGAGCTGTTCTGATGCCGGTGGGAGCATATCCCCGCTACAAATAATCATCACGGAGACTGACCATGGCTAAACGTCTGGGAATATATATACACATACCCTTCTGCGCCAGCAAATGCAGCTACTGCGACTTCTATTCGCTCGCGGGCTGCGAGCATCTGATGCCGGAGTACCACAAGGCGCTGCTCGCGCATCTTGACGAGTCGGCGAAGTCGATAAAGAACTACGAGGTCGATTCCATATATTTCGGCGGCGGCACGCCCAGCTTCTACGGCGCGGACCGCATCATAGAGATATTCAACGCCCTCAAGCTCAACGGCAACGTCAGGCTTGACGCGGAGGTCACTATCGAGGTCAACCCGGACAGCATCAGCCTCAACGCTCTGAAGCTCCTGCGCGAGGAGGGCGTCAACCGCCTGTCCATCGGCGTTCAGGCTTCGGACAACAATCTTCTGAAGCTCATCGGCCGCAGGCACAATTTCCAGCAGGCGCAGACCGCTGTCGCCAACGCCCGCAAGGCCGGCTTCGACAACGTGAGTCTCGACCTTATATACGGTCTGCCGAGCCAGATGAAGTCCGACTGGGCGCAGACGCTCGCCAAGGTCATCGAGCTGCACCCCGAGCATCTTTCCTGCTACGGGCTGAAGCTCGAGCCGGGGACGAAGATGTACGAGGACTATTACGGTTCGCCCATCCTCCCCGATGACGACGAGCAGGCCGACATGTACTGCTACGCCGCGGAGCTGCTGGAGCGCTACGGCTACAAGCAGTACGAGATCTCGAATTTCTGCGCGCCTGGGTATGAGTCCCGACATAATATGAAATACTGGACATTGGAGGATTATATGGGCTTCGGCCCCGGCGCGCACTCCTGCGTCGGCAACCTGCGGTACAGCTATGTGCGTGATCTCAAGCAGTACATCGCCGGAGTCGGCCGCGGGGTGAGCATCGTGGACGAGTACGAGACCATAGAGCCGCTCGAGCGCGCGGTCGAGTACATCATGCTCGGCATGCGCACCGCGCACGGCATATCCGAGCGCGACTACCGCATCCGCTGCCAGTACAACTGGAAGCCCATCGGCCAGACGCTTCAGGCCTTCGCGGAGAAGGGCTGGGCGGAAAAGGCCGGCGACCGCTGGCACTTCACCGTGCCTGGCTACCTCATATCCAACACGCTTATCGGCATCCTGCTCGAGGCTCAGGCCGGCGGCAGGATTGAGGGCACCCCTTGGCTGAGCGAGGTGTTCGAGGCCGAGAAGAAGATAAACATCCCGAAGAGCGAAGAAGAGCTGTTCACAGAGCTTTACAACCAGCATACAGAGAAGAATTGATGAGGGCAGAACATTGAACGAAAACAGCAGAAAGCACTTGAAAAAGCCGGAGCCGGCGCCGAAGGCGCCAAGCCGCGCCGCCCGCTCCCGCCATGACGGCGCGCCCGCCGCTCCCAAGAAGAGAGCCGCGGCAAAGCCCGCGGAAACCGACGCTAAGGCCGAAAAGCCGCAGCGTCCGCGCAAGCCGAAGAAGTCGCACAAGGGGCTTATCATCACCCTTGTGGTCATCTCCGTTCTGCTCGCGGCCATCGCCGTCGGGCTTATCCTGTGGGCAAATTCCGTCACCGCCAGCGATACGAACCTGCCGGGCGTCTACGTCGGCAGCACGAACGTCGGCGGGCTGACCGAGAAGGAGACGCTTGAGCTTCTGAAGGGGCAGCAGTGGGACAAGTCCGTCAGCGGAACGATGACCGTCCAGCTCCCCGCCGGGCAGAGCTTCCGCATCGACTATATCCGCTCCGGCGCGGTACTGACCGCTGAGAGTGCCGCCGCCGCGGCATACCGCTACGGCCACGGCAGCAACAAGTTCGACAACCTCAGAACCTATATCTCCAGCCTTATTACGCCCGTGGATATCACCGAGGGCGACAAGTCGCTCAACCGCGACTATATCATGACGCTCGTCACCCGCGCGCTGGAGCGTTTTGACAAGCACATCGGCGACGGCAGCTACACCGTTGACGAGGCCGCCTCCGAGATGGTGTACATCAAGGGCGCGGGTCAGATAACGCTCGACGCGGAGGCCGTGTACAACAAGGCCGTCGAGGGACTCAAGGCTCTGGAGAGCAGCGTGAGCTACACGCTTCCCGCGCAGGACGTCAAGGCGCCCGACTTTGAGGCGCTGCACACCGAGCTCATGCGCGAGCCGCAGGACGCCTACTATGACAAGGAGACCGGTGAGATCGTCCCCGACGTCAAGGGCTTCGCGTTTGACGCCTCCGAGGCCGAGAAGATCTGGAACGCCGCGGGGCTGCTGGAGGAAGTCCGCATCCCCGTCAAGATAGACATGCCGGAGATGACCGAGGAGCAGCTCGTCGCTTCGCTGTTCCGCGATAAGCTCGGCTCGCAGACCACGCTCTACACCTACAGCTCCGACGCGCGCATCAACAATATCAAGCTCTGCGCCGCGAAGCTCAACGGCCTTGTGCTCAACCCCGGCGAGGAGTTCTCCTTCAACGGCACCATCGGCCAGCGCACCACCGAGGCCGGATTCAAGGCTGCGGCCGCATATACCGACGGTAAGGTCGTGCAGGAGGTCGGCGGCGGCATCTGCCAGGTATCCTCCACGATATACTGCGCGGCGATGCTCGCCCAGATGACGACAGTTGAGCGCACCTGCCATATGTTCGTCGTCAACTACCTGCCCTACGGCCTTGACGCTACGGTCAGCTGGCCGGGGCCGGACTACAAGTTCCGCAACGACCGCGACTACCCCGTCAAGATCGTCGCCTACTGCAACGATTCCGACAACTCCATCACCGTTGAGATCTGGGGCACCGACGTTGACGGCAGCTACGTTGAGCTGACCTCCGGCTACGGCTACCGCTACGACTCGACCTATCCCGACGTCGTCATCGGCTACAGCGCCGTCTCCTACCGCAATATCTACGACAAGGACGGCAATCTCATCGACCGCGTGTTCGAGGCCTCCAGCAGCTACGATCTGCACGAGAACGAGATCAAGTGGCCCGATTCCAGCGAATCCCCCAGCCCGTCCGACTCCGGCTCGACCGATCCGAGCACCGAGCCTTCCACCGAGCCTCCCAAGCCGACCGAGCCTTCGCCAGACCCGACGATAATAATCGTCGAGGGCAACGGCAACGGCTGAGAATACACGTCATATAAATACAGGAGAGAAGAGCCATGAAAAAGGAAACATTTTATATCACAACACCGATCTATTACCCCTCCGACAAGCTGCACATAGGCCACACCTACTGCACCGTGGCGACCGACGCCATCGCGCGCTACAAGCGCATGTGCGGTTATGACGTGATGTTCCTCACCGGTACCGACGAGCACGGCCAGAAGATCGAAGAGAAGGCCAAGGCCGCAGGCGTCACCCCGCAGCAGTTCGTGGACAAGATCGTCACCGGCGAGGGCGGCATCCTCGACCTTTGGAAGCTGATGAACATCTCAAACGACCGCTTCATCCGCACCACCGACGACTATCATGTCGAGGCCGTGCAGCGCATCTTCAAGAAGATGTACGACAAGGGCGACATCTACAAAGGATCCTACAAGGGCAAATACTGCACCCCCTGTGAGAGCTTCTGGACCGAGAGCCAGCTTGTCGACGGCAAATGCCCCGACTGCGGCCGCGAGGTGCACGACGCCGAGGAGGAAGCCTACTTCTTCCGCCTCTCCAAGTACGCAAAGCCCGTGGAGGAGCTGCTCGAGAGCGGCACTTTCCTTGAGCCTGCGTCCCGCGTCAACGAGATGATTAACAACTTCATCAAGCCCGGCCTTGAAGACCTCTGCGTCTCCCGCACCAGCTTCACATGGGGTATCCCCGTGGACTTTGACCCGGGCCACGTCGTATACGTCTGGGTCGACGCGCTGTTCAACTACTGCACCGCGCTCGGCTTCATGAACGATAAGTACAACGATTACGACAAGTACTGGCCTGCCGACGTGCACATCGTCGGCAAGGAGATAGTCCGCTTCCACTCGATAATCTGGCCTGCCATGCTCATGAGCATGGAGATGCCGCTGCCGAAGAAGGTATACGGCCACGGCTGGCTCGTTATCGACGGCGGCAAGATGTCCAAATCCAAGGGCAACGTCGTTGACCCCTACCTGCTGGCGGATATGTTCGGCGTGGACGCGCTGCGCTTCTTCCTGCTGCGCACCTTCCCCTTCGGCTCCGACGGCAACTTCTCCAACGAGCTGCTCATCAGCACCATCAACACCGACCTTGCAAACGACCTCGGCAACCTCGTCTCCCGCACCACCGCCATGGTCGAGAAGTACTTCGGCGGCACTCTGCCCGCAGAGCGCGAGGCCGATGCGCTTGACGACGAGCTCGTCTCCATGATAAAGACCACCGGCACGAAATACGCCGCACAGATGGACGCGTTCCAGCTCCACCTCGCGCTTGAAGAGGCGTTCAAGCTCATCCAGCGCGCGAACAAGTACATCGACGAGAGCACTCCCTGGGTGCTCGCCCGCGACGAGAGCAAGCGCGCAAGACTTGCGACCGTCATGTATAACCTGCTCGAGGCGCTGCGCGTGTCGCTCATCATGCTCAAGCCCTTCATCCCCGCAAGCTGCGAAAAAGCCTTCGCGCAGATCGGCGCGGACGAGAACAGCACCGCGTGGGAGAACGTCTGCGTATACGGTGCCCTGCCCGCGACCGTCTCCGTCCACAAGGGCGAGACGCTGTTCCCGCGCATCGACATGGCCAAGGCGCTCGAGGAGCTTGAAAAGCTGCACGCCGAGAAGAAACAGCCCGAGGTCAAGTGCCCGCCCGTTCTGCCCGACGTGACGATCGATGAGTTTGCAAAGTGCGATATGCGCGTGTGCAAGGTTCTCGCCTGCGAGGCCGTCAAGAAGTCCGACAAGCTGCTGAAGTTCACGCTGGATGACGGCAGCGGCACTCCGCGCCAGATCCTCTCCGGCATCCACAAGTTCTATGAGCCGGAAACGCTCGTCGGCAAGACCGTCGTCGCCATTCTCAATCTCCCCCCGCGTAAGATGATGGGGCAGATGTCCAACGGCATGCTGCTCTCTGCCGTCCGCGAGGTCGAGGGCAAAGAGGAGCTGCATCTCGTGATACTGGACGACTCCGTCCCCGCCGGCAGCCAGCTCTGCTGATATGACATAACCCCTCGCCGGTCGGCGAGGGGTTTTTATGCCCCGCGAGACGCGTGGCGATATTTATTGCTCTTTCTTTATACTCTGGCAACCCCTCAGCCGGCCACTGGCCGACAGCTCTCCTAGTAGGGGCGTCAAAAATCTCCGTCCGTGGGTCACAGACCAACGGACGGAGATTTTTTATGCTTTCAGAGTTTGCCGAGCAGCACAACGATACCGGCTGCCGCGAGCGCGATGATGAGGTACAGCACCGTAGCGATGGCGCGCTTCGTGAGCACGAGCTTCCACGTCTTGACATACGGCACACCCTCCATGCCCTTGATAACCCAAAGCTTGCCGCGGCCTACCCACAGCCGGTCAACGACGATGCCGTCAAACCAGTTCGTAACAATGAGGAAGACGCAGGACTGGATATACGCCGTCCTGAAATCGTGACCCCGTTCCAGACGGAGATGATCACTATCAGCACGGCAAACATGACGGCGCAGAACGGCAGCATGAAGCGCTTTCCCTTCTTCATCACGGCATCCTTGTCCGCAGGCCGCGCCGCTCGGCCTTTTCAATATACTCTTTCGGATAGAAATACAGGCAGTTGAGCCCGCTGTTCCCCGCCGCGCAGACGAGCGACGTTTCCTAGTCGGTCTTTCCAATGAAGCAGTACTCGGCGTCAAGGTTCACGAGCGAATAATCCTCGACCTGACACACGGAAAAGCTCTGCTCCAGCTTTTTCATCTCCACATCCGTTCTTCCTCCGCGTCACAGACGCTTTATATAAAACAGATCCATCGTGCCGTGATTCGTCTGGCTGGGCTTCTCTATCCGCCGGAAGCCCAGCTTCTCATACAGCTCCACGGCCGCGGTGAGCCGCGAATGCGTTTCGAGGTACAGCTTCTTATACCCCGCCGAGCGCGCCCACTCCTCCGTGATGCGCATCAGCTCTTTTCCGCAGCCCTTGCCCTTCGCGGAATCGTCCAGATACAGCTTCTGAAGCTCCGCGCAGTCCTCGATGCCCTCGAACTCCGCGATGCCCGCGCCGCCGACGACCTGCCCGGCATCGTCGAGCGCGACGAAGTATCGGCGCTTCGACGGCTCGGCGTCATAAAACGCGCTCAGATGCTCAAGCTCCGGGTCAAAATACGCCGTTCCGGGGATGTCCAGATGGAAATGCTTCAGATTCGCCCGGACTATCTCCGCGACACGCGTATCGTCGGCAGGCTCTATTTTTCTATAACTCGGCATGGTATCATCTCCCGAAATCAAAGCTCCGCCGCGTCAGAAGCTCCACGGCAGGTACGCCGCCAGCACCGCCAGCAGCACGGACGGCAGCATGTTAGCCACGCTCACCTTCTTGCCCCACACAAGGTTCACGCCGACGCAGAATATCAGCAGCGAACCGACAAGCGACAGGTACGATATTGCCGTCTCCGTCATTATCGGCGCGACGAGCCGCGCAAGCAGCGTCATGCCGCCCTCGAACACGAACACCGGTATCACGGAGAATATGCAGCCGCGCCCCATCGCGGAGGTCATGACGGCGATGATGATGAAGTCTATCACCGCTTTCACCGCGAGGATCGAGTAGTCGTTCAGCAGTCCGTCCTGTATCGAGCCGACTATTGCCATCGCGCCGATCGAAACGGTCAGCGACGCGGTCACGAACGCGTTGACGAAGCCCGCGTCGCCGCCGTTGCCGGTCTTGACCTTGAGCCATTCGCCGAAGCGGTCAAAGCCGCGCTCTATCCCGATAAGCTCGCCCGCGACCGTCCCGATCGCAAGGCACAGCACAACCAGCATCGACTTTCCGCTGCTGAGCGAATTGCCCTCGATCTGCAGCATTCCCGACATTGCTCCGGCGATCGCGATAAACATCACGCTGACGCCGCAGGCTTTGTTCAGGGAATCCTGCTGCTCCGGCTTGAAGCGCTTTCCTATAAAATGTCCCATCAGTCCGCCGGCGACGATGCCGGCGCTGTTCAAAATTGTCCCAAGTCCGATCATTTTTTCTCTCTAAAAGCTTATGGCTTTATCTGCTGCGTCTCCTCCGGAGTCAGTTCATCGATGCTCTTGGTGTAGAGAATGTCGCTCCACGGGTAGGCGTAGGCCCATGATTTATAATCGCCGAACTGCTCACGCAGCAGCGCGTAGCGCGGCACGTTGTAGCCGTTTTCATCCTTGCACCAGCCGCCCTCCTTGTGATTGGCGACCTGCGTGTTGATGAGGGTGTCAGGCAGCTTCTCGCGTATCTCCTCTTTCTGTTCTGCCGGAACCGGCGTGACGCAGCCGATCCACAGCCGCTCAAGCTGGGTCAGGCCGTATAGCGGCGTGATGTCGCGTATCTGCCAGCAGTTGCCGATGTTGAGATGCTTGAGGTTCTTGAGGTTTGCAAAGGACGAAATGTCGTTGCAGTTGGTGCTGAGTATCTCAAGATACTCCAGCTTCTCCAGCGAGCCGATCGGCGTCGCGTCCGACCATGGCGCGCAGGCCACGATGCAGACCTCGAGGTCCGGCATGTTGTAGAGGAACGACAGGTCGTAAAGGCTGCTGTGCCCGATATCGAGCCAGACGACGTCCGTGCAGTAATACAGGCCGTCGGAGGTCGCGTCGTTTATGTAGTGCGATTCGGACGAGGCGAGCAGGCGCTTCACGTCCGTGCGGCAGGTATACACGTCGCCGAACCAGACACGCCAGACGACCTTGATATCCGGATACGCGTCACGTATCGCGGCCATGGCGGTGTTGCTGACGCCGCAGGAATCCATGTCGAGGAAGGTGCAGCGCGTCATGTACGGCAGCACGGCCAGCACCGCCGCGCCCTCGTCGGCCATGCGCCGGTGACTGAGCACCATCTGCTCATCGAGCGTTGTGAGCTGCTTGCCGAACAGCGTGAAGCCGTAGCGAACCGCCTTGTCCGGAAAGGCCGCCTGAAACGCGCCGACCTCATCCCAGCCGAGCGCGGCCGACGCATCCTCGCCCTCTTCCGGCGCGGTGCCAAGGTCTATCGTCTCAAGCCCCGGGATGAGCCGCAGGATCGCCATGCACTCGTCGATATTCTCCGGCGCGATACCGGCTAGCTTCGCCTCGGTGCTGCGCAGGGAGAAGCTCTCCCCGTTCGGGAATTCGCCGCGCAGGCTGACGCGTACGCCGCTGTGGCTCGCGATGTATTCGCCGATAGCCTCATAGCAGTCGCTGCCGGTGAAATCCACGGCCTTGAGCGCAGTGAATTCGTCCATGCGCGGCATCTCGTCCGCAGTCACGACTATGCGCAGGCTCTCTGCATCCACTGGATAGCTGCCGGAGGCAAACTCCAGCGTCGGCACGGGAGTCGGTTCCGCGGGGGTCTCCTTCTGTCCGCAGGCGCATAGGGTCAGCGCGGTCAGCGCGGATATTATGATCAGGATAAGTTTTTTCATCATTTTCCTCTAAGTATAAAATTTACAGTACAAGATTTACAGCGGCATTGATTTTACCACAGTTCCTCCCGCTTTACAAGCACCGCGCTTGACTTATCGACTTCCGTATGATACAATTTTAGCAATGGCGTAGGCCAATCGAAAATTATTTTGTGAAGGAGAAGAACCATGGATTTCAGAAGCCTGACCGTTAAGGAACTGTTCGACAACGAGGCGACCGCCGCCGTCGTCAAGGAGCTTGCACCGCAGCTTCTCAAGTACCCTATCAAGCTGTTCAACAAGAAGAGCTGCGGCGAAATATTCGATAAGGTTGTCAAGGGCGGCATCGTCCCCGAAGCCACTGCCAAGGAGATCGAAGCAAAGATTAACGCTCTGCTCAGGTAAGATAAACATCAGATCCCTGCCGCATTCCGGCAGGGATTTTCAGATCGAGGGTATATCCCCTCGGAGGTGGAAGCATGGATAAAGAGACAAAGCGAGCCTTATGTATGACCCTTGCCGCCTCGCTGTTCGTATTGCTGGCGTGCTGCTGGGCGCTGATCTCCGGCAATGCGACGGTGAACTGCAGAGGCTTCGCCGTGGATGCCGACGGGAATTATTACATCGGCCTGCGGCAGCGGATAGACGTATACACCGGCGGGGAGCGCAGCGGCAGCATACCGCTCGACACCAAGTCCGCCTACGCGTTCACGATACGCGACGGTCATATAGTTGTGGCAACCGACACGGCTGTGTCGGAGCTTGCGCTGGACGGCACGGTCATCGACAGCCGCGAGGACGGCGGCGCGGCCTACAAGGAGCTGAAGAGCCTGCGCGAATATACTGCTCCCGACGGGCAGACCTACACGATGCGCTTCAAGCCCGGGTTTTACAGCATTGTCAACGCGAACGGCGACACGGTGTACGCCTCGACGTCGCTTGATAAAATGGTCGTCCTCTGCCTGCCGCTCGACATTATCGGCACCATATGGTTCACGATGTTCTGCTTTATGCGCAGCTCCAGGCTGAGGCGGGAGCTGCAAGGCGCAGCTGAATAAGACAACAAGCTAAGACAAGCCCTCCGGCCAGACCGGAGGGCTTGTCTTATTATGCCGCCGTGCAGCGGGGGATTTACTTTTCTTTTCTGAGCTTTCTCGCAGTGACGACTACGGCCGTCATGGACGAGAGCATGACTACCGCGAGCAGGAGCGCGTTCGCTTCGTCGCCAGTCCTGGGCTTGGCGCTTGGATTGGTCAGGCCGGAACCGCCGCCGGTGACAGTGCCGCCGGTGACAGTGCCGCCGATGCCGGAGCTGCCGTGCGGGATGCTCTCGGTCTTGGTCGCGCCGCACTTGGTGCAGGTGTAGGTCATGACGCCGTCGGCAAGGCTGGTGGGCGCGCGGGTAACGGTGCCGCCGTTCCAGGAGTGGGACGGGTCGATATATTCGCCCTTCTCGACGACTTCGCCGCAGACGGTGCAGACCTTGTCGCCGGTGTAGCCGCGGACGGTGCAGCTGGCTTCCTTCTCGTTCTGAAGCTCGATCTTGTGGTCGGTCTTGTCAACGGGGATGGTCTTGGTCTCGCCGCAGACGGAGCAGGTGTAGCTCATCTCGCCCTCGGTCTGGCATGTAGCGCCCTTCGTGACCTTGCCGACACCCCAGCTGTGATCCTTCGCCTTTTCGACGGTGCCGGTCCTGACGGTGACGCCGCAGACGGTGCAGACCTCGTCGCCGGTGTAGCCGTCCTCGGTGCAGGTCGCGGCCTTCTGATTTCTCAGCTCAAGCGTGTGATCCGTCATGGGGATGGTCTCCATCTGGATCTTGCCGCACTTGGTGCAGGTATGTATGAGCTGGCCTTCGCTGACGCAGCTTGCCTGATGGATCACCAGACCCTCGCCCCAGCTGTGGCCGGCGGGTTCGGTCTCGGTGCCCTTGGCTATCAGCGTACCGCAGTAGACGCAGACCTGATCGCCGCTGTAGCCGCCGTAGGTGCAGCCCGGCTCACGGTATCCGCGGGTCTCGACGACGTGGTCGGTCATCGGGAGCGCCTCAACGCGCAGCGTGCCGCAGACGGCGCAGGAATAGGTGATCTGGCCCTCGTTCACGCAGGTCGCTTCGAGAGTCACGCAGCCGGCATCCCATATATGCTCATGCTCCGGTATCTCCTCGCCGATGGCGGGCACGACCTGCTGCACCTTGAGAATGATGCCGCAGCGGCCGCAGTGGCTGCCCTCGGTAAGGCCGCGGCTCTCCTCCGTCGGCTCGACGGCGGGGTCGATGACCTCAAGATGGCCGAGCGCGGGCACCGGCTCCTGCGTTGCGAGGATCTCGCCGCAGCGGCCGCAGTGGTAGCCGTCGCTCAGGCCGGGCATGGTGCAGGTCGCGGAGCGTCCCGGCTCGATGACCGGATCATGGCCTAGCGCGGGAGTCTCGACCTTTCTGACGCTGTGGCAGTCCTCGCACACCTGGCTCTTGCTGCCCGGTTCCGTGCAGGTGCCTTCGGTCTCGCTTGTGGTCTTCCAGTAATGTCCGTCGCCGGAGACCTCGCCCAGATCAGACTCAAGGCCGACGTAGGTCGCGGTGACGATATAGTCCTCGCCGGTTTTCTCGACCGCAAAGGTGTAGGGCACGGTCTTGGAATCGGTGGAGACCGGGGAGACGCGGAGGGAATAATCTATCTTATTGCCTTCCTCGTCGTTTATCTTGACGTAGTTGATGCTCTCCTGAGTTTCAGTGCGGGCTATGGAGCGGCTGACATAGGTGGTGCTGCCGGAATAAAGCTCCGCAAGGAGGTAATCGGGGCGCGCGGGGATGTAGCCCTTGTCGCCGACCCAGTTGATGCTTATGTTCACGCGCATGACCTCGTCCGGATCAGCCTTGACGAGCCACAGCGCCTGAACCTCGCCCGTTGCGGGGACGTTGACATGCTCGGCCTTCTCCGGATCCGGGGTTGCGTAGTAGTTGCCCTCAGAGTCGGTGAAGTAGCACTCGACGTAATACTGGCCGTACGGCACGTCAAAGAACCAGACGACCTTCTGACCGGTGTACTTCTCGGTGAGCTTGACATAGCGGCCGTCGGTCGTGAAGCCGTACATCACTACCACCGCCTCGCCGTCGGGACGGATGCCCTTGCCGTCGATGGTGTTGCCGAGGACATCCATGTAGCGCACGTCCATGCCGCAGTCGTCAACCAGCGACTTGAGCACAACGCTGGGCTGCTCGTCGTTGATGGTCTCGTAGGAGACGTAGGGTCTGAAGGTAGACTGATCGCGATGAACCAGGACGACTTCCTTGCCGGTATCGGTAGTGCAGGTGAGGTTGCGCAGGCGGGTGCGCATGTAAGAGCTTTCGGTGTTGCCGGCAGTCACGCGGAAGGTGATGCTGACGGCGATATTGGTCTCGCTGAACGCATTCTTCTCCTCATCCGTGAGCTTGCCGAGCGCGTAGAAGCCGAGGTCGTCGTTCGTGAAGTCGAGGACGCCGTCGTCGATCAGGCTGCCGTCAAGCACGTCGTTCTTCTGGAACACACGGCTGTGCAGGCTGCTGAACTGCGGCATCTCGGTCTTGATGACGGTGAGGCAGTCGGTGTCATACATGATGTTGCCTATCATCTTTTCGAGATACAGCGCTTTTATCCCGGTGTAATCGCCAAGCTCGGCGAGGATGGACGGGTTCAGGTTGAGCCAGTAGGAGTATGTAAAGGTATCCCCCACCTTAAAGCTGTACTCCGCAGTGCGGGTGTGGAAATGGAAGGTATCCTCCCCGTCGGCACTTGCGGGAACGGCACAGAACACGCTGAAGATCATAACGAGCGTCAGCAGTACCGCAATTCTCTTTTTCAAGTTGTACTCCCCCTAGTTGGAATCTATGTAAAACCTCTTATGTAAACTCTTTTACTATTATACAATAAACTGGCAAAACAATGATATATACAAATCTCTCAAAGTGTATAAATTCTGTCAGTTTTGACGTGATTTTAACTGTTGTTCGGCGCGGCAAATAGTGCTATAGTAATTGCCAAGGAAAAGGAGGTATCACAATGAACGATCTTATGACGCGGAACATTTACGACGTGCGCGGGCGGGTGCTCGTCTGCGGGGCATGTCTGCCGTCGACGCACCCTGAAGGCTTCGCCGCGCTCTGCCGCGACGCCGACGAGGTATACTCGCTCTGCCTTGAGCAGACGCACATCAATATGGCCGTCACGAAGCTCGGCGCCATGCTGAGCACCGGTCAGATCACATGCCTCCGCTTCGCCTCTGTCGACCGCTCCCCGCACTGCACACAGCTGCACTACATAAAGCACGAGCTTGAGCGGATGATGACTATCAGCATCCCGATAGAGGATTACGTCGTGCCGGACGCAGAGCCGGTGAAGATAAGCGATGAGACGATAGACCTCTCGAAATCGCTTGCTCGGCTTGAAAAGCTTAAATAAACCGAACGGACTGACGTGTTCCGCTCCGCCCTCCCCGGAATGACTCATATTAAGATCAGCTGTCATTGCCGGGAAGCGGAACGCCGCACGGCAGTCCGTTTTTTCTTTTCTGTATTTTTTCTTTTCTATATTTAATCTACCACGTTCAGTCCGCGTATATCGTCGTATTCGGGAGCGACTGGCGCAGTTCGTCGATCTGTTCCGCGGTCAGGTCGTTTCCGGCGATGTGCAGCTCCTTGAGCCACGTCATCTGGCAGAGCGCGCTCGTGCTGCTTACACAGTTATCGGTGAGGTCGAGCACCTCAAGGCTTTCCATGCTCAGCAGCGGCGATACGTCAGAGACCTGATTTCCTTCCAGATTTATCTCCTTTATTCCGCTGAGCCACTGGAAGATATAGATGTTCGATATCCTGTTCCCGCTGAGGTTCACGCGCTCCAGCGCGTCAAACTCGCCCATAGCGGAAATGCTGACAAGGTCGAGGTTGCTGGCGTCCAGCTCCGTGATATCCTCGCGGAACTGCCTTCCGCCAAGCTCAACGAGATACACAAGCGTCGAATGAGTCACCTCGCAAGCGGGGTTGAGACTCTTGAACGCGTCCACGGTCTCGCCGCTGACGTTGGGGTTATTCTCGATATTCAGGCTAAGCAGTGACGGGATGCTGCCCAGCGCCGTCAGGCTCTCATCGGTCATGCCGCTGTCACGCAGGCACAGCGTTTCAAGGCTGGTGAGCTTTTTTATGCCCGAAACGTCCGTGAGCTTATTTGAGTCGAGGCACAGCTCCTTAAGCGCGCTCAGGCCGCCGAGAGGCACGGTGCTTCTTATCAGATTATTGCCCGCATGTATCACTTCGAGCGAGGTCAACGCCATGAGCGGCCGCAGGTCGCTTATGAGGTTGCCGCTTATATCCAGCTCCCGCAGGCTCTTCTGATCCATGAGGGGGCTGAGATCCGAGATGTTGTTGTCGGAGATGTTAAGCTTTACAAGATTCTTGCAGGCGGAGAGCGCCGAAATGTCGTTCAGACCCTTTCCGCTCAGGTCTAGCTCCGTGATATCGGAGCTGAAAGTCACGCCGCCGATGCTTATATCCATCGCGCTCCCCGGCTCGCCCTCGCTGTAAATGGTGCAGCCCGGCAGCTCCTGCGTCAGCTCCGCAAGCTGCTCGGGAGTCATGGATATGCCCTTGATGCTCAGGAGGATGAGATTATCCAGCCCGTACAGCGGCGTAAAGTCGGTTATTGGGTTTGAGTCCAGATACAGGGTGCGCAGGCCGAGAAGTCCGGCCAGCGGCGAGATATCGCTTATGCGGTTGCCGCTCAGGTTCAGGGTCGTCAGGCCGCCGAGCGCGGTGAGCGGTGAGATGTCGGTTATGGAATTGTCCGCGATGGAAAGGCTGCTCAGCGCGCGCAGGCGGACGACATTGTCAAGGTCGGCGTCCCGCAGTCCGGCATTGTCGGCCACGAGGCCGCTGCTGTCAAGCTGATACTTTTCGCCCGCTATCTCCACAAGCTCCGCTTCCTGCTGCGCGCGGCGCAGCGCCTCAAGCTCGTTTATGCGCGCGGATATCTGCGCGTCTTGCGTGTCCATGCCGCGCAGCAGCTCCAGCGCTTTATCAATATTGCCAAGGCGCTCATAGCAGCGGCTCATCAGCAGCACACATTCCACGGTCTTATCTTTAGACGCGGCCTTGCGCAGATACGCAAGTGCGCCGTCGTAGTCCTGCGACTCGTACAGCTCGCTGCCGCGGTCGAAATACACGGAGTAGCTCTTGTCCGCCGCGGCGCTTTTCAGCACGACGGCCATCACGATTATCAGTATCGCGGCCAGAACAGTGCCGCAGATATAGAGCGCGCGCTTCGACTTCGGCCGCATCTTTTCTTTTATCTTCGGCGACTTTTTGGCCTTCGCCTTCGGCTCCGGAACCGCCTCGTGCGAGCCGGTATAGGCTTTGTTGCGGCCTGTGAATGCCGCGCCGATGCCTGTTGCGGCCGCATTTCTGCCGGTTGCAGCCTTGTCCCGCCCCGTGGCGGCGCGGCTGCGGCCGGTGTTTCTCTCTTCGCTCATTACTTCTCCCCCGATTTTTCAGGTGCTGTTTCCTTCGCGGTCTCCACCACAGTATCGCCATCGTCAGCGGCAGGTTCCCCCTTGCCGGGCACGATGACCTTCGGCGCCTTCATCTTCGGGAGATCAGGCAGCGATTCAGGTTTTTTCTTCTTCATTGCGATGCTCAGGAGCAGCAGCGACAGCATGATGCAGAGCACCGATACTTCCTGCATGCCGGCATCAAAGCTCGGCGGGTTCGCGCTGCGCATGGCGTTGAGGTCTTCCACAAAAATGTGGTACAGCAGCGGCAGGCCGAACAGCGGCACAAGCAACCACTTCGTCCGGATGCGGCCGAACACCGTACCCGTATAAAGCACCGCCACTAGCAGGTACAGCAGGATGCACAGTATCGTGTGCAGTACGCTGTCAAAGCTGAACGACTTTATAATGAAGAACACGACGCCGAGCAGCACCGGCAGCACTGTCGTCCACAGGGCGCGGCGGCCAAGCGTCAGCACCAGCAGGATGAACAGCAGGTTGCAGGCCAGCGGAAGCGCGATCTGCGTCGCGGCGAAGAACGCGTCGTTCCAGCGTCCCCAGCAGCCGACGAGCCGGAATATGGCAGAGAGCAGCATGAATATGACCGACGCCTGCACAAGTGCGCTTTTGCGCTCCGTGTAAAAGCTGATTTTTTCGGTCTTCTGATTGTTTTCCATTGCTCTCAACCGCCTTTCGGTCAGATTTTAAGGGTTTATTCAGGTCTGCGCGGCTTACTCCGCCCAGTCACCGTTTATGAATATCGGCACCTCGCGGCCGTCCGCGGTTATGCCCGTGATGCGGAGATCGGGGCTGCCGATCATGAAGTCCTCATGGATCATCGAATCGTTCACGCCAAGCTCGCGCGCCTCGTCGGGCGTGTACTTCTCAAAGTCCTTGAGGCAGCTTGAATAGCCCATGCCGAGCGCGAGATGGCAGCTCGCGTTTTCGTCGAACAGGGTGTTGTAGAACAGGATGCCGCTGCGGTTTATCGGGCTGTCGTACGGCACCAGCGCGCACTCGCCGAGCTTGCAGGCGCCCTCGTCCATGGCGATCATGAGCTTGAGCGCTTCTTCGTTCTTCTCGGCGTGCACCTCGACGGCGCGGCCGTTTTCAAACCGAACGGAGAAGTTCTCGATAAGCACGCCGCGGTAGCTCAGGGGCTTGGTGGCGTAGACGATGCCCTCCGCGTCGCCCGCGCGGGGTGTGGTGAACACTTCCTCGGTCGGGATGTTGGCGTTGAACCAGACGTCAGTCCCCGGCAGCTTGTCCGCGCCTCCCATGAACTGGCATTCGGGCAGCAGGCCGACGGTGAAATCGGTGCCGGTGGATTCACTCCTGTAATTCAGCCGGCGCAGGTCAAGGCTGTTTAGCCAATTGCAGCGGCGCAGCAGATTTTCATCATGCGCGTTCCAGGTCTCGATCGGCTTGTCGGTCGCGCGGGAGCACTCGAGTATCGCCTGCCACAGCTTCTCGACAGCCTCGTCGTTGCTGAGGCCGGGGAACACCTTGCGCGCCCACTTTACGCCGGGCACGGATACGACGCACCACTGGTACTTGTTCTCCATCGCGTCGCGGTAGGGCTTGGATATCTTATATCTCGCCTGCTGGGCAAGCGCCCACTTCTCCTGATCTATACCGTTCATGCCGTCCGGGTCATCGGAGTGCAGATATATCATGGCGGGGAGAGTATCGCTGTTATGGCGCAGCTTCTCTTCCTCCCATTTGGGGACGCTGCCCAGCGTCTCCGCATCCTGATACTTTATGTCAAGGCAGGTCAGCGGGACGTAGCGCCATTCGACGCGCACTCTGCCCGCGCCCGCGAGGTAAAGCTCCTCGACCAGCGTTTCAAGGAAATCAAGGGATTCCGGCTCCGCGCGGACGACGACCTCCTGTCTGGGCTGCACGTTCACGCCGGAAACGGCGATAAGCTTTGCGTATTCTCTGAGGATGTTTTTATCCATGATATTCCTCCGTATATTGAAATGGGTATTATGTTCCCTATATTTTTAGCTGATACATTATAACACAGCATTTTCCTAAATGCTACATAAAATTATGTAAACAATTTAATCATTTTCTCGTTCAGCCTTAAATTGTAAATCTGCACAAATTTCCTGTTTATTTTTCGTCAAATGGCATAATATTTAGAAGCATAGGCTGTATTGGTATTGACTATTTCGCCAGAAGTGTCATAATATCATATAGTTAATACCATATATAACAACTTTCTGGGGGGAAATGGTTTTGAGAGACCTGAAGCATCTTATCTTTTTTGAGGATCTGCTGCAGGACGCAAACAATGCTCTGGTGCAGGCCGCCTGCGCCGAGGGGAGACACGCATTGGCCTACAACTGCTCATACATACCCGAAGTCCTGCTGGACGTCGAGGGCTGTTTCAGCGTAAGGCTGCGCGCTCCGCGCTGCACGAATCCCGATCTTGCGACCTATTACATGACGAACCGCTCATGTCCCTACTCC
Source organism: uncultured Eubacteriales bacterium (assembly GCA_900547315.1). Classification (GTDB taxonomy): domain Bacteria; phylum Bacillota; class Clostridia; order Oscillospirales; family Oscillospiraceae; genus Limivicinus. The sequence continues at coordinate 21,953 of URGI01000005.1, read as the reverse complement.
AAGAGCATACTTGAGCGCGCCTTCGAGGGCGGCTATAACTTCATCGACGCGCTGCTCGGTCAAGAATGCTGCACGACGATGAACCGCATGGAGCAGTATTTCGACTACTGCAAGCTCATCCCGAAGGAAAAATTCTTCACCAGCTTCATCGACATGCCGCTGAAGAAAACCGCGTGGCACGCGGGCTACTTCCGCCGCCAGATAGAGCAGAAGATCATCGAGCCGCTGGGGCGCGTGTACGGCGTGGACTTCTCGGAGGAGAAGCTGCGCGCCGCCATTGAGCAGCACAACGAGGTCTGCCGCATCATCACCGAGATCGGCGATATGCGCAAGCTCCCGAATCCGCCCGTCACGGGCTATGAGTTCCACGTTATCCAGCTCGTCAGCCTCACATGTCCCAAGGATCTGATACTCCCCTACCTGCGCGAGACGCTGGAGGAGATCAAGTCCCGCGAGCCGGAGCCAAAGTTCCCGTTCCGCGCCCGCGTTATGGTCGCCGGCAGCGAGATAGACGATCCCGACTTCACCAAACTCCTTGAGGGCTGCGGCGCGTATGTTGTGGCCGACCGCTACTGTTTCGGCTCCATCCCCGGCCGCGAGGAGATAATCGTCCGTCCGGGCGAGGATGCGCTTCAGGCCATTGCCGACCACTATATTCAGACCAACCAGTGCCCCCGCGCCATGGGACCGGAAAACGTCGTAGCGCGCAAGCAGTTTTTGTATAAAATCGCGCAGGAATACGGTGCCGAGGGCGTCATCGTCGAGAATATGAAGTTCTGCGAATACTGGGGCTACGAGCGCGCACAGGCCGCCCAGTGGATGCGCGACGGCTTCTCTCTCCCCGGCACGCTGCCCGTGTGCCAGATAGAGAAGGACTACACCAACGCCGCCACCGGTCAGCTCCGCACCCGCTTCCAGGCCTTCGTGGAGTCGCTGGAAATCAAGCGTATCCAGTCGGAAAGGTGAGGTGTGAGATATGTGGAAAAGAAAGTATAGCTTAAAGCAGCAGTACGGCACTCTTGAGCACTTCCTCAAGGGCGACGAAAAGTGCCATTACATAGGCCAGCGCTACATAGAGGGCACGAATATCTATGCCCGCCGCGAGTGGCGCGGCGTGAAGGACACGGCGTTCGCGTTCAGCCGCTGGCTCATCACATGGATCAAGATGGGCGGGCTTGTGATGCGCGATCCTGTGCGCATGGTCAAAGCATTCTGGAAATACCGCTGGCTCAGCGCCTATCTCGTCTCCCCGTCGATGATAGACAAATGGATCGAGGGCGACCGCGGCATGGCGCTGCGCGCCGACCTCACCGCCATCGACTGCATGATATCCGACTCTATCGAGACGCTGTGGAACGAGCTGCGCGCAGACCGCCACTTTGGCGAGACGAAGTGGACGGACGTGACCGTCGCGTTCGACTACACGCTGCCGAAGCATCTCATCTTCGGCTTCCCCGGCTGCTACGCCGTCAACATCCAGCAGCACGCGGCCTTCATGCTGCCGCTCATGCGCAAGGAGCTGGGCTGCTACTACGTCGATCAGGCCGTCAGCTGCGGCATTCCGGGCGACATGTGTACTCTGCCGCTGACCGAGGTCGGCGTCGCCGTCGAGGGCGAGTACCCCGACATCGGCAACTTCTGGATGACCACCAACAACCCCTGCGACGCGAACATGATGGACAACTCCGCCATGTACCGCGCGCTGTCGAATAACGGGCAAAAGGCCGTCCACCCGCTCACCACTCCTCTGATGTACGACGACCCAACCACGAAGGAGCTGGGCGTACACGAGATCGAGAGCGCAATCGACTTCATGGAGAAGCAGTTCGGCCGCAAGTTCGACTGGGACGCATTCATCAGGCACTGCGAGGCGACCAATCAGGTCAACCGCGAGGAGATGGAGCGCTGGGATATCTACTGCAAGACCGACAACGGCTGCCTCAACGCGATATGCCAGGGCATGTACCGCATATATTTCTACCAGCAGGGCGGCACGAAGTATTTCGCCAAGTCCTCGGCCAAGACGCTCAAGCTCATGTACGAGTGCGTCGAGAAGAACATCAAGCCCTTCCCTAACACGCGTCACCGCGCGCTCGCGTGGAGCTGCGGCTCGACCTACTACTGCCACGGCGTCGGCTGGCTATATAACTGCTGGGGCATTCTCGCGGTCATCAATATGGACTCGCTGACCGGTCACAACCTCATTGACACTGAGGACAGGGAGACGATGATGGAGGATCTGGCCGACTGGTACTCGCACACCCCGATGCGCACACACACCGTCGGCGGCAACCGCCACATCATGCAGATGTGGGAGACGGCGGAGAAGTTCAACTGCGACACCATCATCATGTACGACGATATCGGCTGCAAGGGCATGGCCGGCGCGCAGGGTCTGCTGGAAGAGGAGTTTGCGAAGCACCGTGACAAGTTCCACATCATCTGGATGCCGCACTCTCTCATGGACTGCCGCATAGTGCCGACGAACGAGGCGCGCCGCGCCGTCAACCAGTACATGACCGACGTTCTGCACGAGGAACCGGTCGATCCGTCGCTGGTCGATTTCGACGATACCCTTGGCTGGTAAGAAAGGAGCAACAATGAAAAAACTGCTGAAACTTCTCGGTATCCTGCTCGGAACCGTGTCCGCGCTGTTCGCGGTGTACTACTTCAATCTGGACATGAAGCTCATGCGCTCTGTCGTCCTGCCGTTCCTCGACAAGCATTATGACAGCGTCAAGCGCGAGCACCTGATCTGAGGTGGCGCGATGCAGAGGAACAAGAACATAACCCCGCGGGCGCTGAGCTATCAGGAGAAAGCCGACCGCGAAAAGGGCATATACGACAGCTTTGCCAATTATCTCTGCTGCTGCGGAAAGTGCAACTATCTCGACAAGAGCAACATGTATCTCATGCGCGCCGAGTCGCGGGTGAAGAAGCTGAACGCCGAAGGCGTGAAGTGCCCCGAATGCGGCGAATGTGCGTGGATCCTCGGCTATCCCCTCGGCAGCACCACGGGCTTTGTCAGATTTGACTGATATTACTGAGACTCCCTCCGGGCAATCCGGAGGGAGTCTTTTGCAACAATATACTCAGCGGGCAGTACCACGAGTGGTACTGCCCGCTCAACCCGTAAAGGAAGCACAGTTGTGCTTCCTTTACGGGTTTCGTCCGCCGAGCATTTTGATACAATCAAAATGCAGCTGCGCTCCAAGAGCCCTGATTTGTCAGGACTCTTGGACGGCGGTTTACTGAATTTGAGGCGGGCCTTGCCCCCTCAAGCTCCCCTGCTACTCTGTTGTCTCTCTTTAGAGCATAACTTTTAGATATACTCAGCGGGCAACACTCTTTCGAGTGCTGCCCGCCTTTGTGGAATGGAGCGAGGAAATTTTAATTTATTATACGATGCCCTGAGCCATCATCGCTTCCGCGACCTTCAGGAAGCCCGCTACGTTCGCGCCGACCATAAGATCGCCCGCGCGGCCGCACTCGACCGATGCGTCATAGCAGGCCTTATAGATGTTCTGCATGATGCCGTGTAGCTTTTCGTCGACCTCTTCAAAGCTCCAGGACATTCTGATTGAGTTCTGGCTCATCTCAAGGCCGGAGGTCGCAACGCCGCCGGCGTTGGACGCCTTGCCGGGGCTATACAGCAGGCCGTTTTTCTGGACTGTCTCAATGGCTTCCGGAGTCAGCGGCATGTTCGCGCCCTCGAACACGGCCATCGCGCCGTTATCGACAAGCGCCTGTGCGCCGGCCGCGTCCATCTCGTTCTGCGAGGCGCAGGGATGCGCGATGTCGCACTTGACGTTCCAGATATTCTTGCAGCCCTCGTGGTACTCGCTGCCCGGAACCTCCTGCGCGTACACGCTGATACGCGCGCGGCGGCGCTGCTTGATGTCAAACAGCACGCGTAGGTTGATGCCGTTGGGGTCGTATATGTAGCCTTGTGAGTCGCTCATCGCAACTACTTTGCCGCCGAGCGCCGTGACCTTCTCCGCGCAGTACTGCGCAACGTTGCCAGAACCAGAGACGATGACGGTCTTGCCCTCGTAGCCGGTGTTCCGCAGGTGCTTGAGCGCCTCAGCAGAGAAATAGCACACACCATAGCCGGTGGCCTGGGTGCGCGCCAGCGAGCCGCCGAAGGTCAGTCCCTTGCCGGTGATGACGCCGCCGTCGAAGCGGTTGACGATGCGCTTGTACTGGCCGAAGAGGTACGCGACCTCGCGTCCGCCGACACCGATGTCGCCCGCCGGAACGTCCGTGAACTGGCCGACGTGGCGGTAAAGCTCGGTCATAAAGCTCTGGCAGAAGCGCATGACTTCGGCGTCGGACTTGCCCTTGGGGTCAAAGTCGGAGCCGCCCTTGCCGCCGCCCATGGGGAGCGTGGTCAGAGAGTTTTTGAGTATCTGCTCAAAGCCGAGGAACTTGATAACGGAGAGGTTGACAGACGGATGGAAGCGAAGCCCACCTTTGTAGGGGCCTATGGCGGAGTTGTACTGCACGCGGTAGCCGCGGTTGACCTGCACCTTGCCGCTGTCGTCCACCCATGGGACGCGGAACTCAATGACACGTTCGGGTTCGACGAAGCGCTCGATAAGTCCAGCCTTTTCCCATTCAGGGTGCTTATCGATGACCAGCTCCAGCGACTCGAAAACCTCGCGCACAGCCTGAAGGAATTCCGGCTCGTGCCCGTCGCGGCGCTCCACATCTGCGTACACTCTCTTCAGATATTCGTTTGTCATTCTTTTCCTCCTTGATATAGTAAGCGTTCAGCAGTTTGTCCGTTTAACAATCTGTCTGTATTATACTATATAATCTCGGAGTACACAAGTATGAAAATCGCAGAAATTATACAAAATTCACAATTTTTATATGTAAACCCAGTGGAGTTTTGTTGATTGCTAATTAATAGTCAAACAATGGGACGTGAATGCGGGTATCATGTGTTCTTCGCCCTGCTCTGTCTTTTCCCAATCGGCAATAGTCCGAGTCTGGCGACCCCTTCGGCGCTACGCGCCACTTCCCCTAGTAGGGGCAGCGCTTCGCGGCAAAGATTTGAAATTGGCACAAAGACAGTGCGCCGCACTCCCTTGGCGCCCCTCTTAGGGGAGCTGTCGCGCAAGCGACTGAGGGGTCGCCGGAGTTGAGACTGGAGCAGGACGAAAAAGAAAGAGCCAAGCGAGCAACTCCCGTAACCTCCCTTGTGTAAAGGGAGGTGGGTCGGCGCAAGCCGAGCCGGAGGGATTGTGTTGCTGAAGCCATGATAAGCGCCAGTTTCAGGCGAATTTGCAGTCAAAACCGTCGATGGGCAATCCCTCAGTCAGCCTGCGGCTGACAGCTCTCTTTGCACAAGGGAGCCATGGTAACGCCGCATCCCTCAGTTTTCTCATTATGCCACAACATTCAGCCCTTACCGCTCTCGTTGTCCTTAAGTTCTTTTTCTATTTTCGCCATCACTGTACTTGGACAAACATTCATGGCCTCACATATCTTGAAAAACGTGTCCATTGTCGGTCTTCGTTCGCCGCGTTCTATCGCACTCAAATGCGTCCGTCCTATACCGGCAAGTCCACTCATAACCTCTTGTGACACACCCCGCTCTTCGCGAAATTGCTGTATAACTCGCCCAACTATTACCGCATCAAGCATTTGCATTCCTCCTTACACGCACAGTGTAAGGATTTTTTTACAGTTTTATGAATACATATGTTGTCATTTGAACCCACATGTGTTAATATATCTTCGGCAGCATTTTACGGCACACATTTTCAGTAGAATTGAAAGGAGAAAAGAAGCATGAAAAGAGCGGTTGCCATAGTACTAATTATTGTTTTGAGCGTATCCCTTACAGGTTGTGGAACCAATTATGAAAAACTAGGGTATGATACGGCGAAGGCATTCTGTGCAAATATAGATACAGTTGGCACTAGCGAACGTACTGTCGAGGAATACCGTGCACTTATGGGACTCACGATTGCTCTCTTGGGGAGAAGCGAAGCTAAAGCGAGCATGGCGGCACGCATAGCAGAGAGTAGTGCAGAAAGTGAGATAGATGTTCCGGAAGATAAAGTGGATGACTTTAATGCAGGAATCGAACGAGCTGTGGATGATTGGCTAGCACAATTTGATTAACTGAAAGGATGCCGAATGTCACAGCGCCAATCTAACTGCTATGCGTTTTCTCCCCATCACGAAAAAAGTACCGTGTTTCCACACGGTACTTTTTTCTGTGATTCTATAAACTATTGCTTATTCAAGCCCCAGCTCTTTGGCCAGCTCGTCGATCTCGTGCTGGAAGAGGGTGCTCTCGCCGTCGGACGGCATATGCAGGCCGGTACGCGGGGAGACGCTGAACGCCTCGACGGCGGGGCCGTCCATCAGGCAGCTGCGCTTGAACTGCTGCGTGAACAGGCGCTTGCAGTAGCTTCTCAGCCAGCGGACAAGCTCCTCGTCCGTAAACTCGTTATGATACGCGATCTTCGCCAGGCGCAGGGTCTTGGCCGGGCCGAAGCCGCAGATGAGCATCTTGTGAGTGAAGAAGTCCTGCAGGCTGTAAGAGCCGACGGAATCCTCGCTCTTCTGCTCAATCTGATCGTCATGTATCGGCAGAAGCTCCGGTGTTACGGGGCAGTCAAGCACATCGTAGAGCGCGGCCTTGAGGACGCGATCCTCGGTCTTGCCCGCGATATAGCGGACGTTCGCGCGAACCTGAGTCTTGGTCAGACCCATATTGACGTCGTACATGCTGGTATGGTCGCCGTTATAGGTGCACCAGCCGTCGATGAACTCGCTGAGATCCTCGGTGCCGACGTCAAGGCCGTTGAGCTTATTGGCGATATCCATGAGCACCTGCGTGCGCTCGCGCGCCTGCGCGTTCTCGAAGGCGATGGAGTAATCGTCATGCGCATGACCGATATCGTCAAAGTGCTGGTAGACGCTCTTGCCGATGTCGATAACGCGGACTTCCGCGCCGATCTGCTCGGCGACGACGATGGCGTTGGACTTGGTGCGGGAGGAGGTGCCGAAGCAGGGCATAGTGCAGGCGACGACGTTCGTCGAGGGCAGCCCCAGCTTCTTGACCGCCATCGCGCTGACCATGACGGCAAGCGTGGAGTCCACGCCGCCGGAGATGCCGACGACGCAGTGGTCAAGGCCGGCGTATTGCATACGCTTGACAAGGCCGGAGACCTGGATGTCGAGCATACGCTCGCAGTAGGCGGGCATATCGGCCTCGTTTGCGGGCAGGTGCGGGTACTTGCGGTAGCTGCGGGTCAGCTCGGTCTCGACCGGCTCGCCGCCCCAGACCGCTTCGTAATACTCATCGGAATCGAGGTCAAAATCGTCGCTGCCGCGGCGGGTATTGACGATGTACTCGACGTCAAGCTCGGTGACGGCCATGCTGTTCTCGCACTCGGAGGCGGCGAGGATCTCGCCGTTCTCGGCGATCATGCACAGGCCGGAGAACACGTTGTCCGTGGTGCTCTCGCCCTTGCCGGGCGCGGCCATGATCATGCCGCAGTGCAGGCGGCGGGACTGGGAACGCAGCGTAAGCTCCGCTTCGTCCGCAGAGGTGACGGTCTCAGGGAAGGAGGCGAGCTGGGCGATAACGGTCGCGCCCGCCTGAGCGTGGCGCACGGAGGGAGGCACCAGCACGTCGATATCCGCGCCGAGTTCGGCCGCGACCTTGAGGTCGGGCAGGGCGGCGCAGGTAAACACATAGTCGGTGCTGAGCACGGCGACATGCTCGGCGTCGATCTCGACCTCGACATAGCTGTCGGCCGGCTCGGCAAACTGCGTGCCGCGGACGTTCTCGCGCGGAACAAGGCCGAGCAGCTCGCCGTCATATATCGCGGCGGCGCAGCTGTAAAGTCTGGAGCCGACGGCTATAGGCAGGCCGACGAACACGAGCATATCCACGCCTTCGCTTGCGGCGATGACTTCGAGCAGCGCTTTCTTCGCGCCGCGCAGGACGACATTGTGGCCGGTGAGGTCGTAGCAGGTGCAGCCGGTGAGGACAAGCTCGGGGAATACGAGCATCTTCACGCCCATCTCATCGGCGGCCTTGATGGTCTCGATCACGCGCTGTGCGTTATACTCGGTGTCAGCGACCTTGATGACCGGAGACGCCGAAGCGGCTTTGATAAATCCATCTTTCATTTTCTGTTCCCCTTTTCTTTCAAATATGGCTCTTTGACGCCGTTATCAGAACTTTATGCGCTCCTCGATGTAGCTCTTGACCTCGGAGATGGGGATGCGGACCTGAGTCATGCTGTCGCGCTCGCGGACAGTGACGCAGTGGTCGGCGACGTCGGTCTCGGTGCCGACGGTGTTGAAGTCGAAGGTCACGCAGAACGGAGTGCCGATCTCGTCCTCGCGGCGGTAGCGCTTGCCGATGGAGCCGGTCTCGTCGTAATCGCACATGAAGTCCTTGGAAAGCTCCTGATACAGCTCCAGCGCGGGGCCGGTAAGGACTTCCTTCTTGGACAGCGGCAGGATGGCGCACTTGAACGGCGCGAGCGCCGGGTGCAGGTGCAGCACGGTGCGGACGTCGGGATTGCCCTTCTTGTCCTGACCGACGACTTCCTCGTCATACGCGTCGCACAGCACGCTCAGCACGGTACGCTCGACGCCGAGGGAGGGCTCGATGACATAGGGGATGTAGTGCTCGTTCGTCTCCTGATCGTAGTAGCTGAGATCCTGACCGGAGACGGTCTGGTGCTGGGTCAGGTCGTAATCCGTACGGTCGGCAACGCCCCACAGCTCGCCCCAGCCGAAGGGGAAGAGGAACTCGAAGTCGGTAGTCGCCTTGGAGTAGAAGCACAGCTCTTCGGGGTCATGGTCGCGCAGACGCAGGTTCTCGTCCTTGAGACCGATGGACAGCAGGAAGTTATGGCAGAAGGAGCGCCAGTAATCGAACCACTCCAGATCGGTGCCGGGCTTGCAGAAGAACTCGAGCTCCATCTGCTCGAACTCGCGGACGCGGAAGATGAAGTTGCCCGGGGTGATCTCGTTGCGGAAGCTCTTGCCTATCTGGCCGATGCCGAAGGGCAGCTTGCGGCGGGTGGTGCGCTGGACGTTGACGAAGTTCGTGAAGATGCCCTGCGCGGTCTCGGGGCGGAGATACACGGTGTTCTTCGCATCCTCGGTGACGCCCTGGAAGGTCTTGAACATGAGGTTGAACTGACGTATATCGGTGAAGTTATGCTTGCCGCAGGTGGGGCACGGGATGTTGTGCTCCTCGACGAACTCCTTCATCTCGCTCTGGGAGAAGGCGTCGATGGGCTTGGGAAGCTCATAGCCCGTCGTGCCGCACCAGTCCTCGATGAGCTTGTCCGCGCGGAAGCGCTCATGGCACTCGCGGCAGTCCATCAGCGGATCGGAGAAGCCGCTGAGGTGGCCGGAGGCGACCCAGGTCTGCGGATTCATAAGGATGGCGGCGTCAAGACCCACGTTGTAGCGGTTTTCCTGAACGAACTTTTTCCACCATGCTCTCTTGACGTTGTTCTTCAGCTCAACGCCGAGGGGTCCGTAATCCCAAGTGTTCGCAAGGCCGCCGTAGATCTCGCTGCCGGCGAAGATAAAGCCGCGGTTCTTGCACAGTGCGACGATTTTGTCCATTGTTTTGTCTGTGTTTTTCATGTTTCTTCCTTTCCCGCGGCTGGCTGCCGCAGAGATAATATTTGTCTTTTTGACAAATAATAATTATAGCAGATTACCTATATTTAAGCAACATTTTCCGCGGTCAAAATAATCACAATTATACTCAGCGGCGATTCTTAATAATTCTGAAATATCGGGTTTCTCGCTTGCTCCTGTCGAAGCGTGGTGTATAATGGAGTCAAGCATTTGAGAGAGGACAGGCGGGCAAAATGAGGAGAGAAAAACAGACTGCGGAGCATATGCCGAGGCGCAGGACTAATAAAAAAGCGGCGGGCATAGTATTCACGATTTACATCCTGCTGGTAATTCTGGCGGTATTCGTCATCGACGGGCGGCATCCGTCCTTCACCGTCAACGGCGACAAGGACATGACGCTTGAGGTCGGCGAGGAGTACACCGAGCTTGGCGCGGAGGCGACCTCGGTCGGCAGGATATTCAAAAACGACGGCAGACCGCTTGAGGTGAGCATCACCGGCGATGTGGACACATCCAAGGTCGGCGAATACAAGGTAGTTTACCATGCGAAGGCGCTTTTCATTCCCGGCAGCGCCGTGCGGCACGTCTCGGTGGTGGACACCGTCGCGCCGGTGATAGAGCTTCAGCACAACGCTGAGCAGGCGGCGGTAAGCTCGATGGCCGACTATGTCGAGGAGGGCTACACCGCGAGCGACAATTATGACGGCGACATCACCGACAAGGTCGAGCGCACCGTGACCGACACCGGCGTCATCTACACCGTGAGCGATTCCTCCGGCAACGAGACAAGCGTCGAGCGCATCGTCATCGGCCCGCCGGTGCTGACGCTCAGCGGCGACACGGAGCTGGAGCTTGTCGCAAGTCCGCGCTTTGAGGAGCCGGGCTACGAAGCGCATGACGCGCAGGGCAACGACCTCACCGACCGCGTGGAGGTCAGCGGAAATATAGTCCCGTACAAAGTCGGCAGCTATACGCTCACATATTCGGTCACGAATGACCGCGGGGACACTACGACGGCGGAGCGGCACATAAACGTTGTTCCCGCGCAGCAGCCCGACAGCGTCAAGCCCGACAACCCGAAGACCATCTATCTCACCTTTGACGACGGCCCCGGCCCCTACACGGCGCAGCTGCTGGACGTGCTGGCGCGCTACGGCGTCAAGGCGACATTCTTCGTCACGGCGCTGAATTCCGATTATGAGGATATGATAGGCCGCGCCTACAACGAGGGGCACAGCATCGCCGTGCACACCTATTCGCATGACTACCGCAAGATATACGCCAGCGAGGAGGCGTTCTTTGAAGACTTCAACGCGATGGAGGACGTCATCTACCGTCAGACCGGGCAGTACACGAAGCTCTGCCGCTTCCCCGGCGGCAGCTCCAACACGGTCAGCCAGTTCAACCCCGGCGTTATGAGCCGCCTTGTGGATATCATGAACAATATGGGCTACAAGTACTTCGACTGGAACGTTGACAGCGACGACGCGGGGCACACCAAGACCACAAACGGCATCTACACGAACGTCACCGAGGGTTGCTACGCGGCGGCGGGCTACGGCTACTGCCTCGTGCTTCAGCACGACGTGAAGGATTACAGCGTCGCAGCGATCGAGAGCATAATCAACTGGGGGCTGAATAACGGCTACACCTTCGCCGCCCTTGATATGACCAGTCCCACCGCGCACCACGGTATTTCAAACTGAAAACTAAATCAAACGAAGAAATCCCCCGCAGAGGCTTTTGAACCTCTGCGGGGGAACTTTTAATGCTTATTTACCGGATAAGCGGTATCAGAGCTGATGGTACACGGTGGTGTTTGCCACGCTCATGATGGTGATGAGGATCGCGTTGAGGAACGCGGCAGTCCAGATGTTGCCGGTCTTCTTGTAGAGGTACTTGCTGAAGCAGGAGGCCATGGCCAGCGTGGGAACCAGCGCGATGAGGATGATGCCGGAGAGCGCCTCGTTGGGATAGAAGGCGACGCCCTTGGAGAAGAGCATACCGTACTGGAGGATGAGCCAGACCAGAATGCCGCCCATGTTGGTCAGCGAGGCGAGCACGTAGCCCCAGAAGCCCTGCAGCTTCTCGCTGGAGGTGTTGGAGACGGCAGCGGCGGAAGCGACAAAGTAGTAGATGAAGAAGAACGGGATGTAGATAAGGGATGCGGCGAGGTGGCTGCCCTCAAAGGTCTTGAACGCAAAGGTCCAGATACGGAAGTCGGTCTTGAAGATGGCGTCCACGAGGAACAGCAGGCCGTAGCCTACCGCAACGACGACGACTGCCAGCAGCAGCGCCACGCCGACGGTGCTCCACTTGCCGGCAATACCGTAGTTTGCAAGGGTGACGCCCTCTTTGCGCTTGGAGAACACGTAGACGATGACGGAGATGATGGCCGCGATCAGGGCGCAGACGATAGCCCACTGCATGATGGAGGTGGGAACGCCGGCCTTGAACAGCTGGTCGTTTGCGAAGAACTTGGTGAACGCGTTCTCGGAGCACATCAGGCGCAGCAGCACGGCGGCGACGGTGACTACGACGGACGCGACGGTATGTACCTTCTTCTCGCTGTCGCCCTTGGCGCACAGGGAGAGGATCAGGCTGACGACGCCGAGAACCAGAGTGATGTCCGCGCCGAATATCAGCCAGCGCATGGCTTCAGAGCTGTATGCCGAGCCGTAGACGGTGGCGAAGATGATGGCGGGGATGAACATGGTGGCGACGAAGAGGCAGACGGAGGATATCTTTCCGCCGAGGGTCGCAACGGGCTTGGTGGTGACGGCTTCACCGCTCTTTGCAAGCTTGAACACGGGCAGCTTGAGCAGGACAGCCGCAAGCGCCATCAGGAACACCATGAAGCCGGCCAGCGCGACGCACTCAAAGGCTTCCTTGAACTGCCAGATCTGGCTGTTGGGGGCGATGTTCTTGATGCCGTACTCGCCGAAGGCCGTGGTGTAGAAGCTGATGAGATCAGCGGTAGTGGTCTTGGAGAAGTGGTTCCATGGGTGGGTCTGGTACGGCTGGTAAACGATGCGGTGGCCGCCGTCACTGGTGTCATACCAGGTCTCGCTCTGGGCGGAGCCTGCCTCGGTCTGCTCGAGGAATATCAGGCCTTCCGCGGTGCCGACAAAGTTCTTTTTGACGACGGAGCCGGGGGCGTCCGCAGTGGAATCGTTGAAGAAGAACTCGTCAAACTGGGCGCAGACCTTGCCGTAGTAGCGGCCGCCTGCGGTGTCGGCTGCGGTCTGGGTGTCGAGGCCAACCCATGCGGAGTAGAGGTAGTCGGAGCCTTCGGTCAGGATGGCGCTGATCTTGCGGGGCGCGCCTGCCTGCGCGGCCAGCTCGTCAAAGTAGACCGCAACGGAGGAGGAGAAGCCGCCCATGGAGTGGCCGGTAACGCCGATGATGCCGTTGCCGTCAGCGTCCTTGAGGACGTAGGGCTGCTCGTACATGTAGTTCACGGCGTCATACTGGGAATTGGTCCAGAAGGCCATCCAGTTGCTGTTTTCCTCGGTCGCGCGGGAGTGGCCGTGGTCATACTGGTCGAGCGCCAGCACCACGACGCCGCGGCGGGACATCTCGATGGCGTTGGCGTCCTGCATCTCGGCGCTGTTGAGGTAGCCGTGAGTGGTCACCAGCGTGGGTGCGGGGTTGGATTCGGACACGCCCTTGGGCATGTACAGCAGGCCGGACAGGGTGCCGTGCTCGGTGTCAAAATAGATGCGGCTGACGGACACGGAGTAGCCCGAGGTGTTGAATGCCTGCGCCGCGAAGCTGGCCAGCAGAACGACGACCAGAGCGATCACAAGCACAACCAGAGCCTTGTTTTTGCTTTTCTTCATTAAATTCTCTCCTTTCAGTATTTTTACGCTTGCGCGTAAAGATCTTTATACGCTGATGATAACGCAGAAATTCCCGCAATTCAAGGCTTTTTTGTGTGTGCTTCGCTGTCAAAATGCAGAAAATCTGCGTTTGATTTTGTGCGCAATGCACATAACTCGGGGATTTTTTTACATAAATTGCACTGATACACCGAAGCTTTTTCTGCACTTTCAGGTGCTGTTTCGCGCGATGCCGCCGCCACATTATGATTGACACGAAGTCCGCCATGCGGTATTATTTATCATGCAAATCAGCGCCGCATCCGGAAAAACTATTTGAAATCGATGCAATATACCACGGAGCGACAGCAGGAGGTTTTTTCAGCATGATACTTGCAATAGACGTCGGAAATACAAATATTGTTCTTGGCTGCATCGATGACGGCGACATCCGCAGCATCGTCCGCATCCAGACGAATCCGGGCGAGACCGCCGCTGAGTATGCCATAAAGCTCAAGCAGATTCTGGAGATATACGACATTTCCCCGCGCGCGTTTGAGGGTGCGATAATCTCGTCCGTCGTTCCCCCGCTCACGAATTCGCTCAAGGAGGCCGTGCGCAAGCTGACCGGCATTGAGTGCCTCGTGGTGGGTCCCGGCATGCGCACAGGCATGAACGTCCGCATTGACGACCCCGGCACTCTCGCGGGCGACCTCGTCGTCGGCAGCGTCGCCGCGATGGAGACCTACGGCGCGCCCGTCATCGTGCTCGACATGGGCACCGCCACCACCATCGTCGCCATTGACCGCAGCCGCGCCTACATCGGCGGCGCGATCATCCCCGGCGTCAACCTGAGCTATGGCGCGCTCGCCGCGGGGACGAGTCTCCTGCCCTCGATATCCATCACCGCGCCGAAGAAGGTCATCGCCACCAACACCGTCGATTCGATGCGCAGCGGAGCCGTGTACGGAACCGCCGCAATGCTCGACGGCATGATAGAGCGCATGGAGGCCGAGCTTGGCGAGAAGTGCACCGTCGTTGCGACCGGCGGGCTGGCGTCGAGCATCATCCCCTACTGCCGCCGCGAGATCATCTGCGACGACGATCTGCTGCTGAAGGGTCTCTGGATACTTTATAAGAAGAACAAGTGAGCACAGTTCGTCCTCATTGGCGGTCGTATCAGAATATGAAAATGCCGGAGCTTTCGGGAATTTGAAGGCTCCGGCATTTTATGCCGTATCATTTTGCCGCTTCTGCTTTATACTCCGTGATGCTCTTCCCCGTCCACAAGCTGAACGCGCGGAGGCGATATCGCTTCTATGTTCTCTGCCGTCGCGAGGCGTATCGGAACTAAGCGTTACATCAAAAAGCATACATCACGAAAGCCACCGTGGAATTTCCACGGCGGCTTTTGCGCAATGTATTTTATTTTTTCACGTCGATGAGCATCACGCCGTCGGCCGGATTATGGTCTATCGCGCCGACGATGCGGTGCGGCAGATACGGCTCCTCGATATACGCTATATCGTCCTCCGTCAGCTTCACGCCGAATGCGCCGACAGCGTCGTCGAAATACTTTGCCTTCGTCGCGCCTATCAACGGCGAGGCCACGCCCTTCGCCCAGTGCCACGCGAGCGCAATCTGCTGCATCTTCACGCCGTACCTGTCCGCCAGCTCCGCGACGCGCTCGACGATGAGCATGTCCTGCTCCTCGGTGCGGTCGTATTTGCCCATGGCGGCGCGGTCGGTGCGGCTTCTGAGCGTATCCGTGTTCCACGTTCTGCGCGTGAGGTGTCCGGCGGCAAGAGAGCTGTACGGCATGAGCGACACGCCCATCTGCCTGCATATCGGGATAAGCTCCCGCTCGTCCTCGCGGTAAAGGAGATTATAGTGGTTCTCCATCGCCTCGAAGCGCGCCCAGCCGTTATCACGCGCGGCAAGCTGCATATTGTAAAACTGGTAGCCGTACATCGCGGACGCGCCGAGCGCACGTACCTTGCCCGCCTTGACCAGCCCGTTCAGCGCCTCCATCGTCTCCTCGATCGGCGTCTCGTAGTCGAAGCGGTGGATCATATAGAGGTCGAGATAGTCCGTGCCAAGCCGCTTCAGGCTGCCGTCTATCTCCCTGTTTATCGCCTCGCGGGAGAGCCGCCCGGGGTTAAAATACACCTTGGACGCGATTATCACCTTGTCGCGCTGTACGTTCCGTTTCAGCGCGCGGCCGAGATACTCCTCGCTCGTGCCTTCGGAATAGCCGTTGGCGGTGTCGAAGAAGTTGATGCCGAGGTCGAGCGCGTGCTTCACGACCTCTTCCGTCGCGCTCTCGTCAAGCGTCCAGTCGTGCATCGTTCCGGCTTTGCCGAAGCTCATGCAGCCGACGCATATTTTGGATATTTTAATATCCGTGCTTCCGAGTTTCGTATATTCCATGTCGGTTCATCTTCTCCTTTAAGCTTCCGCGGCCTTGCCGATGCATGCAATGGCGTTAAGGCTGCGCGGGTAGCCGATATAGGGCAGGCACTGGGAGACCACTCGCGTCAGGAAGTCCTTGTCGTTGCCGAGATTCATATTTCCTCTGGCGTGCGCGGTGAGCTGCGGCTCGCAGCCGCCCTGCGCCATGAGGAAGCAGAACGTGATCATTTCGCGCTGCTTCAGGTCAAGACCGGTGCGGGTATAGTAATCGCCGAAGCAGTTCGCCGCCAGCCAGCGGTTGATATGCCCCTTCTTCCATGCCTCGTTCATTCCCTCGCCGAATATCGCTGCCTGCGCCGCGACGCCCTTTTCAAGGCGGTCATTCATATCGGTGGTCGCCTGACCGGCCAGCGGCAGCGCGACGCCTCTCTGTTCGAGGACGGAGTTGGTCACGTTCAGGAACGGCAGCACCCTACCGTAGCCGAGGTAATCCGTCGCCTGATACACGCATTCCTTTACCATCACCGGAGTCACGCCGCTCTCAAGCGCCGTCGGGAGAATCTCGGCGTATGCGTCCACGCCGCCGCAGCCGAGCAGCGCGGCAAGTATGGCAAGGCAGCGCACCGGCGCTTCGAGCTGCTGGCCGTCTTCGTTTATAACTTCGTCAAACGCAAAGTGCTCAAAACGTTCTGCAAATTCCGGATCGGTTTTCTTCAGGTCGTACATAGTCTATCTCCTTATATATTTTTATACAATTTAAATCTGCACAGCAAATGCGGCAGCTCGCCGTCACTTTTATTTTTCGCCCGACCGCGATATCTCGAACCTGAGATAGTCGAGTCTGTCGAGCTGCTTCTGCTTGAAATGTATCTCGTCAAGAGTTCCGTTTCTCCTGTTGCGGAGCATTTTCAGCCGCTCATCCGCGGTCGCACCGCCCGCCAGAGCCAGACGCATATAGTGCTCGACTTCCTCGTTCGTGAAGCCGACGTCGTGCAGCGTCATGATAAGGCTCAGCCGCTCAATGTCCGTTTCGTCGTAATGCCACGAGCCCATCACTTTTTTGACCTCGCTGCACATACCCCAGCTCTCATACTCTTTCAGAACTTTTATGGGGATGTTGTAGCGCTCGCTCGCTTCTTCAATGGTCATCTGAACAGTCCTTCCGGATAAATGATAAAGGCGCTCCGCTCTTTGGAACGCCTTTATCTTAGTCGCTTTTATCTGAAATGTCTAATGCTCATCAGACATCATCAGATATGCTTTGAATGTATTTCTTTGCAAAGCTCATAAACGCGGAAGCGGCAGTTGAGAAGCGCTGCTCCTTCTTCCATATCAGCGCGGTGGAGCTCTCCAGCGCCGGAGAAAACGGGATGAATCTCAGCCCATCGTAGCTGCAATCCAGCTTTATCGCAAGCACCGCGCCGACATTGCTCTGCGCCAGCAGCGCCTCGTTGTACAGGAGATTCCCCCGCGCAATAACATCTATCCGGCTCAGCTCCGCGCCAAACCACTTGCCGACATTGCTCTCCGCGATATTGCTGACCGGCGAAATGACCGGCAGGCCGGTCAGATCCTGCGGCGTGATATATTCCCGCGCCGCAAGCGGCGAATCCTCGCGCACGAGCGCGCCCCAGCGCTCTTTTACCGGCATGGAGACGAACTCATACTTCCGTATGTCGATCGGTTCCGCCACAAGGCCGATATCCAGCAGTCCCCGCTCGATGCTCTCGCGTATGTTGTCCGCGTGGCCGCTGTACAGCTCATAGCGCACAAGCGGGTATTTTCTGCGGAAGGCCGCGATGCAGTCGGTGAGTATTCTTGTGGACAAAAACTCGCCGCTGCCGATGGTGACGGTGCCCTCGATGTTTTCTTCTTTAAACAGGAAGTCCTGCTTCGTCCGCTCCGCAAGCGCCACGATCTCCTGCGCGCGGCGCTTCAGCAGCATTCCGTCCTCGGTCAGGATTATATTGTGGCTGCTGCGCGTGAAGAGCTTCACGCCAAGCTCCGCCTCCAAATCGGCGATCTGCCGCGACAGCGTCGGCTGCGTCACATGCAGCTGCTCCGCCGCGCGGGTGAAGTTCTCCTCCCTCGCAACGGTCAGGAAATAAGTCAGTACACGAAGCTCCATACCTGCTATCACCTCAGGTGAATTATACAGGGTGTGATATATAAAATCAACATATCTTTTGATTAGTTATGCGCAAATCGTTTTGCTGCATGCCGTCGGCACAGCGTAAACAGCCCGCGCGGCGGCGCACAACATAACTCTCCCCAGGCTCTCATATAATCAAGTACGAGAGTATGGGGAGTGGTTTATATGTATACAAATATCGAGCAGCGCGCCTGTGATCTGGCTGTGTACATCATCGAAAACAAAGCCACCGTCCGTTCTGCGGCGCGGGAGTTCGGCATATCAAAATCCACCGTACATAAAGATTTGACGGAACGTCTGCCGCGCGTGAATCCAGCGCTGTATGGGCAGGTGCGGCAGCTTCTGGACATAAACAAAGCCGAGCGGCACATCCGCGGTGGGCTTGCCACCCGTCGGAAATACCGTGGCGAGGCTGTGGAGTCAAAATAAACCGGCAGGAGCAAAAGCTCCTGCCGAGGTTCAAAACCTATTCAAAGAAACAGGACGGCCTATAGCCGTCCCGTTTCTATATTTAATACATCATTGAAAACAGCTGCGGCTTCGGCTTATATTTCACGCCGGAGACAAGCCCCATCGCGGCAAAGGTCGTCAGCAGTGATGAACCTCCGTAGCTGAAGAACGGCAGCGTAATGCCGATGACCGGCGTGATGCCGAGGCACATGCCAATATTGATAAAGGTCTGGAACGCGAGCGACGCGGCGACGCCAACGCAGATGAGCATATCATAAGTCCGGCCGGAGTTGAGCCCGACGCGCACGCAATGCACTATGATTATCATCAGCAGCACGATAAGGATGATAGCGCCGATCATGCCGAACTGCTCGCCCGCCGTGGCGAAAATGAAGTCGGTATGCTTACCGGTAAACACATTGGGCGTATAGCCCGCCTCAACGCCGGACAGACGCCCGTTTGCAAGTGAGATGCGGCTCTGCGTGGTCTGCCATGTAATGCCCCAGCCGTCCGGGTCGATGGTCTTATCATATGGGGCAAGGAGACGGTTGCGCTGATAGGGCTTGAGAAGATAGCTCCATATGACCGGGACGAGCGCCGCGACGGCCGCGCCGCCCAGCGCGAACCAATACAGCCGCGCGCCCAGCGCGAAGAACATTATCAGGAAGATGCCCAGCAGGATGCTCGCGCTGCCAAGGTCGGAGGAGACGACAACGATCATGCCAAACACTATCGCAAAATGCCCCGCCATCTGCACGACGGACATAAAGGAGTTTATATCCTTATACTCCTTCAGATAGGTCATCTGCTTGGCGGAAATGACGATATACAGAACCTTGATGACCTCGGACGGCTGTATGCCGATGCCGGCGAAACGGATCCAGCTCTTGTTGCCGGTGCCGTCGTCCTGACCGAAGATGACCAGTGCGACCAGCAGCGCGACATTTATCACGCACAGCCACTTCCACTGCTCACCGAGAATATCAGCGTCCAGCACCGTCAGCACGACGAAAGCGATCAGCCCAAGAAACAGAGAGAACGCCTGAACTATTATGAACTTGCTCGAACCCATGGACGCCGTCGCGCGCGAGACGAGGACAAGCCCGTACGACGCGCAGATAACGCTCATCACGAGCAGAAATATATCCGCCCGCTGGAAAAACTGCCTCACGGCATACTTAAACTTTTCTATTTCAAAGCACCACCCTTCGTGGAACAAAAAAACACGATACGCCTGCCGAATGCGCAGGACTTTATATTATCACTAAAATTATATACCCGCAAGCGGTAATATTTTATCACAAACTTTCTCTTTACGCAATGCCATATACGGTGGTATAATATGAAAAACGTATGAATTATTCTCTGTTCTTCGAGGCTGACATGGCAGAATTTATCAGTAAAAGCGAACATGACACCGAGGAGCTTGGCCGCCGCTTCGCGTCCGGACTGCCCGGCGGTACGGTCGTGGCGATGTACGGCGACCTCGGCGCGGGCAAGACCGCGTTCGTGCGCGGCATGGCGCGCGGAATGGGGCTTGACTGCCGCGTCTCCAGCCCGACCTTCACCATCGTCAACGAATATCTCGGCCAGCGCGAGCTTATACATTTCGATATGTACCGGCTCTCCAGCGCGGACGAGCTGTTCGACATCGGCTGGGAGGACTATCTAGCCCGCGGCGCAGTCTGCGTCGTGGAATGGAGCGAGAAGGTGCAGGATGCGTTTTTCGGCGACGAGATCGTCGTCCGCATCGACAAGCTCTCGGATACCGAGCGGCGCATCACTATCGACAACTGGCAGGAGGAGGGCTGAAAATGCTGATACTCGCGTTTGAATCATCGGCAAAAGCCGCGTCTGTTGCGCTCTGCCGCGACGGGCATCTCGTAAGTCAATACAGCCAGTGCAGCGGCCTGACCCACAGCCGCACGCTGCTGCCGATGGCTGAGGACATGCTCAAGAACGCCGAGCTGACTATCGGCGATATCGATGCATTTGCCGTGGCGCATGGCCCCGGCTCCTTCACGGGGATACGCATCGGCGTATCGACGGTGAAGGGTCTCGCCTGGGCTTCCGACAAGCCCTGCGTCGGCGTTTCCACTCTGGAGGCGATGGCATGGCACGGCGTTTCAGCGGGCGGTTATATCTGCCCCGTCATGGATGCGCGCCGCAGTCAGGTCTACAACGCCATATTCAAAATCGAA
Source organism: uncultured Eubacteriales bacterium (assembly GCA_900547315.1). Taxonomy (GTDB): domain Bacteria; phylum Bacillota; class Clostridia; order Oscillospirales; family Oscillospiraceae; genus Limivicinus. The sequence goes on along the minus strand of URGI01000005.1, from coordinate 1,278 downwards.
GGCGGCCGCCCCGTGCGGATGACCGCCGACAGGCCCATTTCCCTTGAGGATCTCGCCTCGGAGCTGCGCGAGCTTGACAGCCCCGTGTTCCTCGTGGGAGACGGCGCCGCCATCACGGCCGCCTATCTCGGCGGCAATAATATTGCCTATCGCGCCGCGCCGGAAAACCTCGTCTGGCAGAGCGCCTGGGGTGTGGCCATGGCCGCACAGGATAAACCTTTCGGCAGTGCCGACGATTTGCTGCCCGTTTACCTGCGCCTGTCTCAGGCGGAGCGCGAGCGGCAGGAAAAACTAGCGAAAACTTAATAACAAAGGAGAACGTGAACATGAGCAAAGTATGCATATTCGACCATCCTCTTATCCAGCACAAGCTGTCCGTGCTGAGGGACAAAAACACCAGCTCCAAGGAGTTCAGAGAGCTTATCTCCGAGATCGCCATGCTGATGTGCTTTGAAGCGACCCGTGACCTGCCCCTCGAGGAAGTCACCGTCGAGACCCCCGTCGCAGTGGCAAAGTGCCACCGCCTCGCCGGCAAGAAGCTGGCAATAGTCCCCATCCTCCGTGCCGGTCTTGGTATGGTTGACGGCATGGTCAGTCTCATCCCCAACGCGAAGGTCGGTCACATCGGCCTGTTCCGTGATCCTGAAACTCACGAGCCCGTGAAATATTACTACAAGATGCCCGCCGACATCGCCGAGCGCGACATTATCGTTGTCGACCCGATGCTCGCCACTGGCGGCTCCGCTTCCGCTGCGATCCAGTTCCTGAAGGACGACGGCGTGAAGCACATCAAGCTCATGTGCATCATCGGCTGCCCCGAGGGTATCGCCCGCATGCAGGCCGATCATCCCGACGTTGACATCTATGTCGCCGCCTGCGATGAGCGCCTGAACGAGCACGCGTACATTGTCCCCGGTCTCGGCGACGCCGGCGACCGTATCTTCGGCACCAAGTAAGGTAAATATGGTAAAAGCGAAGGGATCATTCCCTTCGCTTTTTTGTTATTCCAGCGTGATCTCTCCGTGCTCCTGCTCGAAGTCGCGGATGCGCTTTTTTATCATCTGCTCCAGCTCGCGGTTTTTCGTCCGCCCCTCGTATTCGGCGATGTAGCCGAGCTTATCCAGCAGCTTTTGCTCCACACGCAGGGTGTATCTGCTGAGTTCATCCTTCATTTTGCCAGCCTCCCACGACGAAGTATTGACAAAATAATAGCGTCATACTATTATTAATTGTGGAAATGACGCAGTTGTGACGCAATAAAAAGGAGGCAATATGGAC
>URGI01000004.1 GCA_900547315.1 uncultured Eubacteriales bacterium | reverse complement strand
CTTCCGTACTGTGTTCTTCATGCCGAACCTCATCGGCGGCATCGTGCTCGGCTATATCTGGGCGATGATCTTTGACGGCATCCTTCTGCGCTACGGCACCTCGATACTCCTCAAGACGGAGTACGGCTTCTGGGGCTTGCAGATACTGATGGCGTGGCAGCAGATAGGCTACATGATGATAATCTACATTGCAGGTCTCCAGGCCGTGCCGGAGGATATCCTCGAAGCCGCGCGCATCGACGGCGCAAGCTCATGGCAGACGCTGTGGAAGGTCACGATCCCGAACGTCATGCCGTCCATCACTATATGCACCTTCCTCACGCTCACCAATTCCTTCAAGCTCTTCGACCAGAACCTTGCGCTCACAGCGGGCCGTCCATTCGTACAGGCCGGGGGCGAGACGCTCAAAACAACAGAAATGCTCGCGCTCAATATCTATAACGCATTCTATGCCAGCTCCACGAACCGCGGCACGGGTCAGGCCAAGGCCGTCGTGTTCTTCATACTCGTGAGCGTCATAAGCATTCTCCAGCTCAAATCCAGCAGAGACAAGGAGGTTCAGCAGTAATGGCGAACATGGTAAAAAAGCAGCCCAAGCGGCTCAACAAGGGCGATAAGAAAAAGCTCGTGCTGACGGTAGTGTTCGCGTTTATTGCGCTGTTCTACCTCATGCCGATATTCCTCGTTCTGATAAACTCCTTCAAGGCAAATGCCTATGTCAACACCGAGACCTTTGCCATGCCGAACGAAAAGAGCTTTGTCGGCTTTGCAAACTATACCAAGGGCATGACCTTCGGCAGCTATCCCTTTATCAAATCCGTGTGCTTCAGCTTGCTCATAACCATCGTTTCGACGGGGCTTATCCTGCTGTGCACCTCGATGGCGGCGTGGTACATCTCCCGCGTGGGGACGCTTTTCAGCAAGATAGTGTTCTACCTCTGCGTGTTCTCCATGATCGTACCCTTCCAGATGGTCATGTTTAACCTCGCAAAGACCGCCGATACGCTAAAGCTAAACGCGCCGTGGACGATACCCGTTATATATCTCGGCTTCGGAGCGGGGCTTGCGGTGTTTATGTTCTCGGGCTTTGTCAAGAGCATACCGCTCGAGATAGAGGAGGCTGCCGCGATAGACGGCTGCGGACCGCTGCGCACCTTCTTCTCCGTGGTGCTGCCCATGCTCAAGCCGACGCTCATTTCCGTGGGCGTGCTTGAGATAATGTGGGTATGGAACGACTACCTTCTGCCCTACCTTGTGCTCGACAGAAAGCACTATATGACGATACCCATCCACATCCAGTACCTCAAGGGAAGCTACGGCTCGGTCGATATGGGCGCGACTATGGCGCTTATCATGCTGAGCATCGTCCCTGTCATCGTATTCTACCTGACCTGCCAGAAGCACATCATTAAGGGCGTCGCGGCCGGCGCCGTCAAGGGCTAATATAAAGAAAAAGCGAGTGATTCTTATGAACCGCAGCAGCGGAATTCTTATGGCTATGAGCTCTCTGCCATCGGAGCACGGCATCGGCACCATGGGCAAAAGCGCATATAAATTTGTAGATTTTCTCCGTGACTCGGGGCAGAAGTACTGGCAGCTGCTGCCGCTTTGCCCGACGAGCTACGGCGACAGCCCGTATTCATCCTTTTCAACCTTTGCCGGAAATCCGTATCTTATCGACCTTGACCTGCTCTGCAGGGATAAGCTGCTGAAAAAAGCGGAATATGCGGATATCGACTGGGGGAGTGATCCGGCAAGGGTTGATTATGGCAAGATATATCAGCATCGGTTCGGCGTGCTCCGCCTCGCCTACGGGCGCGGCAAAAAGAAGTACGCCGCCGAGCTTGCGGAGTTCCGCCGCGCGAACGCGTGGGTCGAGAACTATGCGCTGTTCATGGCGCTCAAGGCGCACTTCGGCATGGTCAGCTGGACCGAGTGGCCGGAGGAGGACATCCGCAAGCATGAGCCGGAGGCGGTCGAGAAGTACCGCGCCGAGCTTGCCGAAGAGATAGACTTCCAGGTGTTCATGCAGTGCATGTTCTTCCGCCAGTGGAACGCGCTGCGCGATTACGCGCACGAGCAGGGCGTGGAGTTCATCGGCGACGTGCCGATCTATGTCGCGCTCGACTCGGCGGATGTCTGGAGCGAGTCGCGCTTCTTCCAGCTCGATGAGGATAACGTTCCCGTCGAGGTGGCCGGCGTCCCGCCCGATGATTTCACCGACGAGGGGCAGCTCTGGGGCAACCCCCTGTACGATTGGGACGCAATGAAGGCCGACGGCTACGGCTGGTGGATACGCCGCATCGACGGCGCGAAGAAGCTGTATGATATCATCCGCATCGACCATTTCCGCGGCTTCGAGAGCTATTGGGCGGTGCCATACGGCGATACGACCGCGAAGAACGGCCGCTGGCGTCCCGGCCCCGGCATAGATCTGGTCGGCGTGCTGCTCGGCTGGTTCCATGACCTGCGACTGATCGCCGAGGATCTCGGCTATACGACGCCGGAGGTCAGAAAGCTTCTGGCCGATTCCGGACTTCCCGGCATGAAGGTACTCATGTTCGCCTTCGACCCGCACGGCGAGTCGGACTACCTGCCCTATCGGTGCGAGCGCAACAGCGTCTGTTATATCGGCACGCACGATAACGAGACGGTCAACGGCTGGCTCAAGGGCATCGGCAGGGCGGATAAGGAGTTTGCGAAGCGGTATATGCATATCACGGACGACGAGGGCTGGTGCTGGGGTCTTATCCGCACCGGCATGGGCACAGCGTCCGACCTGTTCGTGATGCAGATGCAGGACGTGCTGGAGCTTGGCGGCGAGTGCCGCATGAATACGCCCGGCACGCAGTGCGGCAATTGGGTCTGGCGCATGCTGCCGGACGCCGTCAGCCCCGCGCTCGCAAAGAAGTTAAGAGCATACACGGAGACCTACCACAGGACACAAACCTCAGTTCCTAAGAAAAAGGCTCCTTGATCCCCAGCAAAACAGCTCCCATGTTTAATAGCATGGGAGCTGTTTTTATACGCCGATAGGGGAAGCGGGAGAGAGGGGGAGCGCTGCTCAGCTGCGCCAGAGTAGAGAGTGTAGCAGAGGGAGAAAGGAAGAGTGCACTATAAACAATAATGTACACGGGACGGCACAGAGGCCGTCGCTCTATCCCCTTGCGCTGCGACGCACAAAATTCGACGCCCCCGCAACATTCCCGCCCCAGTCATCGTCTATTCCATATCCCCGACCCTTAACGAAATTTAAGAATCGTATCCGTTGACAAATCTGCCGCATGATTCTATACTAACTGTGTTAGGATACGCAATACAGTTGACACGGGAGGTGTACCCTTGATAAACATCAATTACCGTGACCCGCGCCCGATATACGAGCAGGTGAAGGACAACTTCCGCCAGCTCATCATCAGCGGCGCGCTGCCGCCGGACGAAAAAATGCCGTCCGTGCGCGAGCTTGCCGCGAGCCTGACCATCAACCCCAACACCATCCAGCGCGCCTACCGCGAGCTGGAGGCCGAGGGCTACATCTGCTCCGTCCCCGGCCGCGGCAGCTTCGTCTGCCAGCAGGACGCCGCGCTCGAGGCGCGCCGCGCGGAGCTGCTCTCGAGCTTCGACGCGCTGGTCGGCGAGCTTGCGCTCGTCGGCGTCGGGAGCGACAAGCTGATACAGAGACTGGAGGCGGAAAAATGATAGAGGTCAGAGGTCTTGTAAAGAGCTACGGCAGCTTCCGCGCGCTCGACGGGCTGGACGCATCCGTGCCGGACGGCGCGGTATACGGCCTTGTCGGCCCGAACGGTGCGGGCAAATCCACGCTCATCCGCCATCTCGCGGGCATCTACCGTCAGGACGCCGGCACGGTGCTGATCGGCGGCGAGCAGGTATACGAAAACCCTGCCGTCAAAGGCCGCATCGCCTACATCCCCGACGAGGTGTTCTACTACGGTCAGGCCAGCGCCATGGACATGATGCGCTTCTACCGCGACATGTACCCTCGCTTCGACCGCCAGCGCTTCGACGCGCTCGGCGAGCTGTTCCGCCTCGACCCGAAGTGTCCCATCCGCCGCCTGTCCAAGGGTATGCAGAAGCAGGCCGCATTCTGGCTGGCGCTGTCCGCACGGCCGGAAATACTCATCCTCGACGAGCCGGTGGACGGGCTTGACCCCGTGATGCGGCGTCAGGTCTGGCGCGAGCTGATGCACGACGTCAGCGAAAACGGCACGACCGTGCTCATCTCCTCGCACAACCTGCGCGAGCTGGAGGACGTGTGCGACCACGTCGGGATTATGAAGGGCGGCAGGATGCTGCTCGAAAAGGGGCTGGACGAGCTTCAGGACGAGCTTGTGAAGGTTCAGCTTGCCTTCGCCGACGGCGGCGTGCTGCCCGACGGGCTGGACATCCTGCACAGCTCCTCGATGGGGCGGCTTCAGCAGCTGGTTCTGCGCGGCAATGCGGACGAGATACGCGAGCGGCTTGCCGCGGTGAACCCCCTGTTTGTGGACACCGTGCCGCTGACGCTTGAAGAGATATTTATATACGAGCTGGGAGGGGCTGACGATGAAATCAAAGATATCGTGCTTTGACGCGGGCATCGCCCGCAATCTCGCCAGACGCTTCTGGCCGCTCTGGGCGGTGTACTTCGCGGCGATGGTCGTTGCTTTCCCGCTGGAGCTGACGTCTGTGGCTATATACAGCTACGCGCAGGCGAACGCCCGCGTGCTGGAGTGCGCGATGCAGAGCGTCCGCGTCGCCATACCGGCGGGCGCGGCGATGGCCATGGCGATGTTCAGCTACATGTATTCGAGCCGCAGCGTCGGGATGATCTGCTCGCTGCCCTTGCGCCGCGAGACGATGTACATGACGGCGCTGCTGTGTGGGCTTGTGCCGATGCTGATCGCCGACGTCATAGCGGTGCTGCTGGGCGCGGTGGTCGTGTCCGGCTGGGCGTATGTTGAGACTTATGTGCTCGCCGAGGCGCTGGGCATCATCGCGATGGAGACCGTCGCGTTCTACGGCTTCGCGGTGTTCTGCGGGCAGCTGACGGGGAACATCCTCGTGCTGCCGCTGGTGTATCTGCTGCTGAACGTCTCGGTGTACGCGGTGGAGCTTGGCCTGCGCTACCTCCTCAGCAACTTTGTCTACGGCATGGCGGGCAGCAACTGCGAGCTGATCGCCCTGTCACCCATTATCTACGCCACAAACTTTTTCAACGTTTTCTGGACTGACGTCGGAACCGCCGAGATCACCGTCGCCGGAAGCGGCGCGGTGAGTACGCCGCAGACCGCCGGCTGGACGGTGCGCGGCCTGCCGCAGCTCGGCGCGTACTGCGCGGCGGGTCTGCTGCTGATGGCAGCGGGGCTGTTCATGTACAGGCGGCGGCGCATGGAGTGCGCGTCGGACGCCGTGGCCATTCCGGTGCTGCGCCCGATATTCAAATACTGCATGTGCTTCGGCGGCGCGATCGTCGCGGCCTACCTCGTGTACGCAAACTTCGGGCTGAACCGGCGCTTCGTCGGGCTGCCGGAGGCCTTTGTGCTGATGCTTCTGATGTCCGCGGGCGCGGCGGTCGGCTACTTCATGGCGAAGATGATCATGGAAAAGACGCTGCACGTCTTTTCGACCGGCTGGCGCGGGCTTGGGATATGCGTCGGCATCATCGCGGTGTTTATATTCACATGGGAGTTCGACCTCTACGGCTACGAGCGCTATGTCCCCGCGCAGGAGGATGTCAGCAGCGTCACGCTCAGCGTGGACTACATGACGCCGGACGCCTTTACCGAGCAGCAGAACGTCGCCGATGTGCGCGAGCTGCACCGGCGCATAATAAACGAGAAGCGCAGCTATGAAAAGCGCAATTATGAGCGCTATGACGGTGTGTGGCTCATGCTGAACTATGAGCTGAAGGACGGCAGCACGACGCAGCGGTCGTATTATCTGCTGAATACCGCGGCGGAGGCGGAGGACAAAAACTCCGAGATATGGCTGGTGCAGAATATTGTCAACAGCTCCGAGGCAATCAAGGCGCGCACCGCGACGCCGCAGGCCGTGACGCCGGAGACGGTGTATCAGGCGTATATAGGCTTCTATAATCCGGAGATTGCCAGCTACGGCTCCACGGTAGACCTCACGCCGGAGCAGGCCAGCGAGCTGTACGACAGCTGCATCCAGCCGGAGATAGATGAGGGCAGACTGGGGAAGGTGTGGCTCATTCCGGAGCTTGACCGGCAGTACCTCGTCAGTGTGAATATCGGCCTGCTGATACCTGAGGAGCAGCTGACGGACGACGTCGGCTATTGGCCGGTGCAGTGGATAAACCTCGACCTGTCGGCGGATAGTCCGCTCACAAACGCGTGGATACGGGAGCATTTCCCCAACGTCATCTGGGCGACCTACGCGGAAACCGACTTCGGGTATTATTGAGCGGGAGTCGAATGCTAAATAATATGAAAATGTGAAACAGGGACGGCTATGCCATCCCTGTCAGTCTGTCAAAAAAGTGTGCAGCTGGGCACAGATAATAGAGCAGCGGGGGAGCTTGAGGGGGCAAGACCCGCCTCAAATACAATAAAACCGCCGTCCAAAAGTCTTGATACATCAATGACTTTTGGAGCAAAGCAGCATTTTGATAATATCAAAATGCTCGGCGGATGAAGCAGCTTGTCAAAAAAGTCCTGTAAGGACTTTTTTGACAAGCTGCCAGGGACGGCTATGCCGTCCCTGGTTCTTTTAATTTGCGCTGTCTTTTGCCTAATGGCAATACACCGAGTCCGGCGCCCCCTCAGTCGCTACGCGACAGCTCCCCTATAAGGGGCGCGGAGGGGGTGCGGCGCAGACAGCGCTCCGAAAGGTTGATTCACCGTACGTCGAACGTGAGCTCCGTTTCACGGTGATACGCCGCACCGGCGCGGAGGACGGGCGACGGGAAATCCGCGTGGTGCACCGCGTCCGGAAACTCCTGCGTCTCAAGGCAAACCGCCCCGTGCGGCTCCATAAGCGCGCCGCGCTTGCCCGGAATGCACTCGAGGAAATTCGCCGTATACAGCTGCACACCCGGCATATCCGTCGTGATATTCATCGCGACTCCGCTCTCAGGACTGTACAGCTCCGCCGCGTCGCGTCCAGACAACGCGAAATTGTGGTCATAGCCGTGCCCGATGGCAAGCTGCCCGTCGTCCGTGCCGATATCGCGCCCGACGGGCTTCGCCGCGCGGAAGTCAAACGGCGTCCCCGCGACGGGGATGAGTCTGCCGGTCGGCAGGCAATTCTCGTCGTTCTCGGTGAAGCTTTCGGCATTGATGCGCAGCTCATGCGCCAGCGCCGTGCCGCCGCCCGCGAGATTGAAATAGCTGTGGTTCGTGAGGCTGATGACCGTATCCGCGTCCGAGACAGCGTCATACGCTATGCGCAGGCCGTGCTCGGTCAGCGTGTAGGTCACGGCGACGTGCAGATTGCCCGGATAGCCCTCCTCGCCGTCCGGCGACAGACGGCTGAAGCGCACATGATCGGCTCCAGCTTCGGCGCTCCACATGCGCCGGTCGAAGCCTCGCAGACCGCCATGCAGATGGTTCGGCCCGGAGTTTTGGACGAGAATATAGCGCCTGCCGTTCAGCTCAAACTCACCGCCGCCGATACGGTTGGCGTATCTGCCGACCGTCCCGCCGGTGTTGCCCTCGCGGCGCTCGTATTCGCCGGCGCTCTCGTAGCCGAGTACGACGTCCACCGCGCCCGTCCGCCCCGGCACGACGAGCGACTGGAGCGTCGCCCCGTAGTCGAGCAGCACGGCGCTCATCGCCCCGCGGCTGATGCGGAATGCCGTGACCTCCGTGCCGTCGGCCAGCGCGCCGAACGGGAATTTATCAACGGACATTTTCTCTACCTCTTTTCCCTGAAAAAATCCTTCAGCAGCCGCGCCGATTCCTCCGCGCGGACGCTGCCGAACACCGCCGGACGGTGTCCGTAGCGTTCCTCGAACAGGTTTATCACGCTGCCGCAGGAGCCTGTAAGCTCATCCCGCGCGCCGAACACGACCGTCGGTATGCGGGAATTTATTATTGCTCCGGCGCACATCGGGCAGGGCTCGAGCGTGACGAAGATGGCGCAGCCCTCGAGCCGCCAGTCGCCGATTTCGGCGCAGGCTTCGCGGATGGCCTCAAGCTCGGCGTGGGCGGTGGCGTCGTGCCCCTCCTCGCGGCGGTTGCGGCCGCGGCCGATGACGCGCCCCTCGCCGTCGGCGATGACGCAGCCGACCGGCACCTCGCCGTTATCGGCGGCCTCGCGCGCAAGCTCCAGCGCGAGCGACATGTATTTTTCCCTGTCCATAGGCGTTCTCCCGTGAATTTTGCTAGTATCGGTTAACAAGGGCAGACACGCCTGACAGTGCGTCTTTTCGGCGCTTTTTGCTCTTTTCGTCTTGAAGGGCGGCAGCCCGTCTGCGTCTCAAAAAGCAAAAATCACTCGAAAATCCATCCCTGTCAGGTGCGCAGCAGTTTTGACGGAGCAGAAATGTGGCCAGACGATGAAAAGGCCGCAGAGAATACTTGCTGTATTGTCAAGGGCTTTGAAGAAGTATGGACGCATTTCTGCCCGTCAAAACCGTGTTTGCCCTTGTCAACCGATACTGGTGGTATGCGAATACGGGAGACCGCCAAAACAGCTCCCGTATTCGGACTTTCGATATGCTTCGCCGCTATTTTATGCCAGGGCGGCGGTGATGATGGACATCTGGTAGACCTCTTCGGCGTTGCAGCCGCGGCTGAGGTCGTTGATCGGAGCGTTCAGACCCTGAAGAATGGGGCCGTAGGCATCGAAGCCGCCGAGCCGCTGGGCGATCTTATAGCCGATGTTGCCGGACTGAATCTCTGGGAAAATGAAGGTGTTGGCATAGCCTGCGACCTTGCTGCCGGGGAACTTGAGCTGGCCGACGACCGGAGAAACGGCCGCGTCGAACTGCATCTCGCCGTCGATCGCGATGTCGGGAGCCATTTCCTTGGCGATGGCGGTGGCGTTGCGGACGAGATCGACGTTCGCGCCCTTGCCGGAGCCCTTGGTGGAGTAGGACAGCATTGCGACCTTTGGGTCGATGCCGAAGACCTTCGCGGTCTTTGCGGTCTCGACTGCGACCTCGGCGAGCTGCTGCGCCGCGCTGAGCCTGACGTTGCCGTCCTTGTCCAGCTTGTCCTCATAGGAGATGTTTATCGCGCAGTCGCCCATGGCGAGCATCTCTTCGCCGCGCACCATGATAAAGCAGGAGCTGACGAGGTTCGCGCCCTTCTTGGTCTTGACGAGCTGGAGCGCGGGACGCACGGTGTCCGCGGTGGAGTAGGTCGCGCCGCCGAGCAGAGCGTCGGCAACGCCCATCTTGACGAGCATGGTGCCGAAGTAGTTGCCCTTCATCAGGCTTGCGCGGCACTCGTCGGCAGTCATCTTGCCCTTGCGCAGCTCGACCATGGTGGCGACCATCTCGTCCATGCGGTCATAAGTGGCGGGGTCGAGGATCTCAAGCCCCTCGATGTCGAAGCCGCCCTTCGCCGCCGCGGCCTTCACGTCGTCAACATTGCCGACAAGCACGGGGGTGAGGAAGCCGCCCTTTTTCAGGCGGTCGGCGGATTCGAGGATGCGCGCGTCGGTGCCCTCGGTGTAAACTATCTTGCGGGGATTTTTCTTCAGAATCTCGATAAGATTTTCAAACATGTCAAATTTACCTCCAAATAAGAGTATGGGTATTACAGACACTAATTTACCACGTCTCTGCGCTTTTTTCAAGAACTTTGCGGTATAATAAACCGATTTGGATGAAATATTGCGAAAAAGCTCCGCCCCGCTTCCGGCGGCGTGAAATTTCCGGTAAATTTTCTATTTACAAATCCTTTACAGGTCTGTATAATATACAAATCGTAATCACAAAGAGAGAAGAGAGAAGCGATGGACAGAACCTTTCCCAAGACGCTCTCGGCGCTGCGCCGAGAGAAAAATATCAGCCAGCGCAAGGCCGCGGCCGACCTCGGCATAAGTCAGGCGCTGCTGAGCCACTATGAAAACGGCACGCGCGAGCCGGGGCTTGCCTTCGTCTGCCGCGTGTGCGACTACTACGGCGTGACCGCCGACTACCTGCTCTGCCGCAGCAGCCAGCCTGCCGGAGACGGGCAGCCCGCCGAGGCGGCGCGCATATTCATTGACCGGCTGCGCGGGATCGTCAGCGAGGCGGAGCGCGCGCTGACCGGACCGGAGCTTAATACAGGAGACTGACCGATGACTGATCAGAAGCTGATACGCAATTTTTCCATAATCGCCCATATCGATCACGGCAAATCCACGCTGTCCGACCGCCTTATCGAGAAGTGCGGCGCGGTGGAGCAGCGCGTGATGGAGGATCAGATACTCGATAACATGGATCTTGAGCGCGAGCGCGGCATCACGATAAAGGCGCGCGCCGTCGGGCTGAACTATCACGCCGCAGACGGGCAGGACTATACCCTCAACCTCATCGACACGCCGGGGCACGTCGACTTCAACTATGAGGTCAGCCGTTCGCTCGCGGCCTGCGAGGGCGCGGTGCTGGTCGTGGACGCGTCGCAGGGCGTCGAGGCGCAGACACTGTCGAACACCTATCTCGCGCTGGATAACGACCTTGAGATACTGCCCGTTATCAACAAGATCGACCTTCCCGCCGCCGACCCGCAGCGCGTCAAGGACGAGATCGAGGAGATAATCGGCATCCCCGCGCAGGATGCGCCGGAGATAAGCGCGAAGATCGGCCTGAACATCGACGCGGTGCTGGACGATATCGTCAGGAACGTCCCTGCGCCGTCGGGCGACCCGAACGCACCGTTCAAGGCGCTGATATTCGACAGCCAGTACGACAACTACCGCGGCGTCATCGTTTTCATGCGCGTGATGGACGGCGTGCTGCACCGCGAGGATGAGATACTGCTCATGTCCACCGGCGCAAAGTACAAGGTCGTGGAGCTCGGGCACCTGCGCCCGATAGGACTCGATCCGTGCGATGAACTGTCCGCGGGAGATGTCGGCTATTTCACTGCCAGCATCAAAAACGTTGCAGACACGCAGGTGGGCGACACTGTCACCAGCGCCGAGAATCCCACCGCGAACGAGCTGCCCGGCTACCGTCCGGCGCGCCCGATGGTCTACTGCGGCATCTACACCGAGGACGGCTCGAAGTACCCCGACCTGCGCGACGCGCTGGATAAGCTGAAGCTCAACGACGCTTCGCTCTCGTACGAGCCGGAAAGCTCCGTCGCGCTCGGCTTCGGCTTCCGCTGCGGCTTCCTCGGAATGCTGCATATGGAGATAATTCAGGAGCGGCTGGAGCGCGAGTTCAATCTGGAGCTTGTCACCACGCTTCCGAGCGTTATTTATAAGGTAGTCAAGACCGACGGCAGCGTTGTCATGGTCGATAACCCGCATAATTATCCTGAGGTTGCGAGCATTGCCGAGGCGTACGAGCCGTACGTCAAGGTCTCGATAATTACGCCGAACGAGTTTGTCGGCAATATCATGCCGCTCTGTCAGGAGCGCCGCGGCGACTATAAGAATATGCAGTATCTCGACACACGGCTTGTCGAGCTGCATTATGAAATGCCGCTCAACGAGATAATCTATGACTTTTTCGATACGCTCAAGGCGCGCACGAAGGGCTATGCCTCGCTCGACTATGAGCTGAGCGAGTACCGCACGAGCGATCTGGTCAAGGTCGATATGCTTTTAAACGGCGATCAGGTCGACGCGCTGAGCTTCATCGCGCACCGCGAGAAGGCGTATCCCCGCGCCCGCAGATTGTGCGAGAAGCTGAAGGAGAATATCCCGCGGCAGCTGTTCGAGGTGCCGATTCAGGCGGCCATCGGCGGCAAGATAATCGCGCGCGAGACGGTCAAGGCCATGCGCAAGGACGTGCTTGCCAAGTGCTACGGCGGCGATATCACGCGTAAAAAGAAGCTGCTGGAGAAGCAGAAGGAGGGCAAAAAGAAGATGCGCCAGCTCGGTACCGTACAGATACCGACCGAAGCCTTCCTCGCAGTCCTCAAGCTCGATGAATGATAAAGAAAGAACCACCCTGACCGGTCGAAAGACCCGTCAGGGTGGTTTTGCGTGTGGGGGGATAATGTACACGGGACGGCACAGTGGCCGTCCCCTAAGAGGTCGGTTCAGTGTCTGCATTCTTTTTCCTGATGGCAATCCACCGAGTCTGCCCCCCTCATTAATCATTTCTTAATAATTTATCCACTTGGTTTTTAACCCGCGATACGTTAATATAGTACGCGAGGTGAAGAGAGTGTACAACATACTTATCTGCGACGACGAAAAGGACATAGTCTCCGCGCTGAAGATCTACCTCGAGGCCGAGGGCTACCGCACCTTTGCCGCCTACAACGGCCGCGAGGCGCTCGCGATCATCCGCGCTCAGGAGATACATCTCGTCCTGATGGACATCATGATGCCCGAGATGGACGGCATCAGCGCAATGGTGAAGCTCCGCGAGGAGAGCAACCTCCCCGTCATCCTGCTGACCGCCAAGAGCGAGGACACCGACAAGGTGCTCGGCCTCAACGTCGGCGCCGACGACTACATCACAAAGCCCTTCAACCCCGTGGAGATGCTCGCCCGCGTCCGCTCACAGCTCAGGCGCTATATGCAGCTCGGCGGCGGCACGATGAAGGACAGCTGCCTGCGGCTCGACGGCATATGCCTCGACGACCGCAGCAAGGAAGTCACGGTGGACGGCGAAAAGGTCAGCCTTACGCCCACCGAGTATGACATTCTCAAGCTACTCATGGAGCACCCCGGCGAGGTATTCCCGCCGAAGGTGCTGTACCAGCGGGTCTGGAACGACGAGCCCTACGGCGCGGAGAGCACCGTGGCTGTCCACATCCGGCACATCCGCGAAAAAATAGAGATAAACCCCGCCGAGCCGCGCTATCTCAAGGCGGTCTGGGGGCAGGGCTACAAGATTGAGAGGGGTAAGACATGAGCAAACTTAAAAGCAGCTTCGCTGCAAAGGCCGTGGCGGTGTTCCTGCTCGCTGTTATGGGCATCGTGTTCGTCGGCTCGCTCATAGGCGTGGGCGTGATGGCCGACGCGGGCGGCTACGCAGGCAGTGCCAACACGCTGCGTGAACGTGTGCTGTCCAGCATGGGCTATTCCCAGCTGTACCAGACCTTCGAGCGTCTGTACAACGGTTACAATCCGGACTACGCGCAGTACCGCAGCGGCCTTGACAGCGCGTTCCGCTTCGTCCTGCGCGACAAGGACACCGGCAAAATCCTGTTCGACGGGCTTGACGGCGCGGACTACCAGTGGTACGCCGAGAAGCCGTACAGCATCCCAGATCTGAACCTGAGCAGCAAAGACTTCGTCATCACCGAAGACGACAGCCACTCCGGCAGCAGAGGCGACTCCGTCACAGCCGCCGACAACGTCGTCATCGAGGGCTACATTCTCCGCGAGCCCGCCGACGGCGACAACTCCGACACCTTCGTCAGCCTGTACTGGGCGGAGCTGATCTACAACTGCCGCTACCAGCTCATCGTTATCGCGGCGGTGTCCTTCATCCTGTGCCTGGTGCTGTTCATCTTCCTGCTCTGCGCCGCGGGGCATCGGGCGGGCAGCGAGGGCATCGTGCCGAGCTTCGTTGACAAGATCCCTTTTGACCTGTTCACGCTGCTGATGATCGTCGCGATCTCCTGCCTGTGGGCGATACTGGCCGAGATGTCTTACGACAGCATCCTCCTCATCATGCTCGCCTGCCTTGTCATACTGGTGGCGGCGCTGCTGATACTGCTGTACATCATGAGCTTCGCCGTGCGCGTGAAGCTCGGCGGCGTCATCAAGGGCTGCATCATATACAAGGTTCTGGCGTGGGTGTGGCGGCTAATCCGCAGCGTCTGCCACGCGATCGCAGAGCTTGTCCGCGGGATGCCCCTCGTGCCGAAGACCTGCGTCGCAGTGGCAGTGATTCTGCTTTTGGAGCTTATCTCCATGAACAGCGGCGTAGTGTGGCTCATCACAAACGCGCTGCTGGCCGCGGCGCTGATATACACGGCGATATGCGCGAAAAAGCTGCTGACCGCGGGGCAGAAGCTCGCCGCGGGCGACGAGAGCTGTGTTGTCGACACCGCGAAGCTCTACGGCCCATTCCGCGAGCAAGGTGAAAATCTCAACACCATCCGCGACGGCGTGTCGCTGGCGGTCGAGGCGCGGATGCGCAGCGAGCATTTCCGCACCGAGCTTATCACGAACGTCTCGCACGATATCAAAACTCCGCTCACCTCGATAATAAATTACGTCGATCTTCTCGGCAAGGAGAAGCCCGAAAACGAGAAGATGCGCGAATATATCGACGTTCTGCAGCGGCAGTCGGCGCGGCTGAAGAAGCTGATCGACGATCTGCTCGAGGCGTCAAAGGCGTCGACGGGCAATCTGACCGTCAATGCCGAACCCTGCGACGTCGGCGTGCTGCTGGATCAGACGCTGGGCGAATACGGCGAGAAGCTGAGCGCAGCGGGGCTGGAGCCGGTGCTGACGAAGCCGGAGAAGCCGGTGATAATCATGGCCGACGGGCGGCATATGTGGCGCATTTTTGATAATCTGCTGAACAATATCTGCAAGTATTCGCAGCGCGGGACGCGGGTGTACCTTGAGGTGTGCGAGCGGGACGGCAAGGCGGTCGTCACGTTCCGGAACATCTCCAGCCGTCAGCTGAACATCTCCAGCGACGAGCTGATGGAGCGCTTCGTGCGCGGCGACAGCTCGCGCAATACCGAGGGCAGCGGCCTTGGGCTGAACATTGCGCAGAGTCTCGCGCAGCTGCAGAAGGGCACGATGGAGCTGACCGTCGACGGCGATCTGTTCAAGGTGACTCTGACCTTTGACGTTGTGAAGTGATGGGCGCAATGTGCGCGGGATAGTTGAACCGGTCCCCCTCCGAACAGGATGGGGACCGGTTTTGCGTTGTGTGTGGGGCGCCCCTATTAGGTAGCGAAGCGGCGGCGCGGCTCTGACATGCCACCGGCATGTCATTCACTACCGCGCCGCCGCTGCGCTACCCCTCAAGCTCCCCCGCTGCTCTCTTATCCGCGCCCTGCTGCACACGTTCTTTGACAGACTGAATAATCTCCGGATCGGTGATCCGGAGATTATTTATATCTGCTTATTTACGTTTGGGGTCGAACTTGACCGATGGCTTATAGAATTCGAAGATGACCGCGTCCTTGCCGCGCTCGTTCTTCGGCTCATGCGAAGTCCACGCCACCTTCATGGCGCCAAGCTTCTCCGCGATATGCACGGTGAGCGGCCGGTGGCCTATACGGTAGGCCATAAACTGCGGGCGGCATACAAAGTTCATAAGTCCGTGGCTCAGCGCAAAGGCGAGCGGCTTCGTGAAATTCTCATACCGCTCTGCGGGCATGGCGAGCTGGCCGCGCAGAAGCTCCGGCGCATGGAAACGGAACCACGCCACGATGAATGGGTCGAAGCTCTCGATGCACACGTCGCCCCTGTATTCAGCAAGCAGAGCGTAGGTCTTTTCGCACAGCTCAATATTGCGGCGGCCGCGCTTCAGCTCGACGATGAGCGGGCTGCGGCCTCTGACGGTCGCGAGCACCTCGGTGAAGAGCGGAACGGTATACTCCGTGCCGCAGAGCCTCAGCTCCGTAAGCTCGGCATATGTTTTTTCGTCAACCCGGCAATCCACGCCGCAGACGCGCTTGAGGTCATCATCATGGAACACCACGACCTGACCGTCCTTTGAAAGCTGCACGTCAAGCTCGATGCCGTAACCGGCGCGGGACGCCAGCTCGAACGCCTCCAGCGAGTTTTCCGGGACGCTCTTATCCCGCGAATGCAGGCCGCGATGGGCAAAGTTCACGTTCTGGAACGGCGCGCGCTGGCGCTTCGTGACCCGTCCCGGAGCCAGCATGAACAGAGGCACGGAAGCCAGTAAAACCGCTGCACCCGCATAGTGAAGTTTCTTTTTCATTACAGAGCCTCCTAATCATAATTTTACTACACAATTTCTCAGTACAATTTCTCATACGATAATATATTACCACTTACCCCATATATCAGTCAATTTTCAAAATGCGTATTTTGCCCAAAAACGTCCCGCCCGCTCCGCTTGATAAAGCCGGATCAATATGTTAATATTATAAGTAGATTTAGTATGAAAGAAGCAAGAAAGAGCGTATATCATGTTTAACGGATTTACTCCCGCTGCCGGAGATTTTCTCTGGGAGCTGGCATTCAATAACGAGCGTGTCTGGTTCAACGAGCACAAGGAGCAGTTTGAGCAGACCGTGAACGAGCCGTTCAAGGCGCTCGCCGCCGAGACTCAGGCGCTGATGTGCAGCCGCTTTCCGGAGATGGACTGCCGCCTGCACGTCTCGCGCATTTACCGCGACGCGCGGCGGCTGTTCGGGCGCGGGCCGTACAAGGATCATCTGTGGTTCTCTATAAAGCACGGCAGCATCCTTCTCGAAGGGCCGATGTTCTGGTTCGAGATCGGCGCCGCCGATTACAGCTACGGCATGGGCTTTTACAGCGCGACGCCCAGCCAGATGGAGGCCTTCCGCCGCAGCCTAGACTCCAACCCCGCCAGATTTGAGCGCATCGTCCGCAAGATCGAGCGCGGCGGCGGATTCAGGCTGACCGGCGAGGAATACAAGCGCCCCAAGGGGCACGCCGACGATCCGCTCGGCCGCTGGTATAACCGCAAGCGCATCGGACTGGAGTGCAGCCGCGACCACGACGCCGCGCTGTATTCTCCGGAGCTGCCGGGGATACTCACCGACGCCTACGCAAAGCTCATGCCCATGTACGAATACTTCCTTGAATTCTATCACAGCGCAGACAGCGAAAAAGGAGAGCAGCCATGAACGAGCATCCCATGGTATCGATAATCGTGCCGGCATACAACGCCGCCGGATATATAGAGGGCTGCGTCAACAGCGTCCTCACGCAGAGCTGCGGCAGCTTCGAGCTGATAATCGTCAACGACGGCTCAAAGGACGACACTGCCGCCGTCGTCTCCGCGATGGCGGAGAAGGACGCGCGCGTGAAGCTGCTGACCGTTGAAAACGGCGGCCCCGCCGCCGCGCGCGAGCATGGGCTTGCCGCCGCCGATCCCGAAGCGGAATATGTAATGTTCCTCGACTCGGACGACCGGCTGCTGCCCGACGCGCTGGAATACGCGCTGGGCGGCGCGAATGGCGCGGATATGGTCATATTCGGCTACACTATCGTGGGCGTGGACGGCTCGGAGCGCTATTACTGCGAGCCGGAGCAGCTCATCGACCGCGCCGGAATGGCCGAGGCGCTGCCGCGCCTGTACAAGGCGAACCTCCTCAATCAGGTCTGGGGCAAGCTCTACCGCGCGTCGCTCATCCGCAGCAATGGCATCCGCTTCCGCGATTTTCGCTGGGGCGAGGACAGGCTCTACGTCTTCGACTGCCTTGAAAAGATCGACCGCGTGAGCGTGCTGCCCGGCTGCAAATACCGGTATATAATGCACCGCGGCGAGAGCCTCATCACCAAATACTACGACCGCAAGCTGGAGGTCTGCCTGCTGTCCGACAAGCGCATAGAGCAGCTCTGCACTGAGTTCGGCGCGGAGAGCGACGGCAGCATGGAATACATGTTCATGAAGAGCATCTTCTCCTGCCTGACGAATCTCTTCACGCCGTCCTGCCCGCTGAATTATCTTGAAAAGCGCTCCTACGTGCGCCGCGTCGTCACGAACAGGCGCGTCCTGCGCCGCAGCGAAGCCGCGACCGGCGGCGCCGCGGTGAAACTGCCCTGCGCCGTCATCCGCAGCGGGAACGTGACGCTCACGATGTTCACTTTCCGCATGATGGCACTCGCAGGCAAGCTTTTCCCGAAACTTTTTATGCAGATAAAGCACAGAAAGTGAGTTTTGAATATATGAGTAAGATCAAGGGCGAATCCCGTCTCAGCTTCTTTGAGGCGACCAGCATCATTGTCGGCCACGGCGTCGGCGCGGGGATACTCTCGGTGCCGTACCTCGCGGCGCACAACAGCCTGCGCGAAATTCTCTGGATAATCGCGCTGGGCTACCTCATAAACATCGTGCTGCACCTCATAATTGCGGAGCTTTCGTACAACAATAACGGCGCGCAGTTCGTGAGCTGCTTCGACGCGGAGCTGTTCTCCGGACGCATCAAGAAGATTCTTACCTGGCTGACTTTCGCGCTGCTCGGCGTGTCGGTCATTGTGAACGTCAGCGCATTTCTGACAGGCGCAGCGGCGGTGTTCCGCAGCTGGTTCGGCCTGCCGGACGTCTGGGGCATGCTGCTGTTCTACATTATCGGCGCGGGCGTCGTGTTTATCGGGATGAAGCTCGTCGGCATCTGCGAGAAGATCGCCGTCGGCTCGATGCTCGCCGTGATCGGCATACTGTTTGTCGCCACACTGCGCTCCGATATCAGCCCGCTGCCGAGCGGATGGCACGGCTGGAACAACGTTCTTGCGATGTACGGTATGGTCAGCTTTTCGCTGTCCGCGGTCATGTCCACGCCGCAGGTCGTCAAGGGGCTTGAGGGCGATCCTAAGCGCATCCGCGGCAGCATCGCGCTCGGCCTTGCAATAAACGCGGGAATGATCCTGCTCATAACACTGATGACCCTGCTCGGCGCGGGGCAGAATATAAGCGAGGACGGCGCGCTGGTCGATCTCGCGGCGCATCTCGGCGGCTGGGTGAGCGTGGTCGGCTACGTGTTCACTCTGCTCGCACTGGCGACATCTTTCTGGGCAAACACGCTGAACCTGCGCGACATCGTCGGCGAGCAGACCGGCTGGAGCCGCCATATAAGCTGGCTCGCGGCGTCGCTGCCCTGCCTGCTGCTGGCGTTCTTCGGGCTGTCCAGCTTCGTCGGCTTCACGCGCTTTGCGAGTGTGATACAGGTTGTCACCGGGCTTGGCATCCTCGTGGCCTACAATCTCTCGCGCCGCAGAGTCGGCGGCTCCGCGCTCATCGGAGTGTTCGGCTCACTGCCGTTCCAGATCCTGGTCGGGCTTTCAACCCTGCTCGCCACCATCGGCGCGGTGCTGCCCGTGACCTGATCTTCAGTATAAGAAATGAGGCACAAACCGAGAATGAAACTGAGAAAAGCACTTATCCCCGTCGCTGCGGCCGCGGGTGCCGCGCTGGCCGAGGTGTATAAATACACCTTCTGCCGCAACGGCTCGCGGATACTGAACCCCATAATGGACAAACGCACGCATTCCGCGGACTACTACGCCCACCGCGACGGCGCAGCGCAGGCTCTGCGTGAAGCTCCGCAGCTGCGCTTCGCGATGCGCTCCGAACGCGGCGAGCTGCTGCACGGCTTCTACTACCCCTGCGGCGAAAAGCCCTGCGGGCGCATCGCGTTCCTGATACACGGCTACCGCTCGGAGCACGCGGAGGCCGCCGGAATGTACTACGAGTACTACAAAAGCCGCGGCTTCGATCTCTTCTGCTGCGACAACACCGCCGCCGGTGAGAGCGAGGGGCGCTACATCGGCTTCGACGTGTTTGAGAGCCGCGACTGCCTGAAATGGCTGGACTTTTTGCAGGAGCGCTTCGGCGCTGACATTCAGGTAATACTCCACGGCTTCTCGATGGGCGGCGGAACGGTGCTGAGCATGAGCGACCGCTGCCCGCCCTGCGTACGCTTCATCGTGGACGACTGCGGGTTTTCGAGTCCGGTGGATTCCCTGCGCCAGCGGCTGGGGCTGCTCGTCTGGCCGCTCGGCGCGATAAACCGCGTTGTGGCCGGATACTCCCTGCGCGACGGCGATGTGCGGCCGCACATGCTGCGCGCAACGCTGCCGATACTCTTCGTGCACGGCACGGATGATCACACGGTTCCCTTTGCCATGGGCAAGGAGCTGTACGAGCTGTACCCCGGCGCGAAGGATCATCTTTTCGTCGAGGGCGCGCATCATGTGGAGAGTATGCACCGCGCGCCGGAGGCTTACGCCGCCAAGCTTGACGAATTCATCGGCAAATATATACGTACCGTGTAAGCTGAACAACGAAAACAGCCATCCGATAGATAGTTCGGATGGCTGTTTTCATCTTTATTTATGCTTTGCCGCGTATCGGAACATCCAGACCACCAGCGCGATGACCGCCAGCACGACGATCACGCCGAGGATCACATTGAACAGGCCGCTGATAAGCGTTATCGCGCCGGAGATGATCTTCACGACCAGCACGATCGCGGCGACGACCGCCGCCGTCACCAGCGCGTACACTATGTATTTGCTCATATCTTCACTCCTTATATTTCGTTGCCGAGCCGGGAGATGACCTGCGTGAAATACTCCGGCAGCGGCGCTTCAAGCCGGACGAGCTGTCCGGTGCGGGGGTGGATGAATTTCAGCCGGCGCGCATGGAGGCACTGCCCCTCAAGCCCCTTTTCGGGGCACGGCGCGCCGTACACGCCGTCGCCGAGCAGCGGATGCCCGATGCTGGCCATATGGACGCGTATCTGGTGAGTGCGGCCGGTCTCAAGGCGGCAGAGTATGCGCGTATAGCCGCGGTAGCGCGCGATGACCTCATAGTGCGTCACGGCGGGCTTCGAATTCTTCGGCGTGACCGCCATGCGCTTGCGATCCACAGGGTGGCGGCCTATCGGCGCATCGACCGTGCCCGCATCGTCGCGGAAGCCGCCGTGGACGACCGCCTCGTACTCGCGCCCCAGCGTGTGATCCGAGAGCTGCGCGGAGAGGAACTGGTGCGCAAAGTCGTTCTTCGCGGCGATTATCAGCCCCGAGGTGTCCTTATCAATACGGTGGACGATGCCGGGGCGCCTCTCGCCGCCGATGCCGGACAGCGAATCGCCGCAGTGCCACAGCAGGGCGTTCACAAGCGTCCCGTCGGGATGCCCCGGCGCGGGGTGCACGACCATGCCGCGCGGCTTGTTGACGACGATAACGTCCCCGTCCTCATACACCACGTCCAGCGGGATATCCTGCGCGACAAGCTCGGTCTCCTCCGCTTCGGGCAGGAGCACCTCGAATCTGTCCCCCGCGGCGCACTTATAATTCTTCTTCACGGCCTTGCCGCCGAGCAGGACCGCGCCGTCCTCTATCAGGCGCTGGGCGGCGCTGCGCGTCAGGGAGTCTATACTGCGCGCAAGGAGAGCGTCGACCCTGTCGCCGCTCTCCTCCGCAACTATTGTTACAATATTTTCGTCCATTACTTGAACTCGTTAAGGATATCGTCCAGCGAGAATTCGTCTTCGCTCTTCGTCTCCTGCTTTGCGGGCGCCGCTTTTCTCGTCAGTGCCGGAGCAGCCGGAGCTGCCGGACGCACCGGAGCGGGCGCGGGAGCCGCCTGCTGACGCGGCGCGGCCTGCGCCGTGTAGGGCTTATAGGCGGGGCGGGTGGAAACGGTCGGGGTCTGGCCGGTCAGCTCGGCAACGTCGCTCTGACGCTTCGCCTCGACCTGAGCGTTTGCGCGCTCCCACTCGGCGAAGGGGTCGGACGGATTCTGCACGGTCACGCGCTGCGCGGCCGGGGACGGCGGAGTCTGCACGCCGCGGGCGGCGCGGGCAGCCTTATACTGCTCATACTCCTCCTCATATTTCGGCCTGCGTTTGCGCGCGGGCTTTTCGGCCTTCGGCGCTTCCTCGCGCGGCTCACGGCTGCGGCGCTTGAACGCGGGACGGGCGGGGACATCGTCCTCCTCGTCATCCTCAAGCACGTAGTCGTCCTCGTCGTCGTAATCCTCATCGTCCTCTTCCTCGTCACGGTGTCCGCCGAAAAACAGCGACACGATGAACAGCAGTGCAAAGACGGTTATGAAGATATCCGCGACGTTGAATATCGGGAAGCTGGGCGCAAAATCGAACATGAACATGTCCTGCACGTAGCCGTACAGAATACGGTCGATGCAGTTTCCGATGCCGCCCGCCATTACGAACACCGCGCTCCAACGGCCAAGCGGGTTGGAGATGAAGTTCGTGGCGAGGGCGATGATTATCGCAACGGTGAACACGCCGCAGATGATTATAAACGGGATGCGCGCGCCGCCGCCGCTCAGGAAGCCGAAAGCGGCTCCGGAATTATGGACGTTCACCACGCTTATCACGCCGGGGATAAGCTCGTTGACGGTGCTCTCCAGCGGGATATTGCCCGCGACCCAGTATTTGACCCACTGATCGACGATAACGGCGAGCAGCGCAACTATCGCATACAGCATATTTTTCTCCTATCTGCCGCCCGGAGACGGCGCTCGAATTTTATCCGATCGGTCTCCTGAGATCACTCTCCGGCGATGACCGCCGCGCAGCGCGGGCAGAGTCCGGTTTCGGGCTGCGCGTTGAGAGAATGCATCCAGCAGCGCGGGCACTTGACGCCCGGAGCCTCAATGACGGAAATGTTCAGGCCGGGATTGTTGGAACCGGCACCGCTGACCGCCTCGGCCTCCTCGCTATCCTCATCCTTGATGAGGCACTGGGAGACGATGAACAGCTCGGACAGGTTCATGCTGCCGACCTCATCGAGCAGCTCACGGCTGGCCTCGTCCTTGGCGTGGAGCCGGACGGAAGCCTCCAGCGGCTTGCCGATGCGCTTGGACGCGCGGGCGGATTCAAGCACTCCGTTGACATCGTCGCGCAGGGCGATGAGTTTGTCCCAGCGGGCAAGCGCCTCGTCGGAGAGCGCGTACTGCGTGAAGGGCTCGTTCATCTCGTTGAGCACGATGTTGCGCTCGTCGTCGCCCTCGCGGTGCGGCATCGCCTGCCAGATCTCATCGCAGGTGAAGGCGAGGATCGGGGCAAACATTTTGGCCATGCTGTCGAGGATCAGGTACAGAGCGGTCTGCGCACTGCGGCGCTTGAGGCTGTTCTTGCCCTCGCAGTACAGTCTGTCCTTGATAATATCAAGATAGAAGCTGGACATCTCCACGACGCAGAAGTCGTTGATGGCATGGGAGACCACATGGAACTCGTAGTCATTATAGGCATCCGCGACCTTTTCTATAAGCTGGTTGAGCTTAGTTATTGCCCAGCGGTCAAGCTCCAGCATATCCTCCGGCGCGACGAGATCGTTCGCGTCGAAGCCGTCGAGGTTGCCAAGGCAGTAGCGCGCGGTATTGCGGAACTTCAGGTAGTTCTGGCTGAGCTGCTTGAATATCTCCTTGGAGCAGCGCACATCGACATGGTAGTCGGCGGAGCCTGCCCAGAGGCGGATCATATCCGCGCCGAACTCCTTGACGATATCGGCGGGATCGACACCGTTGCCGAGGGACTTGTGCATCGCCTTGCCCTCGCCGTCAACAGTCCAGCCGTGGGTCAGGCACTCTTTGTACGGGGCACCCTTGCCCAGCGCGCCGACCGCGACGAGCAGTGAGGACTGGAACCAGCCGCGATACTGGTCGCCGCCCTCCATATACATATCTGCAGGCCAGAAGCCCTGGTCGCGCTGCATGGCGGCGTAATGGGTGGAGCCGGAGTCAAACCAGCCGTCCAGAGTGTCGGTCTCTTTGGTGAAGTGCTTGCCGCCGCAGTGCGGGCAGGTAAAGCCTTCGGGCAGAAGCTCTGCGGCGTCCATCTCGAACCACGCGTTGCTGCCCTTCTCTTCAAATATATTTGCGACAGACTCAATGCTCTCGTCGGTGCAGACGGGCTTATGGCAGTCCTCGCAGTAGAACACGGGGATAGGAAGACCCCAGCGGCGCTGACGGGAGATGCACCAGTCGGCGCGCTCGCGGATCATTGCACCCATCCGATCCTTGCCCCACGCGGGCAGCCAGCGGACGTTCTCGCAGGCGGCGATAGCTTCATCCTTGAAGGAATCGACCGAGCAGAACCACTGCGGGGTGGCGCGGAAGATGATCGGACTCTTGCAGCGCCAGCAGTGCGGGTAGCTATGGATTATCTCCTCGGAGGCGAAGAGAGCGCCGCTCTCCTTCATGTCGTTGAGGATGATGGGGTTGGATTCGTCGGTCTTCAGTCCGGCGTACTTGCCGGCATATTCGGTATGGCGGCCCTGGTCATCGACAGGAACGACCATTTCCATGCCGTAGCGCATGCAGGTCTGATAGTCGTCCGCGCCGAAGCCGGGAGCGGTATGGACGCAGCCGGTACCTGAGTCCATGGTGACGTAGTCAGCCAGCAGCAGTCGGGAGGTCTTGTCGAGGAAGGGATGCTGCGCGAGCATATTCTCGAAGAAGCGGCCGGGATGAGTCTCGACGATCTCATAGCTGTCAAAGCCGCCGATCTTCATGACCTTCTCGGTCAGAGCCTCGGCCATGATGTACATCTCGCCGTTCGGCGCCTTGACGACGGCATATGCCTCGTCCGGATGCAGGGCGATGGCGAGGTTGCCGGGCAGCGTCCAGATGGTGGTAGTCCAGATGACGAAGCTGAGCTTGGAGAGGTCGAGGTGGCCGAGCTTTCCAAGATCGTCCTTCATCGGGAACTTGACGTAAACGGTGGTGCAGGGATCGTCCTGATACTCGATCTCGGCCTCGGCGAGAGCGGTCTCGTCCTTGGCGCACCAGTAGACAGGCTTAAGTCCCTTATAGATATGGCCGTTCTTATACATCTTGCCGAAGATGCGGACTTCATCGGCTTCGAAGCCCTTGTTCATGGTCTTGTAGGGGTGCTCCCAGTCGCCGATAACGCCGAGGCGCTTGAAGCCATCGCGCTGGATGTTGATGTACTTCTCGGCGTAGGCCTCGCAGGCGGAGCGGAAGTCCGCAACGCTCATGGCCTTGTGGTTGAGCTTCTGCTCCTTGATGATGGCGCTCTCGATGGGCATGCCGTGGTTATCCCAGCCGGGGATATACGGAGTGTAGTAGCCGCGCATCGCGTAGGAGCGGACGATGAAGTCCTTGATGGACTTGTTGAGCGCGTGACCCATGTGGATGTTGCCGTTGGAGAACGGAGGGCCGTCGTGCAGGGAGAAGCGGGGCTTGCCCTCGTTCTTCTTGAGCATTTCGTTATAGATATCCTGCTCTTCCCACTTTTTCAGCATCTCGGGCTCGCGCTTGGGCAGGCCCGCGCGCATGGGAAAGTCGGTTTTCGGCAGATTAAGAGTGGAGTTGAAATCCTGTGACATTTTTGTGTCTCCTATTTATATAGTAGTATATCAAATCAAAGGGGGCGCGCGCAGCTGCGCTCGCCCCGCGAATCAGCGTATCGATCCCAGCCCCACTTACAGAGTGAAGGGCTGAGTGCTGTCAAACTGGACAGCAGGCTTGGAAGCGGGAGCATCCACGGTCTTGGGGATGTCTATCTGTATGGAAGGCTCCGGCTGTATTCGTGCCACGGAATTTTCGATGCTTCGCACAGCGTCCTCTACAGAAGGCGCTGCGGCTCTGGGCGCGGGAACGGCTTCGGGCTCTGGAGAGGAGATTATGCCGCTGCTGATGGCGTCGATATTCTTGAGCTGGGTGTTGCACAGGGCGCGTACGCCGTCGAAGAACTTCGCGGTAGCGGCCTTGGCGTCCGCCAGACGCTTCTCCTGCGCGGCGGTCTGCTCGGCGATGGAGCCGACCTTCGCCTTGACCTGCTTGTCGGCCTCGGCCAGCATCGCAGATGCGCGGGCGCGCGCGTCGTTCTCTATCTGAACGGCGAGCTTCTGGGCGGAGAGAACCGCCATGTTCAGCGCGTCCTCATTGGCGCGGTACTCTTCGATCTTGTCCACAAGAACCTTCATCTTGCTCTTGAGAACGGCGTTCTCCTTCTGAGTTGCGGTAACATCCTCCGCCAGCTCCTCCAGAAAATCGTCAACGGAGGCCATGTCATAGCCGCTGAAGCGTGCCTTTTCAAAAGTCTTTTCACGAATGTCCTGAGCGGTAATCATATCTTTATCCACCTTTCAATGCGTGTTTGTTTCTCAAAAATACTGCTCGTCGCTCACCGGCTGCTCGCTCTGCGAATTGAGCAGATCGACGTTCTGCGGGGAGACGAAATACGTCTTTGCGGAGATCGGGGTTATTTTTCCCTGCAGGGCAAAGGTTATGCCGGACAAAAAGTCAAGCAGGCGGCGTGCATTGTCGTTCGGCACGCCCTCCAGCGTCATCACCACGGAACGGCTCTGATTGAGGTGATTGACCAGTTCCCCCGCCTCCTCAAAGGTCTTGGGATTGAAGAGGATGACCTGCGTCTCGCTGCCGCCGAAGTTCACGAGCCGCTCGCGCTGGGTGCGCGGCTTCGCGGCCTTCTTCACGCCGAGATTGCCGAACAGGCTCCCGCCCTCGCCCTGTGCCTTCGCCGGACGGCGGGCAGGCTCCGGATTGGAGGACGGCTCCTCGCCGAAGGTGCTCTCAAACTGGAGCTGCGCGGAGCTTGCCGCCGCGGGTGCGGGCTTGAAGCTTTCATCCGCGCCTTCAAAAAAGTCGCTGTCGTCATCCTGCGGTTGAGTAAGCTTTTTCAATTCATCAAAGAGTCCCATCGCTGCCTCCGGAATTATTGCTGTTTATCGGTCCATAATTACGGGCGCCGAAGATAGCCGTCCCCACGCGGACCATGTTAGAGCCACAGGCTATGGCCGCGGTATAATCCGCGCTCATACCCATAGACAGAAAATCCATACGTACATTATCGTATTTTTTTTCGCCATTGTCAACAAAAAGCTTTTGCATACTGCAAAAATAAGGGATATTTTCTTCCGCGCGGCTGCATTTTGGTGGAATTGCCATAAGGCCGCGCACCATAATATGGTCAAATTGCGCCGCGGCGGCCAGTGCCGCGGGAATTTCTTCCGGTCTGAAGCCCGATTTCGCAGCCTCACCGCCAATGTTCACCTCAAGCAGGATGTCCTGACATATCCCCTTCGAGGCGGCGCAGCGGTCGATCAGGCGCATCAGCTCCTCGCTGTCGACGCTCTCGATGAGCGCGGCCGTGCCGACGACCTGCTTCACCTTGTTCTTCTGGAGGTGCCCGATAAAATGCAGCCGCGCGCCGGCATATGCTGCCTGCGCGTTCTTTTCCAGCATCTCCTGGACTCTGTTTTCGCCGCATATCTCAACTCCGGCCTTTATCGCCTGTTGGACCCTTGCGGCGTCATTCATCTTCGTTGCCGCGACGAGCCGGATATCCTCCGGTCTGCGCCCCGCGGCAAGAGCGGCTTCGGCGATGCGGGAGCGCACGATCGCCACGTTTTCGGCTATATCCATCAGCCCAGTACCTTTCCTTCGTATATATCTTTTCCAGAGACAATGACTGTGTTTCCCTCGCGCAGCGCGTCAAAGCTTGCATCCTGCGCGGCGAGGCAGAAGCCTCCGGCCTTATCTGTATATATTATATCCACATCCAGCGATCTGACGATCCCCGCAGTGGAGATATAAACGAAATTGTTCCTCTCGCCGTCGGTATGCACGGCTTCCAGCGGCAGCTCCAGACCGCTGTATCGGGAAAAGATTATCTCCGCGCCGCTTCGGCGCAGGCTCAGATATTCGGGCGAACCCGCCGTCAGCCGCAGAAGCAGCGCGCGCTGCCCGTTTTCGGCGGCGCTGACGGAGATTATCTCGGCGGCAGTGCTCTTTTCAAAGCCGTCGAACAATATCTCGCAGCTGCCGCCCTCGCGCAGCGGAGCGCCGTCATCCGCGAGCGCCGCGAAATACCACGCGAAGCCGTACACGGCGCGCCCGCCGGAGAGCGACTTTTCAGGCTCGGCGGCGAGGATGTCACGGAGAGCCTCCACCGTCAGCCCGTCGAGCATGTCCGGCGTGAGGTACTCATATCCGTCGGCCTGCAAGAAGCAGACTGCGGGTCTGGCAAAGCCGTCCGCCCCCGCAGGGACTCGCGCCCCGTCCGCAATTCCGGCAGGCACGGTCAGCGGCTCCTCCGTCCGCACGGCGACGCCTTCTATCGCCGCGCTCTCCGTGATCTCGCAGCCGTGAACCGTCGCCTTGCGCACCCCGCCGCCAAGCCCGTTCACGAGCCACGCGGCGGCGTAGGCGCAGACGGCGAGGAACACCGCCACGGCGGCAAAACGCAGCAGGTATGACTGCCCCGTTTTTCTCACCTTATGTATCCAGCTCCAGATCGATCGGCTTCGGCGGCACGACGGTAGATATCGCGTGCTTATAAATAAGCTGCTGCTTGCCGTCGGAGTCAAGGATCACGGTGAAGCTGTCGTATCCGCGCACGATACCGTGAAGCTGGAAGCCGTTCATGAGGAACATTGTGACGACGCTCTTGTCGCGCCGCGCCTGATTCAAAAAGATGTCTTGGAGATTCTGCGTTTTCTGCATTTTGGCCAACTCCTTTTTCTCGGACGGGCATATTATTTTTTCCCGCCTCGTAATGCGGTATTTATAATATACCGGAGTCGTGCAAAAATGCGGTCGAAAGCCGTCGGGCGGCTTCAAAATCGGGATTTTCATCCCAGTCTATCCGCAGCGCGTTCTTCGTTCTGCGGAACCATGTCATCTGGCGCTTGGCATAGCGGCGGCTGCCGAGCTTGATAAGCTCCACGGCCTCGCCGCGGCTTATCTCGCCGCGCAGCGCAATGGCGGGTTCTTTATAGCCGATGGCCTGCATAGCCGTGCACTGCTCCGAAAGTCCGGAGTCGAGCAGCCCCTGCACCTCTTCAAACAGCCCCTCGGCGACCATCTCGTCCACGCGCCGGTCGATACGGGCGTAGAGCGCCGCGCGGTCGGCGTAGCCGAGAATTATCTGCGCCGCGTCATAGCGCGGGGGCATGGCGCGGGTGCGCGCGTCATGCTTGGTAATGGTCATGCCGGTGAGCTTATATATTTCTATCGCGCGGACGATGCGTCGCTTGTCTCCGGCGGGGAGCTTCGCGGCGCGCTCGGGGTCAAATTCCCGCAGCCTGCGCAGCATTTCCTCGCCGCCGACGCGGTCATACTCCGCCAGCAGCTCCTCGCGGAGCTTTTCGTCCCCGTCGTTCGCGGCAAAGTCGCGGCCGGATATCAGGGAATCGATATACAGCCCCGTGCCGCCGACGACCACGGGGAGCTTCCCGCGGGAGATTATATCCTCGCAGCAGCGCGACGCCTCTTCGACATAGCGCGCCACGGAGTAATTCTCCCACGGCTCCGCCACATCTATCATGTGGTGCGGCACGGCGGCCTGCTCGGCGGCGGTGGCCTTGGCGGTGCCGATGTCCATGCGGCGGTATATCTGCATGGAGTCGGCCGAGACTATCTCCCCGCCGAGCTCCTGCGCAAGCGCGATGCCGAGGCGGGTCTTGCCCGATGCGGTCGGCCCCGCGACAACGATGATCTTCTCTGCCATCGCCGCCCTCAGACTATGCGCTTGAACTGCTTGTCAAGCTCCTTGCGCGTGAGCGTGACGGATACAGGGCGGCCGTGCGGGCAATAGCGCACCTGACCGGATATCACCGCGTCCACCACAGTCTCAAGCTCCTTCGGGTGTGTATCCCAGCCGGCCTTTATCGCGGCCTTGCAGGCGACGGTGTGCAGTATCTCGTCGCGCGCGCTCTGCGCATCCGGGCATTTGCCGCGGCGCAGCTTCTCGCATATCTCCTCGATGGCAGCGGGGACGTCCCCCGCGTCCATATCGGCGGGCACGGCGCGGACTATCAGCTCCCGCTCGCCGAACGGCTCTATCTCGAAGCCCAGCTCATACAAAAGCGCGGCGTTCTCGGTTATCGCGTCCATGTCGTCGCCGTTGGGGCGTATCGTCACGGGGATGAGCAGGTTCTGTGCCATGATCTCGCGCTCCTGCGCCTTCAGCCGGTCGAAGATCATGCGCTCGTGCGCGGCATGCTTATCGATAAGTATCAGCTTGTCGTCCTGCTCGACGATTATATAGGTCTTGAGCGCCTCACCCACTATCTTGTGGTCGGGGATGGGGCGACTTTCAACATTTTGAACAGGTTTTTCAACAGCCTTGACCGGCATATCCTGCGAAAATACAGGCACAGTCTCGCTTTTTTCGGGTTTTTCCGGCAAAATGCGGCTGATTTCCGGCTTCGGCTCCGTTTCATACTCCGCAGGCTCGGCGCGGAGTGACATTTGCACCGGCTGGACGGGTCTTGCCGCGCTCACGGGCGGGCGCAGGGCGGACACCGCCGTCGCCGCCGCGGCGGGCTGGGGCTGCACAGGCTTCGGCGCGGCATATCCGCTCTCGCGGAACGTCTCGGCGCTCATGCTCTGATAGAAATCAGGCTTCGCGCCGACGGCCTTCTTCGTCGATTCCGAGAGCTTTATTTCCGCCGTCTGCCGTTCTCCCGCGAGCGCGGACAGCACCGCGTAGTGTACCGCGTCAAAGACCTTGCGCTCTTCGGAGAACTTGACCTCTGTCTTGGCCGGATGGACATTGACGTCCACGCTGCCGTAGCCCAGCTCTATATACAGCACGCAGGCGGGATAGCGCCCGGTGAGCAGCGTATTTTTATACGCCTGCTCCACGGCGGCCTGCAGAAGCTGCGATTTTATAAATCTGCCGTTGCAGAAGAAGAACTGCGCGCTACGGTTTCCCTTGCCGTAGGCTGGGGAGGAGACGAAGCCCGTCACGCGGATGCCGTTATTCTCGCCCGTGCAGCGGAGCATCTGCGTCGCCATGTCGCGCCCCATAAGGGAGTAGACGCAGGACTCCTGTTTCCCGTCGCCGGGGGTGAAGAATTCTTCGTTTCTGTCCTTTATAAAGCGTATCGACACTTCCGGATGCCCAAGCGCGCAGCGCAGCGCCGCAAGCTGGCAGGCGGAAGCCTCACTGCGGTCACTCTTCAGGAATTTCAGCCGCGCGGGGGTGTTATAGAACAGGTCGCGCACGGTCATCGTCGTCCCGTCCGGGCAGCCTGCGGCGAACATCTCCTGAATGTCCCCGGCCTCGAGCACGACGCGGGTGCCGCTCGCGTCGCCGCGACGGCGGGTGTTGAGTTCTATTTTCGAAACCGAGGATATCGCCGCGAGAGCTTCGCCGCGGAAGCCCATCGTCGATATGGCCTCCAGCCCTTTCTCGTCGTGCAGCTTCGATGTAGCGTGCCGCAGGAAGGCAATGCCCGCGTCCTCCGGCGCCATGCCGCAGCCGTCGTCCGTGACGCGGATATAGGTCGCGCCCCCGCCGCGGATCTCGACGGTTATATTCTTCGCCCCAGCGTCGAGCGAGTTCTCGACCAGCTCCTTGATGACGGAAGCCGGACGCTCGACCACCTCGCCGGCGGCGATCATATCAGCCACATGGGGCTGAAGTACGTTTATGACAGGCATATGGTTTCTCCTTAAAAGCCTCAATGCGCTTCTTTGCCGCGCGCGGAAAAAGCGCGGCTTCAGAAGCAGAGATATTATACACGATTTCGGTTGAAAGTTCCATAGCTTTTATGTTAATATAAAATGAAAAACTATCTTAACAGAGGATATGACATGAGAGAGACTATAGATATAAGCAGGATAAAGCAGCAGGAGGACATCTGCGCCGAAATTTTCGAGACCGTGACCGCCGACGGCAAGCGCCCGCTCGCAATGGTGGACACCTACGGCTGCCAGCAGAACGAGGCCGACAGCGAGAAGCTGCGCGGCTATCTCGCCGAGATGGGCTACGGCTTCACGCAGGACGAATTTCAGGCCGACGTCATCGTCGTCAACACCTGCGCCGTGCGCGAGCACGCCGAGATGCGCGTTCTCGGCAACGTCGGCGCGCTGAACCACACAAAGAAGAATAACCCCAACCAGATAATCGCCGTCTGCGGCTGCATGGTGCAGCAGGAGCACATGGCTGAAAAAATAAAAAAATCCTATCCGGTTGTCGATCTCGTATTCGGCCCGCATGAGCTGTGGCGCTTTCCGGAGCTGCTGCAGCAGGTCATGACTAGGCACAAGCGCGTATTCGCGACGGCGAAGAGCAACGGCACAGTCGTCGAGGGCATCCCCCTGCGGCGTGACGGCAGCGTAAAGGCGTGGCTGTCGATAATGTACGGCTGCAACAACTTCTGCACCTACTGCGTCGTCCCCTACGTCCGCGGCCGCGAGCGGTCGAGATTGCCGGAGGACGTCGTCGCCGAGGCGCGGCAGCTTGTCGCCGAGGGCTACAAGGACATCACGCTGCTCGGCCAGAACGTCAACTCCTATGGCAAGGATCTTGACAGCAAGACCGATTTCTCCGACCTGCTGCGCATGATAAACGACATCCCCGGCGACTTCATCCTCCGCTTCATGACGAGCCACCCCAAGGACGCAACGGAGAAGCTCTTCAAGACCATGGCCGAGTGCGAGAAATGCGCACATCATATCCACCTGCCCGTGCAGTCCGGCAATGACCACATACTCAAGATGATGAACCGCAATTACACGCGCGAGAAATATCTCTCGCAGGTGGCGACCGCGAGGCGCTATATGCCCGACATCGTCATCACGACGGATATAATCGTCGGCTTCCCGAACGAGACGGAGGAGGAATTTGAGGACACGATAAGCCTCTGCGAGGAGGTGCGCTTCGACGCGATGTTCACCTTCATCTACTCCAAGCGCGTCGGCACTCCGGCGGCCTCGATGCCCGACCCCTACACCCGTGCCGACAAGCAGAAGCATTTCGACCGGCTCATGGATGTGTCCAACCGCATCTCCGGCGAGAAGCACAAGGAGTATGAGGGTAAAACCGTGCGCGTGCTCGTTGACGGCGAGACCGGCCGTGAGGAATATAACCTCTCCTCCCGCACAAACGGCGGCCGCCTCGTGCATCTGCACGGTGACAAGAGCCTGATCGGGCAGTTTGTAAACGTAAAAATAGTCTCCAGCAACACTTGGGCGCTGTACGGAGAGATAGAGAAGGGATAATTATGGCTGAATTGACGCCGATGAAGCGGCAGTATTACGAAATAAAGCAGCAGTATCAGGATTGCCTGCTGTTCTTCCGCCTCGGCGACTTCTATGAGATGTTCGATGACGACGCGCGCCTCGCCTCGAAGCTGCTCGACCTCGCGCTTACAACACGCGACCGCTCGGTTGAGAACCCCGACGAGCGTACGCCGATGTGCGGCATACCCTACCACAGCGCAGAGACATATATCGCCCGCCTCATCGCCAAGGGCTACAAGGTCGCCATCTGCGAGCAGACGGAGGATCCCGCACTCGCAAAGGGGCTTGTCCAGCGCGACGTGATACGCATAATCACGCCCGGCACCGTGACCGAAAGCTCCATGCTCGACGAGCACCGCAGCAACTACATCTCCGCCGTGTATCTCAACAACGGCCACGCCGGAGTCTCGTTCTGCGACGTTTCGACCGGCGAATTCTGCTGCGCGGGCTTCGACGGGGACGCGGTGAGCCACGTTATAAACGAGCTCGGCCGCTTCACGCCGCGCGAGGTAGTGCTGTCGATGGGCGCTGAGGAGAACTCCGCGATAACGGAGTTTGTAAGCTCCAAGCTCGGCGCGATGCCGGAGCATGGCGGCGATAAATTTGAGTATCTTCAGGCGGCGGAGCTGGTATGCCGCCAGTTCGGCTTCGAGGATGTGGACAAGGCCGGTCTCGGCGGCGAGAGCGCGGCGGTATGCGCCGTGGGCGCGCTGCTGGCCTACATAATCGAGACGCAGAAATTTGACCTCAGCCACATAAACCGCCTTGACATATTTTACAGCGGGCGCTACATGGAGCTTGACTGGACGACACGGCGCAATCTCGAGCTAACCGAAACTCTGCGCAGCGGCGAAAAGCGCGGCTCTCTGCTGTGGGTGCTAGACAAGACCAAAACCCCGATGGGCGGGCGGCTGCTGCGCTCATGGGTCGAGCGGCCGCTGCTGTCCGTCGTCGCGATAAAGCGGCGGCTCACGGCGGTGAGCGAGCTGTATAACGACACGGTGGACCGCTCGGAACTGACACTCGTGATGCGCGAGATAAGCGACATGGAGCGCCTTGCCGCGCGCTGCGTCTACGGTACGGCCGGCGGGCGCGACCTGCGCATGCTCGCAAACTGCGCGGGACAGCTGCCGCGGCTCAAAGAGCTGCTCGCGGGCTTCAAGAGCCTTGAATTGCGTGACATCTGCGCGATGGACGCGCTGGACGATATCCGTGCCCAGATAGACCGCGCAATATGCGACGAGCCGCCGTTTTCCGTCCGCGAGGGGGGGATACTGCGCGAGGGCTACTCCGAAGAGGTCGATAAGCTGCGCAACATCCGCGACAACGGCACCCAGATGGTCACGGAGCTGGAGCAGCGTGAGCGCCAGCGCACGGGCATAAAGAAGCTCAAGGTCGGCTACAACAAGGTGTTCGGCTACTATATTGACGTGCCGAAATCCGCGGGGCTTGAAAACGTCCCCGCCGACTACATACGCAAGCAGACGCTTGTCTCGAACGAGCGCTATTTCACCCAGGAGCTGAAGGAGCTTGAAAACACGCTCCTGACAGCGAAGGACAGGATAAACGACCTCGAATACCGCTACTTCTGCGAGATACGCGACATGGTCGCAGCAAATGTTGACCGCGTCAAGGAGGCCGCCGACCGCGTCGCGCGGCTGGATGCACTGTGCTCGCTGGCCGAGGTCGCGGTGCGGAACAACTACACGATGCCGGAGGTCGATACCTCGAAGGAGCTGCACATAATCGAAGGTCGGCATCCCGTTGTTGAGCAGACGCTCAAGGATGTGCTGTTCGTCCCGAACGACACCTTCCTGAACGACTCCGACGACCGCTGCGCGATCGTCACGGGGCCGAACATGGCCGGTAAATCGACCTACATGCGCCAGACGGCGCTCATAGTTCTCATGGCGCAGATGGGCTCCTTTGTTCCGGCAAAGAGCGCAACCATCGGCGTTGTTGACCGCGTGTTCACAAGGATCGGCGCGTCGGACGACCTGGCCTCCGGCCAGTCCACCTTCATGGTGGAGATGAACGAGA
The DNA here is from genome assembly GCA_900547315.1 of uncultured Eubacteriales bacterium. Classification (GTDB taxonomy): domain Bacteria; phylum Bacillota; class Clostridia; order Oscillospirales; family Oscillospiraceae; genus Limivicinus. The sequence continues at coordinate 10,352 of URGI01000004.1, read as the reverse complement.
TGGCCGGAATACTCAAGCACGCGACGGCCTCGTCACTGCTCATCCTCGACGAGATAGGCCGCGGCACCTCGACCTTCGACGGCATGGCTATCGCCCGCGCGGTGCTGGAATACTGCGCAGACAAGCGCAGGCTCGGCGCTAAGACGATGTTCGCGACGCATTATCACGAGCTGTCCGCGCTCGAGGGCGAGCTGGGCGGCGTGAGAAACTATAACATCACGGCCAAGAAGCAGGGCGGAACGCTGGTGTTCCTACGCAAGATAGTGCGCGGCGCGGCGGATGACAGCTACGGCATTGAGGTCGCAAAGCTCGCGGGTCTGCCTGACAGCGTGATAAGCAAGGCCAAGGGCTACCTCAAGGAGCTGGAATCGAGCGGGATAGGCCCCGCCGTCACGCCCAAGGCTGCGGACGACCAGATAAGTCTGGCCGATGTCGGCGCGGACGAGGTGCGCGATATCCTGCTGCGCACAGACGTGAACACTCTCACCCCGCTCGAAGCGATGAATCTCCTCTTCGAGCTGCAAAAGAAAGCGAGGGCATAACATGCCTGAAAAAAGCGGGCTGCAATTCACCAGCAGCCTCACAAAGAAAGAGTATATAGCGGCGCTCGCATACCTGCCGGTGCACGTTATCGGCATACCGAGCCTTGTAGCGGCGCTGGTGTTCGGCGTGTCCGATCTGCTGACGCTCAACATCATCGCCTACTCCGTCGGCACGGTGTACATGCTCGCGCTGCTGGGCAAATTCCTGCGCCGCGACTTTGATGCGCTGTGCGATCATCCGGTGAAATTCATCGTGGAGATCGGCGTCTCATACGGCATATACTACCTCTCAAACTTCGTCATCGCGCTGATACTCACCGCCGCGGACAGCCTCAGCAATCCGAACAACGGCGCGGTTATCGACATGGCGCTGGAGAGCGGGCGGCAGATGGTCATTATGACGGTCGTAATGGCGCCGATCGTGGAGGAACTGATGTTCCGTGCAGGCGTTTTCGGCCTGCTGCGGAAATATAACCGCGTCGCGGCGTATGCGGCGAGCATGATCCTCTTCTCCGTATACCACATCTGGGCCTACGCCATCAGCGACGCGAGCTACTGGATATACGTCATCCAATACCTGCCGGTCGCGTTCCTGCTCTGCCGCTGCTATGAGCGCTGCAACAGCATCTGGGGCAGCATCGGGCTTCACATGCTGGTAAACGGCATGTCGATGTGGGCGCTCAACGCGCTTTCGAACCTATGAGCGAAACATACGAGCTGAAAACCATCGGCCATGTGCGCAGTGACTTCCCAGAAAAATTCGGCATCCCGCGCCAGGCGGGGATAGTCGATGCGCTTGAGGCCGCAATAATCTTCGAGCCGGAATACCGGCGCGAGGAGGCGCTGCGCGGGCTGGATGGCTTCTCCCACATCTGGGTGATATGGCAGTTCTCCGAGGCCGTGCGCGACAGCTGGTCTCCGACGGTGCGGCCGCCGCGTCTCGGCGGCAACGCGCGCATGGGCGTATTTGCGACGCGCTCACCCTTCCGCCCGAACGCGCTGGGGCTTTCCTGTGTGCGGCTGCTGGGTATCGGACACGGTGCAAACTGCGGCGCGTATCTTCGCATCGCGGGGGCAGACATGATGGACGGCACTCCTGTATACGACGTCAAGCCCTACATTTCCTACGCGGACTGCCATCCGGACGCGCTGTCCGGCTTCGCGCCCGATTCCGGGGCGCAGCTCCGCGTCGAGTGTCCGGATGAGCTCATGCGCGTCGTCCCCGCCGATAAGCGCGCTGCGCTCACCGGCGTACTGGCAAACGACCCGAGACCGCGGTATCAGAACGATCCTGACAGAGCCTACGCGATGGATTTTGCGGGGCTGAACGTGGAATTTACGGTCAGCGGCGAAGTGCTTACCGTAAAAAATATATCAGACAGGAGAGAAGACAAATGAAAAAGCTTATTGCGGTGCTGCTCGCAGTGTGCACGGTGTTCGCCCTCTGCGCCTGCGGCGCGGGGAAGGACATCGGCGGCAGCGTGACATCGGGCGAGGACGACTCTTCGTTCCAGCTGGGCACGATAAACGGCGGCGTTTACGAGAACTCTTATCTCGGTGTCGGCATCAGCCTTGACGACAGCTGGAGCATTTACGACGAGGAACAGCTCGCGCAGCTCATCGGCTGGACTGCCGACCAGTATGACGACGAAAAGTACGCCGAGCAGATAGAGAATGCCGACCTCTTCTACGATCTGTTCGCCTCCGCGAACGACGGGCTCGTCTCCGTCAACGTCGTTATCCAGAACCTCGGACTGCTCTACGGCACGGTGATGGACGAGGACAAGATCGTTGACATGACGCTCGAGCAGATGGACGAGCAGCTCCAGTCCGCCGGATTCTCGGATATCAGCGCCGAGAAGATCACGGTCGATTTCGCGGGCGCGGAGCACACCGGCATCAAGTACAGCAGCCTGTATCAGGGCGCGGACTACTTCACGCAGCAGGTGTTCATCAAGCATGGCAAGTACATGGCTATCTTCACCGTGTCCAGCTTCTTTGAGGACATCACCGGCGACGTTCTGAGCCAGTTCTACGGCATCGAGTAATCGCGCAAAACAGCAAAAGGGTCCCCCGAACGATGTTCGGGGGACCCTTTTGCTATATCAGTAATTCTCTTTGCGAAGCTCGAAATACGCCTGCGGGTGGTTGCAGACGGGACATACCTCGGGAGCCTTCTCGCCGATGGCGATGTGGCCGCAATTGCGGCATTCCCAGACCTGTATGCCGCTCTTCTCAAATGCCTGCTTCTCCTGAACGTTGCTCAGGAGCTTGCGGTAGCGCTCCTCGTGCGCCTTCTCGATGGCCGCAACGCCGCGGAACTTCGCCGCCAGCTCCGCGAAGCCCTCTTCCTCGGCCTCGGCCGCCATGCGCTCGTACATGTCGGTCCACTCGTAGTTCTCGCCCTCCGCGGCGTGGAGCAGGTTCTCCTCGACAGTTCCAAGCTCGCCCAGCTCCTTGAACCAGAGCTTTGCGTGCTCCTTCTCGTTGTCAGCCGTTTTCAGAAACAGCTCCGCGATCTGCTCGTATCCGGCCTTCTTGGCGACTGACGCGAAATAGGTATACTTGTTTCTCGCCTGTGACTCACCGGCGAACGCGTCCCAAAGGTTCTTCTCGGTTTTTGTTCCGCTGTATTTATTCATATCCAAGCTCCTTTCAAGCTCATGATGGTGGCATTTTTATAATAAGCTTTTCTGGAGAAAAAGTCAATAAAGCTTGCCGCACGGAGTGCTTTTTGTGTAGTTTTGGCTTTAAATGGTACCGTGAAGCCGTCATTGCAGGCGGGCTTTCAGGCTCTCCCACAGCTCTATGATCCTGAATTTCAGCAGGTATCCGTCCTGCTCGCTGATTATGCCGTAGTCTTCCGTCTCCATCGCCGCGCGCAGTTCATCCTCCGTCACGGCGCCGGTGCAGAGCGGCGGGAAAGCCACGCACCACCAGTTGTGCCCTTCCCCCTCGCCGAGTATCACGCGCAGAGACTCATATTCCCCCGCGGGGAGCGCGAAGCCGTCATAGCGCCGCGTCGGGTATCTTTCGGGGCCAAGCGTGACGCGGACCGTCCGCCCCTCGGCGGCGGATTCGGCGGCCTTTGCGATGCCGTCGGTATTGGCCGCGATAAGCTCACGCGCAGCCTCGGCGTCCGTGGCGCCGTCGAGCCGCGGAGCCAGATACTCCAGCACGGCATCGCGCACGCGGAGCTTTATCTCCTGCTCCTGCGTTTCGTCCGACGCCGCGATGACATGCAGGCGTATCAGCCGCGAGCTTATCGAGCTTTGCCGCGCCTCCGCCCACGCACCCGCGCACAGGCTTATGCTCAGCGCCAGCAGCGCCGCCAGCTCCCAGATTCGCAAACTTCTTTCCTTATTATAATTACGTACCTTATTATAACTAAACATAAAACGACCGCCTCACTATGTATCGTTGTACACAGTATCGGCGGTTGTTCTGATTTTTATACAGCGGCTCGCACAGGAGCCGTTCAGGTCAACGCCCTGACCCCGCCCGCGAGACAGCAGAAGCCGTAATCCTTCTTCAGCTCGGCGCGCGCGGCTTCGGCGGCGGCCTTATCGGTAAAGATTCCGAAGACGGCGGAGCCGGTGCCGGTCATGACGGCGCCGAGCGCGCCATGGTCGATGAGCACGTTCTTTATCGCCGTGACCGTCCTCATGCGCCGGTCGTTCACGTCCTCGAAAACGTTATACATCCTGCGGCAGATATCGCCCAGGTTCGCCCGCTCCAGCGCGGAAACGATGCCCGCCGTGTCGGGATGACGGCGCAGGCTGACCTGGTCGAGCTTGCGGAACAGCTCCGGCGTGGATATCGAAAACTGCGGCTTGCAGATGACGAACACGCAGTCCGGCAGAGGCGGCAGCGGGGTGAGCAGTTCGCCGCGCCCGCGCGCAAGCATCGTGCCGCCGCGGACGCAGAATGCAACATCCGACCCGACCTCCGCGCCGAGCTCTTCAAGCCGTTCGACGCCGAACCGGTTCCCGAACGCGCGGTTCAGCCCGCGCAGCACTGCGGCGGCATCCGTTGAGCCGCCGGCCATACCCGCGCCGACCGGAATGCGCTTATCAATGCGGATGCACAGGCCGCGCTCCGGCTCGCCCGCGGCTTCGAAAAACTTCTTCGCCGCCCTGACGGCGAGGTTCCGCTCGTCGCTGGGGATGAAGGGGAGATTCGTACGGGCAAAGATGCGGCTGCCGTCAGTGAAGCCGAGGCGCACATCGTCGCACAGGGAGACGGTCTGCATCACCATCGCCATGTCGTGATACCCGTCGTCCCGCCGCGCGGTGACGTCCAGCGAGATATTTATTTTTGCATAGGCTTTTTCAATTATATCTTCACGCAAACAGATACACTCTCATTTCATAGGGTCTGGTCGTAAAGCCCTCGGATATGACGAAATTATGCTCATAATTGTTCAGCACGAGCGCTGCCTTGCTGATCTTCAGGCTTTCGGGCGCGTCGAAGCGCACGGCGTCCCGCGTGAACGAGCATATGACCAGCATCTTTTTGTCCTCGTAGCTGCGCAGATAGACATAGAGATTCTTGTCGTTGGGCAGCAGTTCCTGATAGTCGCCGTAGATGGCGATGGGGTTCTCCTTGCGGAACTTCAGCAGCTTGCGGTAGAAGTTCAGCAGCGAGTCCGGATCGTCCTCCTGAGATGCTACGTTTATCTCGGTGTAATTATCGTTGACGTAGAACCACGGCTTGCCGGTGGAGAAGCCCGCGTTCTCGCCGTCGGACCACTGCATGGGCGAGCGCGCGCTGTCGCGGCAGGAGCGCTGTACCATCTCCAGCACCTTTTTCTTCGGCATGATCTTGGACGCGATGCGCACGGCGTTATGGGTCATAACGTCCTCGTACATGTTCACGTCCGGCAGGCGCAGGTTCAGCATGCCGATCTCCTGCCCCTGATAGATAAACGGCGTGCCGCGCTGGAGCATATACATCGCAGCCAGCATCTTGCCGCTCTCGTTGCGGTAGGCCTCGTTGCCGTAGCGGCTGATTATGCGCGGGTGATCGTGATTTTCGATATACAGCGCGTTCCAGCCGCGTCCGGCCAGCTTATACTGCCAGTCGCTGAAGGCGCGCTTCATCTTGACGAGATTGAAGGTCAGCTGCACCATGTCTATCATGAAGCAGTCCGCCTCCATATGCGAGAAGGCGATCATCTCGTCGAGCACCTGATCCGGCCCCTCGGTGACATACTGGAGGGCGATGTCCGCCGTGGTCAGCGGGCTTTCGCCGACGGTGAAGCAGTCGTAGCAGTCGAGCACATCGCGCTTGAACTCCATGAGGTACTGGTGCACCCGCGGGCCGTTTGAGTAGTATTTATAGCCGTTGGCCGCGGGGAGCCACGGGTGGGAATCCGGCAGCCCCTCAGTCTTGGAAATAAAGGTAATGACATCCTCGCGGAAGCCGTCCACGCCCATGTCCAGCCAGAACTGCATGATGCGCTTGACCTCCTCGCGCACCTTCGGGTTATCCATGTTGAGGTCGGGCTGCTTTTTGGCGAACACGTGCAGATAGTATTCGTCCAGCCCCTCGTCGTATTCCCACGCGCCGCCCTCGAACATGCTCGTCCAGTTGTTCGGCGGGCGGCGTTTGCCGCGCACGGTCTTGCCCGGACGCCATATATAATAGTCGTGATAGGGGTTATCCTTGCTCTTGCGGCTCTCGATGAACCACTTGTGCTCGTCGCTGGTATGGTTGACGACAAGATCCATGAACACGCGCATACCGCGCTCATGCGCGCCGTCAAGCACCTGACGGAATACGCCGAGGTCGCCGTACTCCGGATTTATGTCCATATAGTCGGAGATATCGTAGCCGAAGTCCGCGTTCGGCGACGGGTATATCGGCGAGAACCATATCGCGTCCACGCCGAGGCTCCTGATGTAATCCAGCTTTGAGAGCACGCCCCACAGGTCGCCAATACCATCGCCGTTGCCGTCGCAGAAGCTGCGCGTCCAGATCTGGTATACCGCCATTTCCTTATGCCACTGCTTTGATGCCATTACAGCACCTCCCTTTTATGCTGGTATTTTACCACGTTTTTGCATAGCGCTCAACATTTTTCTTATTTTTTCCGGTCAATTGCGGCGTACCCGCCCGACACTGCGCGCATATATTGACTTTGTGCGTAGAAAACGTTATAATATAAGTTGTATAAGTGTGTTTGAAAGGATATGCTTTTTCTATGAAAAAACGTTTATTCTCTTTTCTTATGATTTTCGTCCTGCTGCTCGGCATTATGCCGGCTGCATCGGCTGATTATATGTCCCTCAACTCCGCTGTTGCCGGAGAACGGCTTGACATGATAATCAAGCAGAACGAGTATTCCTCCGTCGCCTGCACGGACGGTTCCATACCTAACGGCTGCGTCATCGAGACGGAGCTTCGTGACGGCGTGTATCACCACTACCTGCGCGGCACTCCCATGTACGCCGGAGATTACAGCTTTACGCTCACCTTCTCCAACGACGGCATCTCTTCCGGCGCGACGACCGTGTGCTCCCTGACCATCGTGGCCGCGAACCCGACCGTCAGCATGCCGGACAACATCCGCTGCTACGAGGGCGACCAGGTGCAGATAGAGCTGCGCGCCTCCATCGCCGACTACGGCTCGCTGAGCTACAAATGGTACTACAACAACTACAACAGCAACCATGACGGCACCCTCATAAAGGACGAGACCTCCGCCATCTACAAGCCCAGCACCTCCACCACCGGCACCACATATTATTACTGCGAAGTGACCAACACCAATAACGGCAGCACCTCCACATACATTTCCGCGACCGTCGCTGTGACGGTTGAGGAGGCCGCCGTGTCCTACATCAGCGTCAGCACCCTGCCGAAACGCACCGAGTACACCGTCGGCGACTGGCTCGACGCGACGGGCATGAAGCTGCACGTCGTATACACCAACGGCCGCACCGAGGACATCGACGCAGGCTTCGGGCTGTACCCGACCGAGCTTACCGACGCGGGCTCGATCAATATCACCGTTAACTACAAGGGCAAGGAGTGCACCTTCCCCGTAACGGTCAAGGAAGACGAGAAAAAGATTGAAAACATGAGCATCATCTCCAAGCCCACCAAGCTTGAGTATAATGTCGGCGACACGCTGGACACCACCGGACTGAAGCTGCGCGTGAGCTACGCCGGCGGCAAGACCGAGGACGTCACCACCGGCTTCACCTGCAGCCCCACCACCCTCAACAAGGAGGGTACTCAGGCCATAACCGTCACCTACGGCGGCAAGAGCACCAGCTTCACCGTCAAGGTCAGCAAGGCGACTGACGAGGTGCAGAGCATCACCGTCGCCGTACAGCCGACAAAGCTGACTTATAAGGTCGGCGAGAAGCTGGATACAACCGGCATGAAGCTCACCGTCAGAACCAACTCCGAGACCAAAGACATCACCACCGGCTTTACCTGCACCCCGACCAGCTTTACCAAGGCCGGCGAGTACGAGATAAAGGTCATCTACGGCGGCAAGGAGACGACCTTCAAGGTCACTGTCACCGAGGACACTGCGGCAAGCCCCGAAGTGAGCGCAACGCCCACCGTGTCGCCCACGCCCAGCACCGAGCCGCAGCCGGTCGCAAAGAAGTCCAACGCCCTGCTCATCGTCGGCATCATCGCCGCAATCCTCGCGCTGGCCGCGCTCGGCGCGTATGTCTACGTCATGAACCGCGGCAAGGGCGGCAGACGCAGAAGATAACAGGTTTCAAACGCAGCCGCGCCATTGCGGCTGCGTTTTCACTACGGCGGAACGGAAGAAAATTTTGCGTCGTCGTGGTATACCGACTCCGCGACTGACCGCCGCCGGAAAATTTTTGTCCGCATTATCCCAAGGAAAAAACGAAAAGTTATTGACAACCGGTATATAAATATGGTATTATCTCTTGGCTGAATAGGGAATGGCCATGCGGGTGTAGTTCAATGGTAGAACACCAGCCTTCCAAGCTGGATACGTGGGTTCGATTCCCATCACCCGCTCCACCAAGCTGGGTGCCGGGGCTTATATATGCGCCAATAGCTCAGCAGGATAGAGCAACTGCCTTCTAAGCAGTAGGTCGGGGGTTCGAATCCCTCTTGGCGTGCCATTTGATATAACATCCGAAAGGATTTTATATATAACTTAATATGGTGGGATTAGCTCAGTTGGCAGAGCACCGGATTGTGGTTCCGGGTGTCGTGGGTTCGAGCCCCATATCCCACCCCATACTTAAGAGGCCGGCTGCGCCGGCCTCTTTAAAGTAGAAATCTTGGGATGTAGTGTAATGGTAACACACCGGACTTTGACTCCGATATAGTGGGTTCGAGTCCCGCCATCCCAGCCAGCCGCCCCAATAGCTCAGTAGGTAGAGCACCTGCCTTTTAAGCAGGGTGTCCGGGGTTCGACTGTGGCCCATGACGGCGGCAACCATGCAGGTTCGATCCCTGTTATCCGCACCAGAAAAAGCGCTTGCGTTTTGCAGGTGCTTTTTTCAACGAAATAAATCCCTGCGGGATTTGTGAAATGCCCTTCGGGCGTGAAGAGCGCAATTCTTCACAGCGGTTTTCCGCTGCTTTATTTGGCGAAGCCATACTTCATACTTGTAAAAAGGAGACTCGATATGAAAAGCTTGAACGATTTTCCGCGGATACCGTTGGCCGTGCTGCCGACGCCCATTCAGAAGCTTGAAAACATCAGCCGTATTCTCGGCACAAACGTCTATATAAAACGCGACGACCTGACCGGCATCGGTCTCGGCGGCAACAAGGTGCGCAAGCTCGAATTCCTGCTGGCCGACGCGAAGCGGCAGGGCGCGGAGATCATCTTCACGACCGGCGGCGCGCAGTCTAACCACGCCATGCTCACGGCGGCCTGCGCGAAAAAGCTGGGCATGACGCCGATACTGATCCTCAAAAAGCGCGGCGTGACCGAGCGCAAGGGCAACCAGCTGCTCGAATACCTCATGGACACCGACGTCCGCTTCATGGACACCGACAGCTACGACGACATCTACGCCGAGATGGATCGCGTCGGGCAGGAGCTGGGGCGTCCGTACTACAAGATTCCCTGCGGCGGCTCCAACGCCATCGGCGCGCTGGGCTACGTCAACTGCATGAAAGAGATCGCGGACACGGGGCTGCACTTCGACTATGTCTGCTGCGCCGAGGGCAGCGGCGGCACTCACGCCGGAGTCGCGCTGGGCGCGAAGCTGTTCATGCCGGAGACGCAGACCATCGGCCTGATGGTAGACAGCGACCCGTTTGACGTTATCACGACGCACATCATGCAGGAGACTGCCAAGCTTCTGGAGCTTGATTTCGTGCCGACCGTCGAGGACGTGCACCTTGTCGATATGTGCGGCCCCGGCTACGCGATCCCCTCCGCCGAGGGCAACGCCGCGATACGCATGATGGCCGCGAACGAGGGTCTGTTCCTCGATCCGGTATACACCGGCAAGGCCTTCGCGGGGCTGATAAAGCTTGCGCGCGAGGGGAAATTCAAGTCCACGGACAATGTCCTGTACCTGTACTCCGGCGGCGCGGGCGGTCTGTTTGCGATAGACATCGATCTATAATAAGCTCAATCTAATTCTTCATCACTTTCAATATAAAGTTCTTCGCACGTTATCTGTCCTTGGCGCAAAATTCTCACCGCATTCTCTATGTCTCTAACACTCAGGAAGCGCAACGCATCTGTGACTGCATTAAACAGGTGCAAGTACATCTCTTTATAAAGCTTCATAATTTGCTCCTTTTTATTTGGTATTATTAAATAATTTTATTATATTTGGTAATACC
>URGI01000003.1 GCA_900547315.1 uncultured Eubacteriales bacterium | reverse complement strand
GATTTCCATCAATTCATTCCGACACCGCAAATGCGATTTTATTACAAAAGAGAAACAACTTTTTGTTTACATAACCGTATACTTACCTAAACGTCGAGCGGAACAGGCCGGATTCGTTATATGATGAAAAGCTGTCTCCGCAGACGATGATATGGTCGTCGAGCGTGATGCCGACCGCGCTGAGCGCACGTGAAAGATTCGTTGTGATGATATCGTCCTCGCGCGAGGGCCTGACCGTGCCGCGCGGATGGTTATGGGATATTATAACGGACGATGCCTTGAAGCGCAGCGCAAGCTCCGTCATTTTCCTGACGTTCGCCTCGACCGAATTCACAACTCCGCGCGAGATCAGCTGGCAGCAGATAACGCATTTCTGCGAATCGAGGCAGAGCATGTACAGCACCTCGTCCCGCTCATACATGAATATCGGCATGAAATACTTCCCCGCCGCCGAAGCGCTGTTTATCTTCTTCTGCGGCTTCGTCTTATCGATCATATACCGGCGCGAGACCTGCGGGATGAGGCTCAGCAGAAGTGCGGAGTTCTCCCCTATTCCGCTGACATTCTGAAGCTCCTGTATGCTGGCCTCGAGCACGCCGGACAGCGAACCGAAACGGTTGAGCAGCTCATGCGCGATCAGATTCGTGTCGGCGCGAGGGATGGCATAGAACAGCAGAAGTTCAAGCACGTTTATATCGTTGAAATTATCCAGCCCATGCTCAAGGTATCTCGCTTTAAGTCTCTCACGATGTCCGTCGTGAACGCTCATATTATGCCTCCCCCGCTTTCTTTGAATATCGCCGTTTAAAGCTCCATTGTCGCATACGCGTTGAGATCGCTGCCGGCTCTCACACCGGCCAGATACTCATAATACGCCTGCGCGCCGACCATCGCCCCGTTATCCCCGCAGAGCTTGAGCGGCGGAATATAGAGCTTGAGTCCGTTCTTCTCCGCCGCAGCCTTGAAATCGGCACGGATGCGCGAATTGGCAGCGACTCCGCCCGCGACGACGATCTTGTCGTGCCCCAGCTCCTTTGCCGCCTGCATGGCTCTCGGTACAAGACTGTCGCTGACAGCCTTCGTGAACGACGCCGCAAGGCTCGCGCGGTCGATCTCCTCGCCCTTCTGCTCCGCGGTATGGACAAGGTTTATAACGGCGGTCTTCAGGCCGGAAAAGCTCATGTCGTATGGGTTGCCCTCGACGTGCGATATCGGGAAATGATACTTCGTGTCGTCCCCGCCCTGGGAGAGCAGGTCTATCGGCTTTCCGCCGGGGTACGGCAGTCCCAGCACACGCGCGGTCTTATCGAAGCACTCCCCCGCCGCGTCATCGCGCGTCGCGCCAAGAATGTGCATATCGGTGTAGCCGCGGACATCGACAAGGATAGTGTTGCCGCCGGATATGGCAAGGCACAGGAACGGCGGCTCCAGCTCCGGATACGCAAGGTAGTTTGCCGCGATATGGCCGCGGATATGGTGCACCGGTATGAGCGGCACATTCAGCGCGAGGGCGCAGGATTTTGCAAAGTTCACACCGACAAGGACGGCGCCGATAAGCCCCGGCGCATACGACACGGCGACCGCGTCGATGTCCTGACGGGTTATACCGGCCGCCTCTATCGCCTTCTGCGCAAGTATGGATATAGACTCCACATGGCAGCGCGAGGCTATCTCCGGCACGACCCCGCCGTATACCGCGTGCAGATCCGCCTGAGAGAAAATCTGATCCGTCAATAATTTTCTGCCGTCCTCAACGACGGCCACCGCCGTTTCATCACAGGTGGATTCAAAGGATAGTATCTTCACAGTGCATGTCCTCTTTATCTGTAAAAAATTTCGTCATCAGTATAGCACTTTCGCGCGGCAAATCATAGTAATTTTTTCTCGTCCCGACGGGAACATAACCGTGCTTTGAATATAGCGCTATCGCCGGAGCGTTGCTCTCGCGCACCTCAAGCGTCGCGAAGCTCAGCGCGCGCCTCTTTGCGCGGCTATCCATCTCGGCTATCAGCGCATCGCCTATACCCTGCCTGCGGCATTCTGGCGACACGGCGACATTTGAGATGTACCCTTCGTCCAGCACGAACATCATCCCTACGTAGCCCAGCACCCGACCGCCATCTACTGCGGCGATGAACTCATGGCTCGCGTCCGGCAGCTGGCTTCTGAGCTGCTGCTCTGTCCACGGCATGGAGAAGCACCGCTCCTCAAGCGCGGCAAGCTGCGGTATCATGCTCTCCTCGGCGTCGATTATGGTCATGCCCATCAGTGCGCCTCCGCCCAGCTCTTACCGGTCTTGACATCTACCGTGAGCGGCACGGCGAGCTGCGCCGCGTGCTCCATCTCATATTTCAGCAACTCGCTCACCCGCTCCGCCTCGCTCTCCGGGCACTCGACGATAAGCTCGTCGTGCACCTGAAGTATCAGCCGCGCTTCAAGCCCCTCGCTGCGGAGCCGCCTGTCGACATTCACCATCGCAAGCTTAATTATGTCCGCCGCCGTGCCCTGTATCGGCATATTCAGCGCGACCCGCTCGCCGAAGGAGCGCATATTGAAGTTAGAGCTTTTCAGCTCCGGCAGGCTGCGGCGGCGGCCGTACAGCGTCGTGACGTAGCCGTCCTCCTTCGCCTTTTTGACGATGCTCTCCATATACTCATGCACGCCCGAATACTTCTCCATGTAGGCGTCCATGTATGCCTTCGCCTCGTTCGTGTAAACGCCGATATCCTGCGCCAGTGAGAAGGCGGAGATGCCGTACACGATGCCGAAGTTTACGGCCTTCGCGCGGCTTCTGAGCGTCGGCGTGACCTCTTCTATCGGGACGTTGAACACGCGGGAGGCAGTGACGGTGTGGAAATCCTCGCCGCTTAAAAACGCCTCCTGCATGGCCTTGTCGCCGGATATGTGCGCCAGCAGGCGCAGCTCGATCTGGCTGTAATCCGCATCAACGAGCACCTTCCCGGGCGATGCGACAAACATTCTGCGTATCTCGGCGCCGAGCTTACGGCGCACGGGGATGTTCTGCAGATTCGGCTCCGTGGACGACAGGCGCCCCGTGGCCGTAACGGTCATCTGGAAGCTCGTGTGTATCCTGCCGTCGGGCGATATGACCTTTAAAAGCCCGTCCGCGTAGGTGGATTTGAGCTTTGTGAGCATGCGGTATTCGAGCACCGCCTCGATTATCGGGTGCTTGCCGCGCAGCTTTTCAAGAATGTCGGCATTCGTGCTCCAGCCGGTCTTGGTCTTTTTGCCGGACGGCAGCATCAGCTCCTCGAACAGCACCTCGCCGAGCTGCTTTGGCGAATTGATGTTGAACTCGTGCCCCGCCAGCTCCCAGACCTGATTCTGAAGCTCGGCGATGCCCGAATTCAGGCTCTCGCCGAAATCGTACAGCGCCTTGCGGTCAACGAGGAAGCCCGCGCTCTCCATGCGCGCCAGAACCGCGCAGAGCGGCAGCTCGGCGGTATTATAAAGCTCAACCATCCCAAGCTCCGCGAGTTTGCTCTCCATAACGGGCTGAAGCAGATATATGGCCTCCGCGCCGTTCAGCTCCCGCCCCAGATAGCGCACGGATATTCTCTCAAGTCCGTAGGCGCTCTCCGTCGCGTCGAGCAGGTAGGCGGCCAGCTCCGTGTCGAATACGAACCCGTCCAGCGGCAGATGCTCGGTCAGGAGCCGCTCCATCACGGCTTTGACGCCGTGGCCGCACTTTTTTATTTCCGGGGAAAAAATCAGCCGCAGCAGCGGCGAATACTCATCGCCATAGGTGTTCCAGCTCACCGTGTACACAGCCTTGCCGTCGCATATCTCGACGCTGTCAAGCCCGTTTTCCACCCACACGGCGATACGTTCCGCCGCGCGGATAATGTCCGAAAGCTCCTGCACCGGCAGGTTTTCCACGCGCGACAGACTCTCCTCGGCGTTCTCCACTGGCGCAGGGGACTCGCCCTCCGTGAGCTGCCATTTCTCTATGAATTTATTGAAGCCGAGGCGCTTGAAAAGCGTGTAAAGCTCCGGTTTATACGCCTTGTTCCAGATATTCTCGTCCGGATCGAACTCAAGCGGGATGTGCCGGTCGATAGTTGCAAGCCAGTATGACATTCTGGCGCTGTCTTCCCCGGCGGCAAGCTTTTTGCGCACGCCCTCCTTGATGTCCAGCGTCTCCAGATTCGAGTATATCGCGTCGAGCGTCCCGAAGCGGCGGATGAGCTCAAGCGCGGTCTTCTCGCCGACGCCCGGCACGCCCGGAATATTGTCCGACATGTCGCCCATCAGGGATTTCAGATCGACCATGCGCTCCGGCTCGAAGCCGTATTCCTCGCGGAAGCGCGAGGGATCATAGATTATTGTCTCGGTCTGCCCCATGCGGGTCTTGACGTTGCAGACATAGCTCTTGTCTGAGATGAGCTGCAGGCTGTCCTTATCGCCGGTAACTATGACGCAGTTCCAGTCCTCCTGCTCGCATATCGCCGCGGCGGTGCCGAGAATGTCGTCCGCCTCATAGCCCTCAAGCTCGTAGCGGCGGATGCCCATATCGTCGAGAACTTCCTTCAGCAGCGGCATCTGCACCGCAAGCTCCTCCGGCATCGGCTTGCGCTGTGCCTTATAGCCGTCGTACTTCTTATGGCGAAAGGTCGGCGCTTTGAGGTCAAAGCTCACGCACACGGCGTCCGGCTTCTGCTCGTCGTATATTCTCTGGAAGATGGTCAGGAAGCCGTAGACCGCGTTCGTCGGCGTTCCGTCCGGTGCGTTGAGCGGACGCACGCCGTAAAACGCGCGGTTTACTATGCTGTTGCCGTCGATTATCATCAGCTTCATGACTTGTCCTCCCCGCGCAGCCGGATGATCTCATCCCTGAGCTGCGCCGCAATTTCGTATTCAAGCATCTTTGCCGCCTTGCGCATCTTGTCCTCAAGCTGCGCGATAAGCTCGCGGCGCTCGCGGTCGGTCATGCGCGTGCCGTCGGCGCGCTTCGGCGCGGCGGCAGGCTCGCTGGATATCTCCAGCAGCTCGCGGACGCTCTTTATTATCGTCTTCGGCACTATGCCGTGCGCCTCGTTGTAGGCCATCTGCTTTTCGCGGCGTCGGTTCGTCTCGTCGATGCAGGCACGCATGGACGGCGTTATCACATCGGCGTACATGATGACCTTGCTCTCGGCATTTCTCGCCGCACGTCCGACGGTCTGTATCAGGCTCGTTTCGCTGCGGAGGAAGCCCTCCTTGTCGGCGTCTAGTATCGCGACAAGGCCGATCTCCGGAATGTCCAGTCCCTCGCGCAGCAGGTTTATGCCGACCAGCACATCGAACTCGCCGAGGCGCAGGTCGCGGATTATCTCCATGCGCTCTATCGTGCCGATATCGTGGTGCATATAGCGGCACTTTATGCCGACGTTGCCGAGGTAGGCCGACAAGTCCTCGGCCATTTTTTTGGTCAGCGTCGTCACCAGGCAGCGCAGCCCCATTTTTATTCTCTCGTTTATCTCGCAGATGAGGTCGTCTATCTGCCCCTCTATCGGGCGGACGAATATCTCCGGATCGAGCAGTCCCGTCGGGCGGATGATCTGCTCCACGATCTGCCCTGCGCGCTCACGCTCATATTCGCTGGGCGTTGCGGATACGTACACGCGCTGGTGGATACGCTGCTCGAACTCCTCATATTTGAGAGGCCGGTTATCGAAGGCCGAGGGCAGGCGGAAGCCGTACTCAACAAGCGATTCCTTGCGCGCCCTGTCGCCGCGGTACATTGCGCGCACCTGCGGCAGAGTGACATGGCTCTCGTCCACAAACAGCAGAAAGTCCTTCGGGAAATAGTCAAGCAGCGTCATCGGCGCGCTGCCCGGCGCGCGGTTCGAGATTATGCGCGAATAGTTCTCGATGCCGGTGCAGTAGCCCAGCTCCTGCATCATCTCGATGTCGTAATCCGTGCGCTGGCGGATGCGCTGCGCCTCGATGAGCTTGTTGTTCTCCTCGAACCATTTGACGCGCTCGTCGCACTCTCGGCGTATCTCGTCGATGGCGGCGGCCATCTTCTCCTTGGTCGTGACATAGTGGCTGGCGGGATATATCGCGGCATGGTTCAGTATCCTCGTCGGCATGCCGGTCACGACGTTTATCTCGCTTATGCGGTCTATCTCGTCGCCGAAGAATTCAACACGTATGGCCTTGTCGTTTGAATACGCGGGGAAGATCTCGACCGTGTCGCCTCGGACGCGGAACATGTTGCGCTCGAAGGCGATGTCGTTGCGCTCATAGCGTATCTCGATGAGCTTTCTCAGCAGCTCGTCAAAATCCCTCGTCTGCCCTGGGCGCAGGGATATGACCATGTTGGCATAGTCTATCGGGTCGCCCAGGCCGTAGATGCAGGACACCGAGGACACGACTATAACGTCGCGCCGCTCGAAAAGGCTCGCCGTCGCGCTGTGGCGCAGGCGTTCTATCTCGTCGTTTATCGCGCAGTCCTTCTCGATGAAGGTGTCGGTATGCGGGATGTACGCCTCCGGCTGGTAATAGTCATAATATGATACGAAATACTCTACCGCGTTTTCAGGAAAGAACTCCTTGAACTCACTGCAAAGCTGCGCGGCAAGCGTCTTATTATGCGCCAGAACAAGCGTCGGCCGGTTGACGCGGGCGATAACGTTTGCCATCGTGAAGGTCTTGCCGGAGCCGGTGACGCCGAGCAGCACCTGTTCGTCTATCCCGTTCTCAATGCCTGCCACAAGGCCGTCTATCGCTTCCGGCTGGTCGCCGGTCGGCTGATACGGCGACACGAGCTTGAATCTATCCATAGCTGTCTCCAGAATCAAAACATTAGTTCGAATAATATATTATACCACAAATATGCTCCGCGCTCAATATGAAGCGCAAAAAAAGACTTGGCTTTGGCCAAGTCTTTTTCAGTATTTGATTATCAGTCTTTGTATTCAAACATCAGGTCGTACATGCTGACGGTGTCGCCGTCCCTGACGCCCATCTTCTCCATGCGCTCAAACACTCCGGCCTCGCGCAGGACCTTGTCAAAGTACATCCGGCTCTCGTAATCGCCGAAGTTGATCGTTGCGACAAGGCGCTGGAGCCACGGCCCCTCGACGATCCACATATCGTCAAACTGGCGGATCTCAAGCTCCTCGGATGTGTCGATAACAGGCTCCGGCGGGACATAGTCGGCCTCGTAGCTCGCTATCGGCGGCAGCTCCGCGAGACGGCGGGCGCACTCCTTGATAAGCTCGCGCGTGCCCTCATGGGTCACGGCGCTCATCTCGAAGAACTCATAGCCCAGCTCCTCGGCTCTGGCGCGCAGACGGTCGATGTTCTCCCTGTCGTCGCCCAGCAGGTCACATTTGTTGGCCGCGACTATCTGCGGGCGCTCGGCAAGCTCCGGATTGTACTCGCGCAGCTCCGCGTTTATCGCGTCAAAATCCTCGACGGGGTCGCGCCCCTCGCTGCCGGACACGTCCACCAGATGGATGAGCAGGCGGCAGCGGTCGATATGGCGCAGGAAGTCATGCCCAAGCCCTGCGCCCTCGGACGCGCCCTCAATGATGCCCGGAATGTCGGCCATTACGAAGGAGACGCCCTCATCGACGTACACAACTCCGAGGTTCGGGAACAGGGTGGTGAAATGATAATTTGCGATCTTCGGGTGCGCCTTGCTGACGACGGAAAGCAGCGTCGATTTGCCGACGTTCGGGAAGCCGACCAGCCCGACGTCCGCCAGCAGCTTCAGCTCCAGCGTGATGTCATGGCTCTCGCCGGGGAGGCCGGGCTTTGCAAAGCGCGGCACCTGACGGGTCGGCGTTGCAAAATGCATGTTGCCCCAGCCGCCGCGGCCGCCCTTCGCAGCCACAAAGTTCTCGCCGGAGGACATGTCGTGCATGATCGCGCCGGTCTCGGTATCGCGGATAATCGTGCCGCGCGGGACTTTGATATACAGGCTCTCGCCGTCCTTGCCGTAGCAGCGCTTGCCCTGACCGTTTGCGCCGTTGCCGGCGACGTATTTGCGCTTATAGCGGAAGTCCATCAGCGTGGACATATTGTCGTCCGCGACGAATATGACGCTGCCGCCGCGGCCGCCGTCGCCACCGTCGGGGCCGCCCGCCGCGACGTACTTCTCGCGGTGGAACGCGACCGCCCCGTCCCCGCCCTTGCCGGCGTGGACGCTGATGCGCGCTTTATCTACAAAAGAAGTTCCCATATTGCCTCCTTTTAGCGTTCTGATCAAATATAAGGCGATAGCGACGCCTTAACGAAAAAAGCCGGACGGGAACGTCCGGCTTTTTTAAGTCAAAATTTACTGAGCGAGTTCTTCGTAAACAGAGACCTTTTTGCGGTCCTTGCCCAGGCGCTCGAACTTCACGGTGCCGTCTACAAGAGCGAACAGAGTGTCGTCCTTACCCTTACCGACATTGGTGCCGGGATGGATCTTGGTTCCGCGCTGTCTGACAAGGATATTGCCGGCGAGAACAAACTGACCGTCGGCTCTCTTGGCGCCAAGACGCTTAGACTCACTGTCGCGGCCGTTCTTGGTAGAACCCATACCTTTTTTATGTGCCATTTAGGTTACACCTCCATTAGTCATTAGTAGCGGGGAAACTTATGCGTTGATGGTTTCGATCTGAACCTTAGTGTAAGGCTGTCTGTGACCCTGAGTTCTGCGGTAGCCTTTTTTAGGCTTCATCTTATAAACGCGAACCTTTGCGCCCTTGCCGCTCTTGACGACATTAGCGGAGACACTTGCTCCTTCGATAACGGGTGCGCCGAACTTTGCGGTCTCACCGTCGATAACAGCCAGAACCTGGTCGAACTTAACAGACTCGCCGGCTGCGACATCCAGCTTCTCAACGAAGATAACGTCGCCCTCTGCCACGCGGTACTGCTTGCCGCCGGTAACGATGATAGCATGCTTCATGTGAATTTCCTTCCTCTCTTCAGGTCTCGCTCTTAGGGTGGAGGGCATACCTCTCTTAATACCCCTTCGATGCGGCTTTATGATAATAGCATGTCAGTGCTTGAATGTCAATGATTTTTTCGATATTTTGTGCCTAAATCAGCCGAGAACCTCAATATTATCGTCTATGAGCAGGAAGCTGCCGTCCATGCCGCTCTGGGAGACAAGCTTGGAGTGGTTCACGCCGTCGGCGTCGGTGTAGGAAACCATCAGGTTCGGGATGCCGTCGGGTATCATGGTCTCGAGCTGGATGGCGCTGTCCTTCATGTAGCTGCAATACCAGTGTTCGCCCGTGGTGTAGAATCGGCTGTCAAAGTCCGCGTACTCGACGGAGCACACGCTCACATCGTACACCGCGCCGCTGACCTTGATGCACAGCTGCGTCTCGCCGGAATCCACCGTGACCTTGTCGATGATCTCGGTTCCCTCCGGAAGCGCATCGAGCGCGAGAGCTTCAAGCTCGCCGGAGCCGGTGCGCGCCGCGGGGAGCCACTTCGAGTCGATATACGGGGCTATCTCATCATAGCTGAACTTGAAGTTTATAACGCCCGCCGCGTACGACGCTATCTCGTATACGCTTGAAAACACGGTCAGTCCGTCGCCGTCGAGATACCAGCTGCCCTCACGGATAAGCGCCGCGAGCGCGGTCTCGACGTCGTCCACCGTAAGACTTTGCTTTAGTTCGTCATCGGAATTGACCTTTTCGACCATTGCCGCGGTCAGCCATGTCTTGAACGCGTCGAGATCGGGCGCAAGCTTGTCCAGCGTCAGCTGCTCACCGGTCTCCGTGTCAAATATATAGCCGGTGTAGCCATAGCTGCCGTGTACGCCGCCGGTGTAGGAGTAGTCGTTATAAAGCAGCGAGATGAGCTTCTCGTCCGCGCGCGCGACAAGCACGGTACGGTTGCTGGCGAGGGTCAGGTTCGCTTCGATATTGTTATCGCGCACATAGGAGAGGTTGTCGTAGGCCATGTCGAGCATGCCGTTGATGCCGACGCCATAGCCGCCCTCGGCGTAGTTGCTGCCGGTGTAATATTCCTCATCCATAGCGGCGATGAAGTCGTTTATCTTCTCGGAGGCCGCGTCGTTGCCGTAGATATGGACGGTCGGCGTCTCGTAAGAGAAGTCGAGTATCATCTGGTTTTCATCGTCGGGCGCATAGTAGGTCTCCTTGTGCTCGCCTATGCTGATGGTCACGTACGAGGACGGCTCCGCGGCTTCGGGCGTGGGTTCGGGAGTCGCCTCCGGCTCCTCGGACGCTTCGGGCGAGGGCTCCTCGCTCGGCTCCACGCTGGGGGTTGGCAGTTCAATCTGCTTGAGCTGTTCTATCTGTTCGCATCCGCAGAGCGATAGCGCCAGCAGCGCTGCAATAAGAAGTGCGGTTATCTTTTTCATTTTGTTCCTCCATGTCTGTTTGTTATATGACGTCGTTCGGTATCGCGCCCGTTGCGAGCGCCTTGTTCGTGTACCTGCCGTCGTCGGTTATTTCTTTTATTATATCTATCATCTCCGGAAATCTGATGCGCTGCGACTCGTCCTCAAGCTCGATCTCCATCACCGCGCGGTCACTCCAGAAGGGATAAACGTCGATCTCAAAAAGCTGGTTTTTATACTCCAGACAGTAGCGCGTTTTATATATTGTCCTGCGCTTCGGGTCTGCAAAGCGGAGATATTCGTTATACTCCCGCTCGCTTATCTCGTTTTCTATCTCAACGCGGCGCATATTGCTCACGCGGGTCTTCATCGTGTGCGTATAGACATACTCCCCGTCCGCGCCGCGCTTACGCACGCGCTCCGAACTGCCCGGCTCGGGGCACAGCAGATAGGTCTGGACGATGTCCGTCGCCTCCGCGTTGCGGCCGAGTATGGTGAGGTTCGGGTATCTTATGAGATATTTGCGCTCTATTTCAAAGCCGTTGTTGTTCATCTTCTGCGCTCCGTCCCGTCAGTATGTGCCGATTATACAGAAAATTTGTTAACAAATCAAGACAAAGCCGAAAGCTTCAGGATTTTTAATGACTTGCGACACTTCTCATACTATGTCAAAAATGTCGCCAAATCTGTTAAATTCCTTGCAATCAGGTCTTATATGTGTTATTATGTTCATATCTTCATTACGTACGAGGTGGTTTTATGGCAAACAGACCCAATATTCTCAAGCTGGCAACTAAGATCAGCCTTGAGAGCCTTACCTACACCGGCATCACCTACAAGGATCCGGAATATCGCATACTTGCCCCGATAGTTGACGACGATATGTGCCGCGTCATGATGCATATGCGTCTTGAGACAAACCGTACCGTCGAGGACATCGCAAAGCGCTGCCACGAGAGCGAGGCATTCGTTCAGGAGCAGATAGACAAGCTCATTATAGCGGGCATCGTCCGCTCCCGCAAGGTCGGCGCCTGCGACTGCTACTATTACCCCATCTGGGTTCCCGGCATCATCGAGGGCATACTCACCAACAAAGAGCAGTGCGAGCGTTACCCTGACATCGGCTACTGCTTTGAGGAGTACGCCCGCCGCCGTCCCGAGATGGTCGCCCCTGCATTCAACTCCGGCAAGCTCGGTATGTTCATGATGCGTGTCATGCCCGTCATGAGCGCCATCGAGAACAACACCAAGACCGCGTCCTATGACGAGATCGCCACCCTCATCGAGAACGCGACCGCCATCTCCGTCGGTCCCTGCTCCTGCCGCCGCTCCCGCCGTCTGATGGGAGAGGGCTGCGGTCACCTCGAAGAGGATATGTGCATGTACCTCAACGATAACGCCATAAACTACAGCAAGACCGGCGCACATCGTCTCATCACCAAGGAGGAGGCATACGAGGTTCTCCGCCGCGCCGAGGATAACGGTCTTGTCCATGAGATTAACCAGACTCCCGGCTTTGAAGAGGCCTCCGCTATCTGCAACTGCTGCGGCTGCTCCTGCTATGCTCTGCGTATCGCCGAGATGTTCCGCTCCAAGAACGCCATCCGCTCCAACTACGTTGCCCGCGTCGATAAGGAGAAGTGCGTTGCCTGCGGCCAGTGCGTTGAAAACTGCCAGACGAACGCCATCCGCCTTGGCCAGAAGAACTGCACCACGAACCCCCATATATCCGACGCGTACGACACCGACCGCGCCATTCCTTGGGATAAGAGCAGCTACAACGTTGACTACCGCACCAACCGCAGCGACGTTATGGAAAGCGGCACCGCGCCCTGCAAGGCGACATGTCCCGCGCATATCCCCGTACAGGGCTACATAAAGCTCGCCTCCGAGGGCAGATATCAGGAAGCGCTCGAACTCATCAAGAAAGAGAACCCCTTCCCCGCCGTCTGCGGCCGCATCTGCAACAAGGCCTGCGAGGCCGCATGTACGAGAAACATTGTTGACTCCTCCGTCGCTATCGACGATATCAAGAAGTTCATCGCCGAGAAGGATCTCGACGCGGAGCACCGCTATGTTCCCAAGATGCTGAGCCTGACCGGCCGCCCCTACACCGAGAAGATCGCCGTCATCGGCGCAGGCCCCGCTGGCATGAGCTGCGCGTTCTATCTCGCGCTCAAGGGCTATCCCGTGACCGTATTTGAAAAGGAGCAGGCACTCGGCGGCATGCTGACTCTCGGCATCCCCTCTTTCCGTCTCGATAAGGCCGTTGTCAATGCGGAGATCGACATTCTCAAGGAGCTGGGCGTTGAGTTCAGAACCGGCGTCGAGGTCGGAAAGGATGTAACTCTCGACGCGCTGCGCGCCGAGGGCTACAAGGCTTTCTATCTTGGCATCGGCGCATCGAAGGGCACGTCTCTCGGCTGCAAGGGTGAAAAGCTGCCCGGCGTCTACACCGGCATTGATTTTCTGCGCGAGGTCAACCTCGGCAAGAAGCCCAAGGTCGGCAAGAGCGTCGCCGTCATCGGCGGCGGCAATGTCGCCATCGACGTTGCCCGCAGCGCGGCTCGTCTCGGCGCGAAGAGCGTCACGGTCGTATACCGCCGCAGTGAGGAAGAGATGCCCGCGGCAGCGGACGAAGTCGAAGAGGCCAGAGCTGAGGGCGTGAAGTTCATGTTCCTCGCCGCGCCCGCCGAAATCATCGGCGAGGGCAAGGCAGAGCAGCTCAAGGTAGAGCTTATGGAGCTCGGCGAGCCTGACGCGAAGGGGCGCCGCAAGCCCATCGGCACCGGCAAGTTTGAGACCATCCCCGCAACCGCCGTTATCTCCGCCATCGGCCAGAAGATAGACCTCAGCGGCATCGCCGATTTCGAGACAACGAAGAACGGCGCCGTCATCGTTGACAAGCAGAGCTATCAGACCAGCGTCCCCGACGTGTTCGCCGGCGGCGACGTTGTGACCGGCCCGAAGTTTGCCATCGACGCGATCGCGGCGGGCAAGGAAGGCTCCATCTCCATCCACCGCTACGTCCACCCCGGCCAGACCCAGAATCTCGGCCGCGACAACCGCGACTACAAACCGCTCGATGTCTCCACCGTCGCCGTCTCCATCGGCAGCTTTGACACGGCTCCGCGCCAGAAGGCTCCCGAAGCTCCGTCTGCCGAAGCACTCAAGACCTTCAAGGATCTGCGCGGCACGCTGACCGAAGAGCAGATAAAGAAGGAGGCCGCCCGCTGCCTCGGCTGCGGCTGCGCTGTCATCGACGAGGATCTCTGCATCGGCTGCGGTGTCTGCACCACCAAGTGCAAGTTCGACGCGATCCATCTTGAAAAGACCATGGACAACGTCGGCAGCACGTATTACCGCACCCTGCTCACCGCCGTCACGAACGCGCCGCACACCATCGGCCGTCTGGCGAAGAAAAAGCTCGGCAGCGTCAAGAAGTAAGGCGGCGTAATGCACGAGATCGGCATAGTGCGGAGCATGTGCAAGACCGTCCTTGATTACGCGAAGGCCAACAACGTCCAGCGGATAAGCGAGATCGTATGCGAGGTCGGCGAGCTGTCGCTCGTCATCCCCGAATATGTCGAGGAGCTGTACCCCGCCGTCGCCGCCGAGACGCCGCTGAAGGACACGAAGCTCATTCTTGAGATCGTCCCCGGCATGGCGGAATGCGACGAGTGCGACGAGATATTCAATGTTGTCGAGAACGAGGGCTACTGCCCCAACTGCGGCAGCTTTGAGAAAACAGTTCTCACCGGCAAGGACTTCAACATCAAGGAAATACATGTTCCGGAATAAAAAAAGGCTGCTTCAAAATGCGAAATGCATTTTGAAGCAGCTTATTTTTCGTCCAACTCCAGCGCCATGAATTCGTCGCGCGTCATCATCACGTTCAGATAGTCCAGCAGGCACGGAGCCGTCATATGCTCCGGCAGCTCAAGCCGCTTTAAAAGCGCCTTTCTCCGTGCGGCGCTGTCCTGTCCGCCGCTCAAGCCTTTTGCAAACATGTCCGCCTTGCTTATGCGCTGTTCGCGCCGCTGCGGCGGCAGGTCGTCTATCGTCGCGCCGCACTTGATGAGCGCGTCAAGCAGCAGCTCCGGCCGCATACCCTCGACGCCGAGCTTGCCATCCTTTTAACCTTTTCTCTTCCGCCGCTCCTTACCCTTTATATCGGGAATGTACGCATGCTTCACAAGCGCAGGATCTATGCAGGACTTGATAAAATTCCTTATCACGAAGCCCGCGCCGTCGGAGTCGGTCAGTACGATGAGCCCGCGTGCCTGCGCCATGTCGCGCAGCAGCTTCTGCTTCTGGGCGTTATTGAATATCCCGAAGCCCGAAGTCTCCACGATGACCGCGTCGACCACCTGACTGAGCGTATTTTTATCATAGCGCCCTTCGACCACTATGACCTCGCGCACGCTATGCATCGGCTTCACCCGCGGCGATGCGCAGCACAAGCTCCTTCAGCAGTTCCGTGTCATCCGTGGAGCTGCTCTTCATTTTGTAGTCCGCGTCGGCGCACAGCTCGACCGCGCGCACGAGCTGCGGCAGCGTGAAGCCCCGCGCCGAGGCAATGAGTTTTTTGGCGATGAACTCATATTTTATGCCGCAGGCGTCCATGAGCGCTTTCATGCCGTCCGGCTGAGCGGAGGCGAGCTTCGCCCCATATAGCCGCCGCATCTGCTGGCCTATCATGGCCACCATCGCAATGGGCGCGTTGTTTTTATCCGATATAAGCTCCGCGAGGACGGCCATTGCGGTGTTGTATTTCTTCTGCGCGATGTAATCCGTCATATCAAAAACCACAGCCTCCGGTATGTGATTTGCGACCGCTTCCACATCCGCGACAGTGACCCTGTCACCCTTCGCGTAGGCCGCTACCTTCTCTATCTCCGGAATGAGCCTGCTCATAAGATCGCCGCTTATGAATATCAGCCGCTGCGCCGCTTCAAGCTCTATGCTCTTCCCCGCCGCCGAAAAGCGGCGGATGAGCCAGTCAATGAGCATGCCCTGCGACTGCGCGGTAAATTTAAGCTCCAGCGCGCACTGGCGGATGCCTTTTATCAGCTTCAGCCGCCCGTCCGGCTCATACTGCGCGTCCTGCACGATGGCGACGGTGCAGTAGTCCGGAATGTCCTTGAGTATCGCCAGCATCTTGTCCGAATCCTTGCACGCGTTTATGTCCACGCTGCGCAGCTCCACGAAGCTGCGCTCCGTCATAAACGGCATCGCGTCTACCGCCATGCGCAGCTCGTGCATATCAAGCTCCGGGCCGTTGATGCGCTTGTAGCTGAAGCTGTCCTCTCCTTCCGGCAGACATATCTTTTTCAGCTGCCCCAGGTACTGCTCGCGCAGATAGTCCTCCGGCCCCCAGAGAAGATACAGCCGCTCGGGTCCGAAATCCTTAAGCCTGCGCAGCTCCGCGGAATAGTTCAGTTTTTCTTCCTTTGAATTTTTCTTCGCCATGTTCACTCCGCCGGGAGACGTATCTCGACGTTCCCGTTCAAATCAGTCCTGTACACATTATACCCGTAAGCCCTGAGACGTTCAAGAGTTTCGTTCGTGGGATGGCCGTAACTATTGTAGCCGACGCTTATCACCGCGGTTTCGGCTCCGGCGGCTGACAGCAACTCGCCGCTGCTTGAATACTTCGAGCCATGGTGTCCGGCGATCAGGAGCTCGGCATCCGGAAGCTCGTGGCTTTCGATAAGCTCCCGCTCCGCCGCCTGCGGCGCGTCGCCGGTAACTATCATGTCAAACGCCCCTATGCTCACGCGCATCATCATGCAGCGCTCGTTCAGGTCGCCCTTTTCGCTCGGCGCGAACAAGTTCAGCTCAATGTTCCCGACGCTGAAAAGCTCGTCGGAATCAAGCCGCCGCAGCGCCGTGCCGTGACTTTCGGCGGCGGAGACGATCTCGTCTAGCATCCCATCCTCATCCGTCACAGCGTCCGGTATGATGATCTCCCCGACGTCCGCAAGCTCCAGCAGCCGCGGCACGCCGTTGACGTGGTCGGCATGGAGATGCGTGAGCAGCAGCACATCCACGCGCTTTCTGCCGCGCGAGAGCAGGTAGCTCCCCGCCGTCTCTCCGGCATTATCAAGGCTGTATATGCCGCCGCAGTCGATAAGCACGGTCTTGTCACCGGAAATAACGCTGATACACTGTCCCTGTCCGACGTCGAGCACCGTTATCACGCCCGCGCCGACTCTCATGCTCTGTGCGTTCACGCACAGCAGCAGCGCAAGCGAGAGAACCGCGAGCCCGCCGGGCAGAGATATTTTCGCCCAGCGCGGCAGTTTGGACACGGCGGCAATAATTAACAGCGCGTACGCAAGGACTATCCATATCACGTTCATCACGTCGTCGGTGTACAAAGCCGCGAACGGTATCCCGCCGATAAGCCGCGCGACCCACAGTACATATCGCGCAAGCAGCGATGTCAGCCACGCAAGCGCCGCGCCGGCCGGCGCGAAGACAATTCCCGCAAGGCAGGCAATATATCCGCCGCAGAAGCATGCGGACACCGCCCAAAGGCACATGACATTTGCAATCGGCGACAGGATGGCGATGTATCCGAAATGCCACGCCGCCAGCGGCACAGTGAGCGCCATGACGGAGAGTGAGCTTGCCGCAACGTTTACCGGCCAGCGGATAATGCGGCGCAGAGTGCCGCGCGGCACATCCGGCATCAGCAGCGCCGAAAGCTTTTCCGAGAACAGCATCAGCCCCGCCACCGCGCCGAACGAAAGCTGGAGACTTACGCTCGCGGCGGAATATGGGTTTGCTGCGAGCAGGATGGCAAGCGCCGTCATCAATGAGGTCGGCGGGTCGTTCTCGCGGCCGAAGATCGGCGCGACAAGCAGCATCGACTGCATGACGCCCGCCCGCACCGCGGACTGGCTCGCCCCTGTGGCCGCAACGAACACCCACACCGCGATGATGCACAGCACGGAGCTTCTTCTCGATTTTCCAAGGGCGAGCTGCAGAATACTTATCAGGAACGCCACATGCATACCGGATATGGCGACAATGTGCGTTATGCCCGCGCGCCCCATTGCCATGTACGCGCCCGCATCCTCATACAGCTCTTCCCTGCTGCCGATGAGCAGCGATTTCATAAAGGCCGCGGCGTCGCGCGGGAATATGCGCTCTATTTCGGCGCACACACTGCGGCTGATATCCTGTCCGAAGCTCAGCCACGCGGAGCGCTGCGCGGATATGACTTCCGGCGGCGTCTTGACGCTCGCGACAAGAAAAATACCGTTTGAATTATAGTAGTCGTAATCCTCGCCGTACCGCGTATCCGCCGCGCGGCAATACGCGCTGATGCGCAGCCGCCATCCCGGTTCGGCATAGATCGCCGCGCCGCTGCGGTCATACACCACTGCGCGCGTGACGCCGCCGTCCGGCAGGCGGAGCCGCATTTCATAGCGGCAGTACCCGTCATACTCCGCGGGATAGGTCAGCACGACGCCCTCAAGCTCCGCCGTCTCGCCGTCAAGCGCCTTTGCGGGCAGGGCTTTCGCGAGATACGTACCGCCGAACCATACGAATCCGACAGCGAGCGCCGCAAGGGTTATCACAAAGGCTCTCAGCCATTTACGGCGCATGAAGCCAAGCCCCAGCGCCGCGGCCGCGCACAGCAGCGCAAGCCACGGCAGGAGCCGAGCCGGAAGTATGTAGTTTGCCATGAATATCGCGGCGGAGAAGCCTCCCGCCGCGAACGCAAGTCTCCGCATACGCTCACACGCCCTTTAAAAATGCCGCGCGGGTAATTTCATCGCCCGCGCGGCGTTATGGAATCAGACTATTTTTTCGGACAGCTTCAGGCCGCCGAGAATGTGGAAATGCAGGTGCATGACGGTCTGGCCACCGTCCTCGCCGCAGTTGTTGACGACGCGGTAGCCATTGTCAAGCCCCTCGGCCTTGGCGATCTTCGCTATCGCCTCAAAGCACTTTGCGACATATTCGGAGTTGCTGCCGTCTATCATGGCAGTGCAGCAGATGTGCGCCTTCGGCACGACAAGGATGTGCACGGGAGCCTGCGGGTTTATATCGCGGAACGCGAAAACATACTCGTCTTCATATACCTTGGAGCTGGGTATCTCGCCGGAAATGATGCGGCAGAAAAGGCAGTTATCGTCTTTCATTGCAATTCTCCTTGTTCAAATTATATCAGTCCTGCGCGTGCTCGTTGACGAAATCGTCAACAGCCGCCATCGCGTCGTCCAGCTTAAGCAGGTTCTTGCAGCCGCCCATTGCGGAATCGGGCTTGCCGCCGCCTGTGCCCTCGCAGATCTTCGTGATGCTCTTGATGAGGTCTCCGGCCTTGACGCCGCGCGCCACGGCATTCTTGCCGCAGACCGCAAGCATTGTGGCCTTATTTTCCGCCGTCGCAGCGAGCACGGCGACGATGTTGGGATAACGGTCACGCAGCTGGTCGCCCATCTTGCGGATGTCGGCTGCATTGACAGGTCCGTTTGTGATGGTTATGACCTTGAGACCCTTGATGTCCTTTGCGCCGTAGAGCATTCTCTCCGCCTGACCGGACATGAGCTGATCCTTGAGCTTATCGATATTCTGGCGCAGCTCGTGGATTTCGCTGAGGTTGCTCTCGACCTTGTTCATGATCTCCAGCGGTCTGGCCTTGAGCCTGTCGGCGACCTTATTGATCATACCGGACATCGCTATATACTTTGCAATGACCTCGCGGCCGGTGATGGCCTCGATGCGGCGCACGCCGGAGGCGACGGAACCCTCTGAGGTAATGACGAACATACCGACCTTGGCGGTATTGTCAAGATGCGTACCGCCGCAGAACTCCATCGAGAAGTCGCCCATCTTCACAACCCTGACGGTGTCGCCGTACTTCTCGCCGAAGAGCGCCATTGCGCTGAGCTTATTCGCCTCGTCGAAGGGCATCACCTGCGTCTCGATATCAACGCCCTCAAGGATCATATCGGCCATAACGGTGTTGACCTGCCCTATCTCCTCAGCGGTGAGCGCGGAGAAGTGGGTGAAGTCAAAGCGCAGATGGTCAGGCTCTACGAGAGAACCGGCCTGATGCACATGGTCGCCGAGGACAAGGCGCAGCGCGCTCTGGAGCAGATGCGTGGCGCTGTGGGCGCGGGATATGGCCTTGCGGCGCTCCGTGTCGATGCTGACGGTGAGCTTATCGCCGAGAACGATGCTGCCCTTGAGAAGCTTGCCGTAATGCATGTATTTTCCGCCCTTGTTTTTCAGGACGTTGTTGACCTTAAATACCACGCCGTCCGCGGTCATCACGCCCTGATCGGCTACCTGACCGCCCATCTCGGCGTACATCGGGGTGCGGTCGAGCACGACGATGGCGTCCATGCCCTCGTTTACCTCGCCGCAGATCTCGCCCTCGGCGACGAGTGCGACGACCGTGCCCTCGCTCTCGGTCCTGTCATAACCGACAAACTCAGTCTCCGGCACTTCCTTGCCGAACTCCTGGCCTGCCCAGCCGAGATCGCCCAGCGCCTCGCGCGCCTTGCGGGCGCGGACGCGCTGCTCTTCCATCAGCTTCTTGAACTCCGCCTCGTCAACGATCATTCCCTCGTCGGCGCACATCTCTATGGTGAGGTCAACGGGGAAGCCGTAGGTATCATAGAGCTTGAATGCATCCGCACCGGAGAAAACGGTCTCGCCGTTCGCCTTGTGCTCGGCTAGCAGATCGCCGAATATCTTCATGCCGGCGTCGATGGTCTTTGCGAAGTTCTCCTCCTCGGTCTTGACGACCTTGGTGATATAGCTCTGCTTCTCGCGCAGCTCCGGATACTGGCACTCGTTCTCGTGGATAACGGTGTCGATGACCTTGTAGAGGAACGGCTCGTTAACGCCGAGGAGCTTACCGTGACGCGCGGCGCGGCGCAGCAGACGGCGCAGCACGTAGCCGCGTCCCTCGTTCGACGGCAGGACGCCGTCGCATATCATAAACGTCGCGGAGCGGATATGGTCGGTTATGACGCGCAGGGACACGTCCATCTTGTGGCTCTTGCCGTAGTACGCGCCGGTCAGCTCACTGACCTTATGGGTGATGTTCATAACGGTATCGACGTCGAACAGGGAGTCGACGCCCTGACATACTACGGCCAAACGCTCAAGGCCCATGCCGGTGTCGATATTCTTCTGCTTGAGTTCGGTGTAGTGACCCTCGCCGTCGTTATCGAACTGCGAAAACACGTTGTTCCAGACCTCCATATAGCGGTCACAGTCGCAGCCGACGGTGCAGTCGGGCTTGCCGCAGCCGTACTCGGGGCCGCGGTCATAGTATATCTCGGAGCAGGGGCCGCAGGGACCGGCACCGTGCTCCCAGAAGTTATCCTCCTTGCCGAAGCGGAAAATGCGCTCGGCAGGGATGCCGATCTCTTTGTTCCATATTTCGAACGCCTCGTCGTCATCGACGTAGATGGACGGATAGAGCCTGTCCGGATCAATGCCGACCCACTCGGGCGAGGTGAGGAATTCCCAGCTCCATGCGATGGCTTCGTGCTTAAAGTAGTCGCCGAAGGAGAAGTTGCCCAGCATCTCAAAATAGGTGCCGTGACGCGCGGTCTTGCCGATGTTCTCGATGTCACCGGTGCGGATGCACTTCTGGCAAGTGCAGACGCGGTGGCGCGGCGGCTCCTGCTCGCCCTTGAAATAGGGCTTCATGGGTGCCATGCCGGAGTTTATGAGCAGCAGGCTCGCGTCGTTCTGCGGAATGAGCGAAAAGCTCGGCAGACGAAGATGTCCTTTAGTCTCAAAAAAGCTCAGGAACATCTCTCTCAGTTGGTTAACTCCATACTTTTCCATTTATTAGTCCTCCAAATTCTTTTTCATTCTCTCTGAAAAGCTCTCTTCATGCTCAACGTCAGCGTTGAAGAATTCCATCTTCCCGCAGTGCGGGCAGGAATATATCCGCACCTCCATCGAGCCTGAGAACAGGTTGCTCAGGTGTCCGGAGAAAAAGCCGTAATGCCCCAGCTGTATCTCCTCGCAGCCGAGATCGGTCATCTCTGTCCCACAGCGCAAACAATTCATTTTTGTCCTCCTAAAAAATATACCTCCGCCCCCATACAGGGGCGAAGGTCAATTCGCGGTACCACCCTGATTTGCCGCAGTGCGGCATCTCTCGCCCCCTTAACGCGGGGAAAACGCTCCGGTCATCCCGGAAAGGCTCGGAAACGGCTGCCGTTATCGGGCACGAGACCTTACACCATCCGGTCCCTCTCTGCGCTGTCCTGCTCCGGCTCTTTTCGTCAAAGCCAACTGATATAAAATGAATACGAATATATTACCACAAGCGGCGGTTTTGTCAAGAGATTACCGGCATTTTCTTACTATAGAATACCGCTCGGCGTATCTCGGCAGGCGCATATGTATCGCCATCATCGCGTGGCGTGTATCGTCTATCTCCTCGCCCTCGGAATTATACATATGCTCTACTGTGAATTTCACGGGCGCGTCATCCGTCGTGAGCAGCTCCAGCTCGTCTCCGCGGTAGAATTTATTCCGCTGGCAGAGCACGGCGTTCCCGTCCGCATCGCAGTCTTCGACCACGGCGGCAACGTCTGCATCCGTAAAGTAGGTCGCGTCATGGTAATACTGCCCCGGGTCGCCGAAATAGAAGCCGGTCGTATACGGCCGGTGGCTGACCTTGTTCACCTCTTCGACCCACAGCGGGTCAAGCGGCGCACCGGCGACGGCGGCGTCTATCGCGTGGCGGTAGGCGTTCGTGACGACGGCGGCGTAGTAGGACGATTTCATGCGTCCCTCTATCTTGAAGCTGTCAATCCCTGCGTCGATAAGCTCCGGTATATGCTCTATCATGCACATATCGCGGGAGTTCATTATGTGCGTCCCGCCGTCTTCGCTTATCTCGAAGTACTCGCCCGGGCGCTTTTCCTCGACCAGATGATACTTCCAGCGGCAGGGCTGGGCGCACTGGCCGCGGTTCGCGTCACGTCCGGTCAGGTAGTTTGACAGCAGACAGCGCCCCGAGAACGACACGCACATCGCACCGTGAACGAAAGCCTCCAGCCGCAGCTCCGGCGGGGTATTGCGGCGAATTTTCCTGATATCCTCCAGCGGAGTCTCCCGCGCGAGGACGACCGTGTCCGCGCCGAGCGCGTACAGCGCATTAGCCGCCGCGCTGTTGATGACGCCGAACTGCGTGCTGATGTGCTTTGCGACCCTGGGCGCATGCTTCTTCGCAAGCTCCAGCACCCCGATATCCGCTATTATCAACGCGTCGGCCTCCACGTCCTGCAAAAATTCAAGATACTTCGGGAGCGCGGCAAGCTCGTCTTCGCGCGGGAGCGTGTTGCAGGTCACGTATACCCGCCGCCCCATCGAATGCGCAAGCTGCACCGCTTCGCGCAGCTGCTCCTCGTTGAAGTTGCCCGCCGAGGCGCGCATCCCGAATTGAGTCCCCGCCAGATACACGGCGTCCGCGCCGTAATGGAGCGCCATTGTAAGGCGCTCCATATCCCCGGCGGGAGCTAAAAGTTCCGTTTTCTTATTCATAGTTCTGTGTTGCAACAAAGGCGTTGAACTCGTCCGCATTGGTGAAGAAGCGGTGCTGTCCGGTCGCCGTGTCGAGAGCGTAGTAGTAATAGCCGGTGCTCTCCGGATAGAGCGCCGCGTTGACGGACGCGATACCGGGGTTCGCGATCGGCGTGGGCGGCAGGCCGGTGTTCAGTCTGGTGTTGTACGGGCTGGGATCTGCCAGCATGTCCGCCGTCGGCGCACCCTCATGGTCGGGGTAGGCGTACAGTATCGAAGCGTCGATACCAAGCGGCATTCCGGCGTTGAGACGGTTATAGATGACGGAAGCGATGAGCGCGCGTTCGGAATCGTTCGCGGCCTCCTTCTCTATCAGCGACGCGATGTTGACAACGTCGCGCATGCTCATTCCGAGATCCTGCGCGCGCTGGAGCATTTCGGCAGTCTGCTTATAGTAGAAGTTCTCCAGCATCTTGTTTATGGCGCTGGACGCCTGCATGCCGACATAGAACTCATAGGTATCTGGGAAGAGGAAGCCCTCAAGGCGGTAGGCACTGCCCTCTTCGCCGCCCTCAAGGAAGGAATAGTTAAAGGTTGCGGTCGCGGCGGCTTCCATGAGGTCGTTATAGCTGCACACGCCCTCCTCCTCAAGACGGAGGAATATCTGGTGCATCGAGAAGCCCTCCGGTATCGTGACCGTGGTGGTCAGCGTGGAGCCGGAGCCGGACTGCATATTTTTTATAAGCGCGCGGTAGTCGAAGCTCGACCGCAGCTCGTAGCTGCCGGGATCGACCTTTGAACCGGCATGGGATATCTTGCAGAACGCCTCAAACAGCCACTTATATTCGATAAGTCCTGCGTCCTTCAGCGCGTCCGCTACGTAGCTGACGTCCGCCTGAGACACACGCTTTGTCCCGATTTTGTTGCCGTTTTCGTCCAGATCGTCAACCGTGGCGATCTCGAAGATGTTGCTCGGCAGCGTCACGACCGCGGTGAAGCTGTCCTTATTCAGGGCGAGCGCATCGCTCGCCGCCATCCATGCAAAGCATGCGAGAACAACGCTGAGCGCCGTGACGAACACGAAGTACATCACTCCACCGAGGCAGCCGGAGCGGTATTCCCTGCTCTGGCGCACGGGGCGGTAATCCCGCTCTGTCATCTCGTCGCCGGTGTAGTTGTGGTTCTCATCGCCGTTTTTATCTATGAAGAAATTGTCAACTGCGGAAAAGCGGCTGGATCTGTCCTTCGCATCCTTTGCGGCGGGTTCCTGCGGGTGCTCCTGCGGCTTTGCCGCCGGCTGTGCGCCGGTTCGACCCGTCTGTCCGGTTTTCTTCTTAGCATTCTCATCGTGAATGCGGAATATCTCATTTATTTTTTCAATATCGTCCGGCATTGTTTTCCTCCTCATATGGGTATCGGCATGGCGCGCAATTCGTCGTAGCACCAGCCTGCTGGGCTGCATATTATGGCATGAGCGATGCAGAAAACTGCTCGCGGTTTTATCAGGATCTGTCTGCTGTGCCGCGCACCGTGCCTGCGGCACAGGCAAAGTTCCGGCACGGGGAAAGGAATATATATATGTTCTGCAACGGCTGCAACAACAATAGCATTCTGTGGATAATCATTATCCTCATCATTCTCTTCGGCTGGGGCGGCTGCGGCTGCGGCTGTGACAACAGCTGCGGATGCGGCTGCAATAACAACAACGGCTGCGGCTGCTGAGTTATCTGCAATCACCGGGGGCTCCGAAAGGAGTCCCTTTTTTGACGCAGTAGAGCTTAAATATGTTTCCGGATCAGCTCGTATATCTCGTCGTTTTTTTCCTCGACCTCGCGCTCAACTCCGTTTTTCGTAAACGGAATTCGCGTCCAGCCGTAGTAATCCGCGGCCATGTCCGCCGTATGCAGGCAGCGCCGCAGATATTCAACGTCCTTCTCATGGATGTCGGCCGTGGTGTGCGTCTTATCCTGACGGCGCTTCATACGCGCAAGCGAGGTATCAATATCGACGTCAAGGTATATGACAAGATCAGGCTGCGGCAGACCCATTTTTACATATTCAAGGTCGTAGAGCCAGCCGAAAAACGCCGGCAGCTCCTCATCACTGAGCTTGCAGCCCTGATGGACGGCGTTTGAGGTCGTATAGCGGTCGGAGATGATAAGTCCGCCCGCGTTATATATATCACCCCACGCCTCGCGGTAAGACGCGAAGCGGTCGACCGCGTAAAAGGTGGACGCGGTATAGGCATTCACATCCTCTGGATGACTGCCGAAGCTGCCGCCGAGATACATGCGTATCAGCGCGCTGCTCTCCTTGTCGTAACGGGGAAACACAATATGATTATAGTCAATTCCGTCGTTTTCAAGACGCTGGCATATGTGCCTGTACTGGCACGATTTCCCGCTGCCGTCTATGCCCTCGAAAACTATCAGCTTACCTTTTGCCATAACTTCCTCCGGTAGAGGCTTTCCTTTTATATCCGGCTGAAAACCTCTCCAATTTTTTCATGTATTATCAGATCCGCGCAGCTGTCATACGGGGTTTCGCTCAGGTTCACAAGAACAAGCTTATTTCCCCGGTAATAGTTGATGAGTCCCGCCGCCGGATACACGTTCAGCGACGTGCCGCCGACGATGAGCACGTCGGCGTTGCGCAGATAGTGCACGGATTTTGCCAGCACGTCCTCGTCAAGCTGCTCCTCGTACAGCACGATGTCCGGCCTTATGACGCCGCCGCACTTGCAGCGCGGGACGCCCTCGCCGTGGTTCATCTTATCCGCCGGATACGGCATACGGCAGCGCGAGCAATAGGCGCGCAGGATGCTGCCGTGCAGCTCCAGCACGTTTTTGCTGCCGGCCGCCTGATGTAGTCCGTCGATATTCTGCGTTATAACGGCGCGCAGCTTGCCCTCGCGCTCCAGCTCCGCAAGGCGCAGATGCGCACGATTGGGCTTCACGCCGTCGATAACGAGCTTTGCCCGATGGAACCGGTAATACTCCTCGGGATAGCGCTCAAAGAAGCTGTGGCTCAAAATCGTCTCCGGCGGGTACTTCCACTGCTGATTATACAGGCCGTCAACGCTGCGGAAATCCGGTATCCCGCTCTCGGTGCTGACTCCTGCGCCGCCGAAAAACACGATATTGTCGCTCTCCGCGACCCATTTTTTAAGCTGGTCAATCTTAGCGTCCATAGGCCAAGCCTCCATTCAACGCCGGTAGTACCGGTTAACAAGGGCAGATACTAAACGGAGATATTATACAACATATTTCACGAATTGACAAGGCGGCGGACATTTTTTAATATATGCGCAATAAATAAGCGGGCGGCAAAGCTGCCGTCCGCTTGAGCATATTGAATTTTTACAGGCTGCCGTTTACAAGCTCGCCGTCAATGAATGTCGCCTTGAGGTTCAGCTCCTCGTCCAGCAGCAGCATATCGGCACACTTGCCGGCTTCGAGTGAGCCGATCTCTCCGAAGCTGTTTATCGCCTTTGCCGGAGCTTCCGTCATGGCATAAACTGCATCCTCAAGAGGGATTCCATAGGATACAACGTTTTTCAGTTCCTGAAGAAGATTGCTGGAAGAACCGGCGAGCGTACCGTCGAGCAGCGTCGCGCGGCCGTTTTTGACAACTATCGGCTGTCCCGCGAGATCATAATTGCCGTCACAAAGTCCGGCGCAGCGCAGAGAATCGCTGATTATTATCATCTTTTTGCCGAACATGCGGTACACGGCGTTTATCACTGCGGGGTGGATATGCAGCCCGTCGCAGATAAGCTCGACCTCTGCTCCCGCCGTGAGTGCCGCGCCGATAAGCCCCGGCTCACGGTGGTGCAGCGGCTGCATGGCGTTGAAGAGATGCGTCGCCTGCGTCGCGCCCGCCTCGAATCCGGCCATTGCCGTGGCGTAATCCGCAGTGGTATGGCCGAGGGATACGGCGCACACCTTCGACGCCTCGCGGATAAACTCCACCGCGCCGTCAAGCTCAGGTGCCATGGTGATTATCTTTAGCTTTCCTCCGCTCAGCTCGCTCATACGGTAAAACAGATCAAGATCAGGCATGCGGATGTTTTCCGCCTTCTGCGCGCCACGCTTTTTATACGACACGAACGGCCCCTCAAGATGCACGCCCGCGCACTTTGCCTGCGCGCCCTGCCGCTCATAACCGCGGATATTGCGCATCGCCTGCGCCAGCGCGTCCTCACCTATGGTCATAGTCGTGAAGCAGAATGAGGTCACGCCGTGCGCGGCGTAGTAGCCCGCGAGTGCGGGTATCTCGTCGGCGCGGCAGTCGCTCGCGTCGTAGCCGATTGCGCCGTGCGTGTGGATGTCGATGAAGCCGGGGACGAGGTATGCGCCGTGCGCGTCAACGCCGCCCTCAACGTCAAAGGCGCTTATCTTATCGGAAAACTCGACGGAAGAACGCTCAAAGCGCCCGTTTCTGTAAACCCTCGCATTGCTTATCTTCATGGATCAGCCCTCCATGGCATACAGCCGGAAATATGTATCAGCTCAGAGATAGAAGCTGGGAGACTTTCTGCCCGCGCACATCTTCAGCAGCGCCGCCGACACCGCAAGCTGTGCCGCCTTCGGGACACTGCGCGCGCCGAAGGGACATACGGTGATGCAGCGCATACAGCTTATGCACTTGGTCTTGTCGGGCTTTCTGGGATCGCCCTGATCTATCGCCCCAGCGGGACATTCGGCAGAACATGTGCCGCAGCCAGAGCAGTGTATCCCGGAGCTGGGATAGAGCGGCAGACCCTTGTACGGCTTATAGTCGTGACTGCCGGGCATCGGCACGTCGCGCAGGTTCTCGCGCGACATGAGCGAGGTGAGGAAGCTCTTAAGCTGGGCAACATCCTTCTCGTCGGGACGGCCTGCGCCGAAGCGGCGATCAAGTGAATGCGGCGCGACCATCTCCGCCCCGCCGACAACGCGGAAGCCGTTCTTTTTGCAGAGGTCTGCCATTTCCTGAAGCGCATCCTCAACGGCGCGGTTGCCGTATACCGCCACGGGCACGACGGGCGTATTGTCGCCGCGGACATCCTTCATGCGGCGATACATGGGAGCAGGGATGCGGCCGCCGTAAACCGGAAAGCAGATGAAAACCAGCATATCCGAGTCAAAGCTCATGTCGAAATCGAACACGGTGATGTCCGCCGTCTCGGCCTTTAGCTCGGAAGCGATGAGCTTTGCGATATGCTCGGTCCCGCCGGTCGCGCTGAAGTAAAGAACGATAGGTTTCATACTCTGTACCCCTTATAATTATTATAATTATGTTTCAAGAATAACACTTTGCGCAGACACCGTCAATGCCTCGCCTTGGTCATTCTTAATTCTCGATGCCGTTGAGTGCGATCTGCGTCCATGTTTCGAGCATATCCCAGTTCCCGCGCAGCTCCGCCGCCGTCGTCCAGCCGCCCTCGAGCTTCTCCGTCTCGCGGACGCGCACCTCGCCCTCGACGGGCAGCGTGTAGCACAGGCCGAGATGTACGCTGCCGACGCCGTTGGTGTCGTCGTTGATAAAGCCGACGGGGTGCAGCCCGCCGCGGTGCTCGATCTCGACCTCCTCGTCAAGCTCACGCTCAAGTCCGCGCAGCAGGACGTTCTCGCGGTCAACGTCGTCCACGGGGTTTATATGCCCGCCTACGCCGATGGACATAAGCCCGTGCAGCCGCGCTTCCCCGCCTTTTTTGAGGCGGCGCGTCATGAATATCTCGTCCCCGCGGCGCAGCACCACATACGGGATTATCTGCTTGTAGCCTGGGTCATTCTCTGCATCAGTACGCGGGATGAACTCATGCTCTGCGCGGATAATGTCCAGCATCTCGGCGTTCGACTCCGTGATAAGGCCGGTACGGCCGGAGATAAATTGCGACAATTTCTCGGTTTTAACTACCAATACGTATTCCATAGTCGTCTCTTTTCTGTTGACTTATTTTTGCTGTGACCTTATAATTTATTACATGATAACATAAACGGAGGTATTTTTCCATGGCGAATTTTTCGGATTTTTATTTCGACTCCAGCACCGGAAAAAACCGCATCTACGTCCGCCAGTGGTTGCCGGAAGGCGAGCCGCGCGGCATCGTGCAGATAGAGCACGGCATCGCCGAGCATATCGAGCGCTATGACGATTTTGCCCGTTTTCTCGCCGATAACGGCTTCATCGTCGTCGGCGACGATCACCTTGGCCACGGCAAGTCCATCGACAACGGCGGCGAGCAGGGCTTCTTCGCCGAGAGCGACGGCTGGGACTATGTCGTCTGGGATATCGACCGGCTGCACGACATCATGCACGAGAAGTACCCCGACCTGCCATATATTTTCTTCGGGCACAGCATGGGCAGCTTCCTTGTGCGCACCTATATCATCCGCCATCCGGAGAAGCCGGACGCCGTGATAATCAGCGGCACGGGGCATCAGCCGCTGCCGATGGTGCTTGGCGGGCTTGCGATGGCAAGCGCCGCGGTCAAGCTCTACGGGGCGCACAAGATCGGCGACACGCTCAACAGCGTCGCCTTCGGCTCATACAACAAGGGCTATGCCAACCCGCGCACCGATTTTGACTGGCTCAGCCGCGACACGGAGAATGTTGACAAATATATCGCCGATCCTCTCTGCGGCTTTGTGCCGACGGTCAGCCTGTTCCGCGATATGATGAGCGGCATAAAATTCGTCACCAACCAGGCGAACATCGACAAGATGAGCAAGGAGACGCCGGTATACTTCATGTCCGGCGACGCCGATCCTGTCGGCGAGAACGGCAAGGGCGTCACGCGTGCGTACAACGCCTTCTGCAAGGCCGGTCTGCATGACGTGAAGATGCGGCTCTACCCCGCCGGCCGTCATGAGCTGCTCAACGAGATAAACCGCGCAGACGTGTATAAAGACATTCTCGACTGGATAAACGAGAAGATCTAAACAAAACAGCGAAGCCGAACCGGCTTCGCTGTTTTGCTATAACACTCTTCTGTCATTCCGAGGAGCGAAGCGACGTGGAAATCCGTTCTCCTTAGCCGCCATACTATCAGGGATGCGGATTGCCGCAGGCAGTGGCGGCATGATTTAAGCTGGGCGCGACATATAAAGTTTCGACGGCATAAAAAAGCCTTGGCAGCTAAACTGCCAAGGCTTTTGAGTATGTTGGATTACTCCTCTTCAGGGGCGATGCCGGTGGCTTCGCCGGTAGCGGAGACTTCGTATATGAGAGCGTCGCCTGCGGGCTCCTCGACCTCTTCCTCCTCTTCCTCGACCGCTGCGGGTGCGGGCTCGGACAGAGCGCGGATGGACAGGGAGATCTTGTGCTTCTCATCATCGATAGCGGTGATCTTCGCGTCAACAACATCGCCGACGGTCAGAACGTCCTCGGGCTTGCCGATGCGGCGGTTTGCGATCTGGGAGATGTGGATCAGACCATCAACGCCGGGCAGAACTTCCGCGAATGCGCCGAAGGGCATGAGCTTGACGATAGTGACCTTTGCAACGCTGCCGACACCGTAGGTGTTGGTGAACACGGTCCAGGGGTTGCCGTTGGGATCCTTGTAGCCGAGGGAGATCTTGCGCTTCTCCTTGTCGAAGCTGATGACGTAAACATCGACCTCGTCGCCGACGGAGAGAACGTCGGAGGGCTGCTTGATACGGCTCCAGCTCAGCTCGGAGACGTGAACCATACCGTCAATGCCGCCGATATCGACGAATGCACCGTAGCTGGTCAGGGACTTGACGACGCCGTGGTACTTCTTGCCGACCTCGATCTCGTTCCAGATGGACTCGATGCGCTCGCGGCGCTCGGCCTGAGCAACGCGGCGGATGGAGCCGACTACTCTCTTGCGGGCCTTGTTGACCTCGGTGATCTTGAGGCGAACGGTCTTCTTGATGAGCTGGCTCAGCTCTGCATCGCGGGGCAGATCGGTCTGGGATGCGGGGACGAACACGCTGATGCCCTTGACATTGACAACAACGCCGCCCTTGTTCTCGCCGGAGACAACGCCCTCGAGGACTGCGCCGGACTCGGCGGCCTCTTCGATATCGTTCCAGCTCTTTGCAGCGTCAAGACGCTTCTTGGAGAGCATAACGGTGCCTTCGACATCGTTGACTCTGACAACAACTGCTTCAATGGTGTCGCCGACCTTGACAACGTCTTCGACCTTGACGCCGTCGTCAGTGAACTCGGAAGTGGGAATGAAGCCGGAATACTTGGTGCCGAGGTCTACGCTGATCTCAGTACCGGTAATAGCCACAACATGTCCGGTTACCTTATCTCCATTATATATAGTTTTGAGAGTCTCCTCCAGCATTTCGTCGAAGGACTTTTCGGCCTCGACTGCGGATTCTTCAACTTTGATTTCGTCGCTCATTTTGTTTCTTACCTCCTTAATTATCCACGCCGGCGTGGATGCCCCCGCTGTGAGCCCGATGGTATCCGCGTCCGTGACCTTGTCCATATCCAGCTCATCACACTTCTCTATGAACTGGACCCAGCCGCAATGCTCAGAACAGATCTGGGCAAGATGCAGGCTGTTGGCGCTGTGCTTACCGCCGATGACCACCATTGCGTCACATTCGGAGGCCAGCTTTTCAGCCTCCTGCTGCCGCGCAGACGTAGCAATACATATTGTATCAGATATTTTCAGATTTGTACACCTTTTTTTTAGGATATTGCAACATTCGGTAAAATTACCGTGCGTCTGAGTTGTTTGCACCACAACACTTAGAGGTTTATCCCAAAAATCCGGATTTTGGTTCAGCCACGTCTCAAGCTCCGCCGCCGTTTCAAACACCATGTGCTCTCCGCACCAGCCGCATATGCCCTCGACCTCCGGATGACGGCGCATTCCGATGATAATCACAAAGCGCCCTTCGGCCGTGGCCTCGCTGACGATATTGTGGATATGCTTCACCTTCGGGCAGGTCGCGTCAACGATCTCCGCGCCGCTGCGCTCCAGCTCCTGCTGCACGCTTCTTGCTATTCCGTGCGCGCGGATCAGCACCTTTTCGCCCGCGTGTGCCTCTGAGGGGCTTTCTATGAGCCGCAGGCCGCGCGAGGCAAGCTCGTTTACAACGTCTGCATTATGGATAAGCTCGCCGAGGCTGCTGCACTTTTCGCCGCTGCGGAGCAGCTCCTCCGCCATTTTCACGGATCTGCTCACGCCGAAGCAGAATCCCGCACTTTTTGCGACAATAAGCTTCTTCATACGCCCAGCCGCTCCCGCACGATGCTCCGAAGGAGCGCCGCGCTCTGCTCGAAATCAATGTCGCTTGTATCGACGCGCACGGCGTCCTCAGCCGCCTTGAGCGGTGCGGCCGCGCGGCTGGTGTCCTGCTTATCGCGGTATTCTATATCGCGCAGAACTTCGTCATAATCTGCCTTGACGCTCTTACCCTGAAGCTCAAGCAGGCGGCGCTGCGCGCGTGCCGCGGCGCTGGCGGTCAGGAATATCTTCAGCTCCGCATCCGGCAGGACGACGGTGCCTATATCGCGCCCGTCCATGATGACGTTATGCGTCCGCGCCATGCGTCGCTGCATCTCCAGCAGGTATGCGCGCACCGCAGGCATCGCCGAGACGTTTGAGGCGCAGATGGATATCTCGGGCATGCGTATCTCGGCGGACACGTCCTCCCCGTCGAGGAACATTCTCTGCTCGCCTTCGTCATTATAGCGCATCTCTATGCTTATCTCCGGCAGCATCGCCGAGACAGCGATCTCATTTTTCGTATCGAGCCCGCGGCGGTGTGCCGCAAGGCCGACGCTGCGGTATATCGCGCCGGTATCGACGTAAATGTACCCCAGTTCCTTTGAAAGTCTGCGCGCAAGGCTGCTCTTTCCCGCTCCGGCGGGGCCGTCTATGGCGATAGAATTAAATCCGTTCATCAGAATTCATCCTTAAGTATAGATTTTCCGGCAATATAGCCGGTAGACCATGCGATCTGGAGATTGAAGCCGCCCGTATATCCGTCAAGGTTCAGCACTTCGCCCGCGAAGTACAGGCCGTCAACCAGCTTCGACTCCATGGTGCGCGGATTTACCTCCTTCGTGCTCACGCCGCCGGCGGTCACGATGGCCTCGTCGATCGGGCGCGTACCGGTGATGGACACAGGGAACGCCTTGAACAGATGCAGCAGCTGATGCCGCTGCTCGCGGGTTATGGAGTTGACCTTGGTGTCCTCAGGTATGCCCGACAGCCTGATGAGAACAGGTATCATCGACTTGCCCGCAAGGTCTGTGAGTGAATTTTTGAACTCCTTGTTCGCGTACTTATCAAAGTCGCGCAGGATACGCGCGTCGAGCTTCTTCTCGTCGAGCCCGGGCTTGAGGTCGATCTCGAGCCGGTATTTCGCTTTGCCCATGTGCCGCATGTGTGAGCTTGCCGACAGCACCAGCGGCCCCGAGACGCCGAAATGCGTGAACAGCATCTCGCCAAGCTCTCGGTATATCAGCACGTCGTTCTCATAGGCCGAGAGCGTCACGTTTTTCAGCGCGAAGCCCTGCATCTCGGCGCAGTAATCATCGTCGCTTTCAAGCGGAACGAGAGACGGCCACGGCGTGTCGATAGTATGCCCCGCGCTGCGGGCGAATTTATAGCCGTCGCCGGTCGAGCCGGTCAGCGCATATGTAAGCCCGCCGGTGCATATCGCCGCCGCGCGGCAGTCTATCATTCCCTCGTCGGTCGGAACGCCTGTGACTATGCCGTTCTCTATCCGGACGCCCTTGGCGTGGGTATGCATGACGCGCACGCCCGCGCGCTCGCACCAGTGCGCCATCGTTCCCGCGACGTCGTTGGCGTTATCGGACACCGGAAACACGCGGTTCCCGCGCTCGGTCTTGAGCTTCAGCCCGTGCGACTCGAAAAGCTCCATAGTCTGCGTCGGCGACAGGCGGTTCAGCGCAGAGTACAGGAATCTCCCGTCGCCGGGGATATTCTCCATAAACGTCTTGATATCGCAGTTATTTGTGACATTG
Source organism: uncultured Eubacteriales bacterium (assembly GCA_900547315.1). Lineage (GTDB taxonomy): Bacteria > Bacillota > Clostridia > Oscillospirales > Oscillospiraceae > Limivicinus. The sequence continues at coordinate 12,782 of URGI01000003.1, read as the reverse complement.
CATCTTCCCTTGCCAGTGATGCGCAGCTTGCGGCCGAGCAGCCGGTTCGGCTCCAGCAGTATCACGCGCATACCGCGCTCCGCCGCCGTTGCCGCGCACATCATGCCCGCGGGGCCGCCGCCGATGACGACAAGCTCCGCCTCTGCTGTTTTTTTATTGTGTTCCATAATGTTCTTCTCCGGGAAATTTATTTATCTGTCAAACGAGGCTATTTCTTCCTCCGTAAGGCTGCGCCATTTCCCAGCCGGAAGATCGCCGAGTTCAACGCTGCCCTCACGCACGCGGCGCAGCTTCGTGACCCTGAGCCCGACGGCGGCGCACATTTTTCTGACCTGACGGTTGCGCCCCTCGTGTATAGTTATGGCAAGCTCCGCGCCGCCCGGCAGCAGCGATATTATATCGACCTCCGCGCCGCGCGTCATGTATCCGTCTATCTCCATCGGGTATCGCAGATACTCGACAGCCTCGCCGACGTCCTCGCCCTGCACCCAGGTGAGGTAGCACTTCTCCACCTCGTGCGACGGGTGCATGAGCCGGTTGGCAAACTCGCCGTCGTTCGTGCATATCAGCAGCCCTTCCGAATACATGTCGAGCCGCCCGACAGGGTACACCCGCGCATGCAGCCCGCTCAGAAGCTCCGTCACGCAGCGGCGATCCTTCTCGTCGTGCAGCGTCGTGACATAGCCCTTGGGCTTATTGAGCATTATGTACAGCTTTTCCTCTGCGGTGGGCAGCGGTCTGCCGTCCACCAGTATATTGTCCGTCTCCGTGTCCGCGCTCATACCGAGGGCTGCCGCCACGCCGTTGACGCTGACGCGTCCGACCTTTATGCACTCTTCGGCGGCTCTGCGGGACATAAGTCCGGAGGCGGAGATTATCTTCTGAAGTCTCTCCTGCATTATGCAAGCTCCAATCGTAGATGTAGATAGCTATAAGTTTTCCTGATCCGCGGCACATCGGCAGCGTAGACAAGCTCGCCGTCCGCGATCACCTCGCCGTTGTACTCGATCTCGTAGCGCCCCGCATGCTCGCCCATGTTCACCGGCGCGAACACGAAACGCGGCAGCTCGTATCTCACCGTAAGCTCCGCGTCACGCGGCAGGAAAAGTGAAAGCTCCTCCGAGGGGCGGACGGCGGCCGCGCTCTCAGTCCCTGACGTCACCGGTACCTCCGGCAATGAGCCGTCGCTCAGCGCTCTGCGGTCGGAATACTGCGAGAAAGCCCAGTCGTAGAGCTTGCAATGGTCGTTCCAGTCGTCTGGGTCGGACAGCGTGACGCATATGAGCCGCGTCCCGTCCCGCTCGCAGCAGCTCACAAGGCAGCGCCCCGCGGCGAGCGTATAGCCGGTTTTCCCGCCTATGCAGCCTTCGCAGCGCCAGAGCAGCTTGTTGTGGTTATAATAGCACTGCTCGCCCACCTGCCGCGACGAGGCGGAGATGATTCTGACAAAGTCCTCATTGCTCATGCAGTAGTCCATCAGCACAGCCATGTCGCGCGCGGTGGAATAATGATCCTCCGCGTCCAGCCCGTGCGGATTTGAAAACGATGAATTTGTCATGCCGAGGTTCTGCGCCTTCTCGTTCATGAGCGCGGCAAAATCCTCAATGCTGCCCGCGGTATATCTCGCAAGCGCATCCGCCGCGTCGTTGCCGGAGACGAGCAGCAGCCCATACAGCAGATCCTCCACCGTGACGCACTGCCCCAGATGCAGGTACATCGACGAGCCTTCGATGCCGCACGAATCCGCGCCGACCTCCAGCTCATCGTCAAGCCCGCAGTTCTCGATGGCAACGATGGCGGTCATCAGCTTCGTCGTGCTGGCGATGAGCGACTGCGCGTCGGCGTTCTTTTCATATATCACTTCGCCGCCGGAGTGCATGACTATCGCGCTCGCGGCGCTGGTGTCCGGCGCGTCCGACACTGCGTACGCCCGCGCGGAAAACGCGGCGAACAGCACCGCAACAACTATAAAAATACTTCTTTTCAACAATAAGCACCACCCTTGAAAGATTTTGGGCAGTGCTTATTATTGACATTTGCCTTTCAGCTTATGCTATGTCTCAGCCCTTCTGCTTTTCGATAAAGCTGTCAACGCGGTCGATGACCTGCGGTACGAGGTCGATTATGCGGTCAACAGTGTTGCTGGCAGGAGGAGTGACGTTTATCATGCGGATGTTGCCCTCTTTGATGACGAGGAAGCCCATCGGCTCGATCTTAACGCCGGTCGCATTGCCGCCGCCGTAGGGTCTGCTGCCGTCTGCCTTCTTGGAGCCAAGCTCCACTCCGCCGCCGCCGAAGCCTACGCTGATTTTGGAGATGGGAACCAGAGTGATCCCGTCGGGGGTATAGATCGGGTCGCCGACGACCGTGTCCACCTTGAGAATGTTCTTCACGCTCTCCATTGTGTTCTGCATGAGTTCGCCGATAGGGTTGTTATCCATTTTCGTTCATCCTTTCCTCTGCCTGTCTATTTTCTTCTATCTGTTTTATTTCTTCGCCGTTTGTATCTGTCCCGCCGGCACGCTCTTCCCGCGCGAGTCTGCGTTTGTTTTTAATAATTATACCCAGCGCGCCGAAGGCTATAATAAACAGCCCCTCGAATATCTGGCCGATGCGCATCGTCACCGCGATGGCAAAATCAATGTTCATACTGTCCGCCGTGAAGTCCACATCCGTGCGGACATCGGCGTCGCGCACCTTGAATTTCTTCCGGCATAGCGGAGCGAGCGACGACAGTGCGCCGTTGACATAGCCGTAGATAAGCGCGGTATCGTACGGGTCGTCTCCCGCCGCGGTATAGTGCAGCATGAAGCGGTCGACCCTTATGGTGAGGATATGCCCCACGCCGTGCAGCGCCTTTTTTGCCAGTGCAAGCAGCTCGTCACGCGAGAAGTTCAGATTCAGCCGCTTTTTCGGTTTTTCCTCTTTCGGCTGCGTCTCCGCGGGCGGCGGAGCCTCTTCCTTGGGCTTCTCTTTTTTGTGCCTGTTTTTCAGCTTTTCAAGCAGCGGACTGTTCGGATAAACCTCGATAAGCTTGCCGCAGACCTTCGCCGAGGCTTTGAGGTTTCCGCCGATATACTCGGCGTCTATCCCGACCCGCACCAGCGACACAAGCAGGATGAGCAGGATGACCAGCCCTATCACGGACAGCACCGCTATGCCGAGTATCTTCAGTATCACGCCTAAAATATGGAGAACTGCCAACTACATCACTCCTTGGTTTCCGACTCCGTTATCTCGCTGATGGTCATCTGATCCCGATTCTGTGCGTTCTGTATCTCGTCTATCGCCTGCTGAAGCTTCTCGATGCCATCGCTGCTGCTCATATCCGGCAGCGGCGGCAGCTCGTCAAGCCTGGTAATTCCCATTGTGCGCAGGAAAACGTCCGTTGTTCTGAAGAGCGAGGGTCTGCCCGGCACGTCGAGCCTGCCGCAGACCTCGATAAGTCCGCGCTCCGTCAGCGCGCTGACCGTATATGAGCTGTCAACGCCGCGCACCTGATCCACATACGCCCTCGTGACGGGCTGGAAATAGGCGACGACCGCAAGCGTCTCCAGCGCAGGCTGGGACAGCATCGGCGGCTTGCGCTGCTCCAGAGCCTTTGTGATGAACGCGGCGTACTCCGGCGCGGAACACATCTGGAGCTTATCCTCCAGCCGCAGTATTCTCACGCCGCGCTGCTCGCGCTCGTATTTTTCCGCAAGCTCGGCGGCGCAGAGACTTATCTCTTTTTCGTCCGCTCCGAGCACCAGCGAAAGGCGCGCAACCGGCACGCTCTCCCCCGCCGCAAAAAGTATGGCCTCTATGGCCGCTGAAATATCCATAAATTCACTCAACTATCTTTTCGATTATCTCGTCCACGTCGCCGCCCGTGAAGCTCAGGGAGTAGCCCTCGTCCGCGCGGTCAATGTGGATGCTGCCCATGCTGCAAAGCTCCAGCACGGAGATGAAAGTCGCAACGACCTCGCTGCGGCTGCGGCAGGTGGAATACAGCTCCGTCAGATACACGCTGCCTCTGCGCAGCAGATCGATTATCTGGCGGCTCTTGTCGCGCACGCTGTAAACTATACGCTTCGGCACCGCCTGCGTCAGCTCCTCCGGCTCCGCCATGCGGCCGCCGCGGGAGTATATGTTTGAAAGCGCCTTCAGCAGGTCGACCGGCTCATGCCGGTATTCGTATTCCTTAGAGGTCTTCGGCAGCGGCTCCGGCAGCTTGGAAAAGTACAGCAGGCCGAGCTCCGACGCCTCCTTGAGCTGCGGGATCACCTGCTTTACTGCGCTCAGAGTGTCCCTGCTCTTGAGCTGCTCCAGAGAGGCGATGAGAACTTCGAGCTCGGATACCTCTTCCTCCTGCGTGAGCAGCGTTTTCGTCTTGATATACAAAAGGTGCGACGCCATCTGCACGAACTCGCTGGCGATCTCAAGGTCGAGCTTCTGCATCTGGTCAAGATATTCGAGATACTGGTCGAGTATCTCGGAGATTTTGATGTCGCGTATCTCGATCTTATTTTTTGACAGCAGCATCAGAATAAGGCTCAGTGGCCCCTCGAAGTACTGAAGCTCGTTTTTTTCGCGTACGACGCCCTCAAGATAAAAGCTTGGATTTTCCATTTATCGACCCACTTATCAGGAATAAAACAGATTATAGATAATATCGCAGCCGGCCTGCGCGATCGGGATGAGCGCGTTATACAGCCACTCGACCGCAGTATCCAGCGGCTTGCCGAGGACGCCGGTAGCGACAAGGAGGATCATAATTATTGTGCCGTAGCGCTCATAGCGCATGAGTTTATAATACTTTTCATCGCTCATCAATGAGAACAGCACCTTCGAGCCGTCCAGCGGCGGAACGGGAATTAAGTTGAACACGGCGAGGCCGAGGCTTATATACGCCGTTATCATTATCATCTGCAGGATGTACTGCCCGACGGCGCTGAGTTGGAGCGGGATATACAAAAGTCCATATATGAACAGGAAAACTATTGTTATCAGGATATTGCTGACAGGGCCTGCAAGCGCAGTTATGGCCATGCCGCGCTTCGGGTCTTTGAATTTATACATATTCACCGGCACTGGCTTTGCCCAGCCGAAGTGGAACACGACCATCATTATAAGACCCATGATGTCAAGGTGCTTTATGGGGTTGAGCGTCAGGCGTCCGGCGTTCTTTGCCGTATCGTCGCCCAACTTATAGGCCACGAAGCCGTGGCTCAGTTCATGGAGCGTGATGCAGACGAGCGCGGGTATGACGCTGAGAAGTATATTGAGCAGGTATGTGAAATCAAAGCCGTCCCAAATGGATTTAAGTGCGTTAATCTTGTCCACCTCCGGTTTTCTCTTTATTTTAACAAAAATATATGCAAATGACAAGTAGAGGACGGAAATATTTCAGGCTTAAGAAATATTTCCGTCCTCACGAGCGCGAATTATAAAACTTTCATTATCTCCGCCAGCAGGAGCTCTCTTCCCTGCCCCTTTTCGGCAGAGAACGGGATGAGCGGCACCTCGTCAGGCAGCGTCAGAGTCTCGCGGATGAGCGCCATGTTCGGCTCTATCTCGCTTTTTTTCAGCTTGTCGAGCTTGTTTGCGACGACGACCATCGGGCAGCCGGAGCTTTTGAACCATTCAGCCATCGTCACGTCGTCCGCCGTCGGCTTATGGCGCGCATCGACTATCATGACGCCGAGATTCATAAGGTCAGGCTCCGCAAAAAAGCTCTCCATCAGCTTGCCCCAGCGCTCCTTCTCGCTCTGCGAGACTTTGGCGTAGCCGTAGCCGGGCAGATCGACAAAGTACAGCTTGCCGTCAATGAAAAAGTAATTGACGTGTATCGTCTTTCCGGGCTGCGCGCCGACGCGGGCAAAGTTCTTGCGGTTGAGCATCCGGTTTATGACCGACGACTTGCCGACGTTCGACTTTCCCGCAAACGCTATCGCCGGTATCGACGAGCGGATGAACTGCTGGGTGAAGGCGGCGGATTTTATGAACTCCGCCTTGTTTACGTTAAGTCCCGCCATGTGTCACCTACTGTCTGACAGCGCTGCCGGCGCCGACGCCGACAAGCTGCGGCGGGCAGAACGCGCTGTTCTCCGCACCGCGTATGAGCGCGACGTCCAGAACCTTATCGACGTGATCCGTCGGGACAAACTCGAGCGCACGGCGCACTGTCTGGTCAACGTTCTCAAGATCCGCTTCGTTGTCGGCAGGGATGATAACGGTCTTGACTCCTGCGCGCATGGCCGCCATCGTCTTTTCGCGCAGGCCGCCTATCGGAAGCACTCTGCCGCGCAGCGTTATCTCGCCCGTCATCGCAACGTCATGGCGCACCGGCGCGCCGGTCAGCGCGGAGATGAGCGCAATGGTCACGGTGATGCCGGCGGACGGTCCGTCCTTGGGAACGGCGCCCTCCGGAAAGTGGATATGTATATCCTTGGTCTTATAAAAATCATGCTCTATGCCGAGCACACCTGCGCGGCTCCTGATATAGGTCATCGCGGCGCGGGCGGATTCCTTCATCACGTCTCCGAGGTTGCCGGTAAGCTCCAGTCTGCCGCTGCCGTCAACCACTGCGACCTCAACGTCCAGCACCTCGCCGCCGACGGATGTATACGCAAGACCGCGCACGAGACCGACCTCGTCGCGCACGCGCAGGTGCTCTGGCTTGAACTTTGCAGGCCCCATCAGCGGTTCCAGCCCACCGGCCTTGACGCTGACGCCCTTGCACTTTTCCTCGGCAATATCGCAGGCAGCGCGGCGGCAGAGCCGTGCTATCTCGCGTTCAAGCGTACGTACGCCGGATTCGCGCGTATACGACCGGATGATCTCACGCAGCGCTTCGTCGCTGACGCGGAGCTGGTTTGCGCGCAGCCCGTGCTTCTTGCGCTGCTTCGGCAGAAGGTGGCGCTTCGCTATCTGAAGCTTCTCCTCATCGGTGTAGCTTGCAAGCTGTATGATCTCCATACGGTCGAGCAGCGCTCCGGGTATGGTGTCAAGCGTGTTCGCGGTGGTGATGAAGAACACCTCGGACAGGTCGAAGGGTATCTCAAGGAAATTATCCCGAAATGTGGAGTTCTGCTCGCCGTCGAGCGCTTCGAGCAGCGCCGCCGACGGGTCGCCCCGATAGTCGGAGCCAAGCTTGTCTATTTCGTCAAGCACCATGAGCGGGTTGCAGCTCTTGGCCTGAATGATGCCGTTTATGATGCGGCCGGGCATGGAGCCTATGTAGGTCTTGCGGTGGCCGCGTATCTCGGCCTCGTCATGCACACCGCCGAGAGATACGCGCACGAGCTTGCGGTTCACCGCCTTGGCGATGCTCATGGCGATGCTGGTCTTGCCGGTGCCCGGAGGGCCGACAAGGCAGATAAGGCCACCCTTGATATTCGGGCTGAGCTTCTTGACGGCAAGGTATTCTATGACGCGATCCTTGACCTTCTCAAGGCCGAAGTGCTCATCGTCGAGGAGCTTTCTGGCTTTTTCAAGGTCGATGGTCTCCGTGGTCTTCTTGCCCCACGGCAGCTCAAGGCAGGTATCGAGATAGCCGCGCAGGACTGCCGCCTCGGACGAGCCGAAGGGCTGCTTCATCAGGCGCGACAGCTCCTTATTGAGCTTCTCCTTGATCTCGTCGGGCGCGGCAAGCGCGCTGATTTTCCGGCGGTATTCGCCGATATCGTCCGTCTGCCCGTCCTCGCCGAGCTCCGCCTGAATTATCTTCATCTCCTCGCGTAGATAGTACTCGCGCTGGTTCTGGTTCATCTGCTCCTGCGTTGCGTCGGCCAGTTCCCTCTCAAGCTGGAGAATGTTCAGCTCGCGGCGCAGGATCTTGCCGAGCCGGACGAGCCGTCTGCTGGGGTACAGCTCTTCGAGCAGGCTCTGTTTTTCGTCATAATTCAGGTTCACATTGTGCGCTATGTGATTTGCGACGCCGCCCGGCTCGTTGACCGAGAGCACACTTATGAGCTGTTCGGTCATGGCTTCGGGATTCTCGGACAGATAGTCGTGATACATCGAGAAGCAGCTGCGGACAAGCGCAACAATGCGATCCTCGCTGACGCGCTCCTCCTTGTCGGGCAGAGGCGTCACATCGGCGGTATACGCCCTGCCGGTCAGTACCATATGCTCCGCCCGCGCACGATAAAGCCCCTCCACCGTCACGCGGCGGATGCTGCTCTGCGGCTGGCGGATCTGCTGCTTTACGCGGCAGACGACGCCGACGGAATACATATCTTTTTCTTCCGGAACGTCTACCGCGACATTTTTCTGCGCCACGAGAAAAATATCCCTGTTCCCGATCACGGACATTTCCAGCGCGCGGAGCGAAGGCTCACGCTCGACGTCAAAGGTAAGGATCACGTCGGGGAACATGGTAAGCCCGCGCAGGGCTATCATCGGCAATTTTTCGGTTCTGGTGTATGTTTCGCTCATAGTTTCTCCTTTCCGGAGTGGGTAAAAATCAGTGGGCAGCGTGAATTATCTCTGGCGCGGTGCCGTTTTTCACGCAGTCCGCGGTTATAACGACCTTGCTCACCGTACTGTCGGACGGGACGGTGTACATCACATCCGTCATGACGCCCTCCATGACGCTGCGCAGGCCGCGCGCGCCTATCTTCATCTCTATGGCCTTATCCGCCACGGCCTCAAGCGCGCCGGGGGCAAACTCCAGCTCGACGCCGTCGTAGTCCATCAGCGCCTTGTACTGCTTTGCCATGGAGTTTTTCGGCTCGGTCAGGATGCGGACGAGGTCGTCCCGCTTCAGGGAATCCAGCGACGCTACGACAGGCAGACGACCTATAAGCTCCGGTATGATGCCGAACTTCAGCAGATCGTGCTGCTGCACCTGGCCGAGAAGCTCGCCGACGTCACGGTCGCGCCCGCTCTGGATATCCGCGCCGAAACCCATCGACATCTTATCGGTGCGCTTCTCGATTATCTTGTCAAGCCCGTCAAACGCGCCGCCGCAGATAAAGAGGATATTCGTCGTATCGACATGGATGAATTCCTGATGCGGGTGCTTGCGTCCGCCCTGCGGCGGGACATTCGCTATCGTTCCCTCGAGGAGCTTGAGCAGCGCCTGCTGCACGCCCTCGCCGGAGACGTCGCGCGTAATTGAGGTATTCTCGCTCTTGCGGGCGATCTTGTCTATCTCGTCGATGTAAATTATGCCGCGCTGTGCGCGCTCGACGTTGAAATCCGCCGCCTGCAGAAGCTTGAGGATGACGTTCTCAACGTCCTCGCCGACGTAGCCCGCCTCGGTGAGCGTGGTAGCGTCCGCGATGGCAAACGGCACATCCAGCATCTTGGCCATGGTCTGGGCAAAGAGCGTTTTGCCGCTGCCGGTGGGGCCGATGAGCAGGATATTGCTCTTCTGAAGCTCCACATCGTCCTTGCCGCCGTGCAGAATACGCTTATAGTGATTATAAACGGCGACGCTCAAAACCTTTTTCGCGCGGTTCTGGCCAATAACATATTCATCAAGCCCCGCCTTTATCTGCATGGGCTTGGGCAGCTTTTCGAACACGAGCGGGAGGCCGTCAAAGCCCTCCACGGGCGTGTCGGTCATCGGGTCGTCATCGACGATCTGCATGCACATACGCACGCAGTCATCGCAGATATAGCTACCGTTGCCCGCGATAAGACGGTTTACCAGCGACTGCGGCTTGCCGCAAAACGAGCATCTTATGCTTCTTCTGTCTTCATTCTTTGCCATATTCTTCTCCGTTCCGCCGATAATGGCGTTGATACGCTGATATATAGATTGGGGGAACCTGCGTCCCCCCAATCCGTGTTGCAAATATCAGCGCTTGTAAATGACCTTGTCAATAATGCCGTAGGTCTGGGCTTCCTCGGCGGTCATAAAGTGGTCGCGCTCGCAGTCGCGCTCAATGGTCTCGATGTCCTTGCCGGTGTTCTCGGCGAGGATGGAGTTGAGACGCTTCTTGATCTTCAGAATCTGCTCAGCCTGTATCTGGATATCGGTGCACTGACCCTGGCTGCCGCCGGAGGGCTGGTGGATCATGATCTCGGCATTGGGCAGGGCGATGCGCTTCCCCTTCGCGCCGGACGAGAGCAGGAACGCACCCATCGAAGCCGCCATGCCGATGCAGATGGTGGAAACATCAGGCTTGATGTACTGCATCGTGTCATATATGGCGAGGCCGGAGGTAACGCTGCCGCCGGGGCTGTTTATATAGAACTGGATGTCCTTATCGGGATCCTGCGCTTCAAGATACAGAAGCTGCGCAACGATCAGGCTCGCGGTGGTGTCGTTGACTTCTTCGGAAAGCATGATGATGCGGTCGTTGAGAAGTCTTGAAAAGATATCGTACGAGCGCTCGCCGCGGCTGGTCTGCTCGACTACATATGGAACTAAACTCATTGTATTTGACTCTCCTTTAAAATATCAGTATCCAAGAGAGCATATCCTTAACCCGGAATAATTATTCAGCCTCTTTTTCGGTCTCTTCGGCCTTCTCCTCTGCCTTCTCCTCGGGAGCGGCTTCGGTGATGATGGCGGTGTCGAAGATGATGTTGGAGGCCATCTCCTTCTTCTGCTCCTCGGCGATGAAGTCAACGCCGAAGTACTGCTTGAGCTCCTCGGCCTTTGCGCCGAGCTTCTCAGCGGTCTTTGCGATATACTCTTCGGTCTCTTCCTCGGTGGGAGCGAAGCCCTCTGCAGCGACGATCGCCTCAAGCAGAAGGTCGTTCTTGACCTGAGCCTCTGCTGCGGGCATGATGGAGGTCTTCATGGCTTCCTCGTTCAGACCCAGCATCTCGCAGAGCTTGTCCATGGGGATGGAGTTATCGGTCACGCCGAAGTTTCTTGCGTAGTTGCGGATGATCTCCTCGGCCTTCTCCTTGACCATGACCTCGGGAACCGCAACGGTCATGTTCTCGATGGCCTTGTGCATGAGGTCTGCGCGGACCTCGCCGTCGCGCTGCTCGGTCTTGCGCTTCTCAAGGTCTGCCTTGACGTCGGCCTTGTACTCGTCGAGAGTGTCGAAGCCGTTGTCCTTTGCAAACTCGTCGTCCAGTTCAGGCAGCTCGTTGACGGAGAGGTTGTTGAGCTTGATCTTGAACACGACGGCCTTGCCGGCGAGTTCGGGAGCGTAGTTTTCGGGGAAGGTGATGTCGATGTCCTTCTCGTCGCCGATGTTCATGCCGACAATCTGTTCCTCGAAGCCGGGGACGAAGGAGCCGGAGCCAAGCTCAAGGTCATATGCCTCGGCCTTGCCGCCGTCGAAACGCTCGCCGTTCAGATAACCGTCGAAGTCGATGTTGGCGACGTCGCCCATCTGAGCCTCGCGCTCAACGTCTACCTTGCGGGAGTTGCGCTTGCGGGCAGCTTCGAGCTCGTAGCCGATCTCGTCCTCGTCTACCTCTGCGGGGTAGCGCTCGGCGCTCAGGCCCTTGTACTGGCCGAGAGTGACCTCGGGGTAGAGGGTGACGGAGAAGGTGTAAGCGACGGTCTTGTCATCGGTGACGTTGACGTCAACGATGGAGGGGGCACCGACGAACTTGACGTCGTTCTCGGTCACGCCCTGCTCGAAAGCCTTGGGAGCCAGCTCGTCCATAGCGTCCTGATAGAACACCTCTGCGCCGTACATGCCTTCGACGACTGCGCGGGGAGCCTTGCCCTTGCGGAAACCGGGGATATTTATGCTGTGCTTATTCTTCAGATATGCGGCGTTGACGGCAGCTTCAAACTCGGCTGCGTCGGACTCGACCTGAAAAGTAAGGGTGTTATCTTCTTTTTTCTCTACGTTCTTGACAATCATTTAGATTTCCTCCTCTATATGTGCATAACACAAGCCTTAACATGATATCAGATGTTGCCTGTAAAATCAATGACAAATTATTAAATTTCCGTTCGATTTTCCATTATTGAGCGAGCGCCGTGTTCACCGGCGGGTTTCGACCCGCATTTATTGAAAAGCGGGCGGCAATGTGCTATAATGCAGCCCAGCGACTACTAAGGAGACACCCATGAAACCAAAGTCAGGCAAAGCGCGGCGCGCGCTTTTCATTCTTTTTATAATATACTGCGCGGCGATGCTGCTGCTTCTGTTTGCCCGCAGCAGCCGCTACGTCGGCGGCGGCTACATCGAGCAGCTTAAAATGAACCTGAACCTCGTCCCGCTCGATACGATGCGCCGCTTCGTATACGTGATAAAGCACAACCCGAACCCGCACATGCTGCGGTATGCGCATCTGAATCTCGGCGGCAACGTAGCCGCGTTCATCCCATTCGGCTTTTTCCTGCCATGTCTTTTTGACAGGCAGCGCAGATTCTGGCGCTTCCTCCTCACCGCCGCCGCGGTCATCGTCTGCATAGAGCTGCTCCAGCTCGTCACGCTGCGCGGCAGCTGCGATATTGACGATCTGATACTGAATCTCATCGGCTCCGCGCTCGGATACGCGGTGTGGAAGCTTTTCGATACGCGCAAAAGCAAGAAGTCCTGATAAAATCAGGACTTCTTTTCATTCTATTATCTTTACCGGCGTGAAATCCACCCAGTCTGCGGAGACGAGCTTATATTCCGTCCCGCCGCGCCAGCCGTTGAAGGCAGCGGCGCAGCCCTTGCCGTGGATATGCCCATAGCAGCACAGCCTGACCTCGTGCTCCTTGAGCAGGCGCAGGATCTCTGGGCACTCATATTTCTGAAAAATCGGCGGATAATGCAGAAAGACGAGCTTTTTCTCCGTCGGCGCGGCCTTCAGCGACGCTTCGAGCCGCCCGACCTCGCGGAGCATTATTTTTTTATCGTGCTGCCCGCCTTTCTCCTCTT
>URGI01000002.1 GCA_900547315.1 uncultured Eubacteriales bacterium | reverse complement strand
ATATATTCTCTTCAACGAGTTCGGCGAAGGCGTATATGAAATCGGGTGGTTTTTCAACAGAGCTTTCTGGGGACAGGGGTTTGCTTATGAATCCTGCAAAGCGGTCATTGACTATGCTTTTGATAAGATGAATGCGCATAAAGTGTTTGCCGAAACGATCGACGGAATCAAATCCGTCAATCTTATGAAAAAGCTTGGAATGAAGCCGGAAGGGATACAGAGAAGCCAGACGAAAGACAATTTTGGAAACTGGGCGGATCTATACTTATATGGTATTCTTTCAGAATACAGACAGTAACCCAACAGACATTCCGCCGTGGGACGGCAGGTAAACACAAACATGAAAAAAATTCGTACAACTATAATTCTGCTCCTGTGCGTCGCGCTGACGCTGTGCGGCTGCGCGGCGGGCGAGACGAGCCGCCGCGAACCGGTGCGGGAGCTTACGTGTACGCAGCCCGCCGCGCTCTCCGGCATATATCCGGCGGGCGGGTCGAAGCTATACATATGCTCGTCGGACTATGAGGCGGAGCGCACGACCGTGCAGCTCGTTGACGCTGGCTCCGACGCAGTATGCGGCGAGGTCACGCTGGACGGCGTCTGGAGCATCAAGTCTCAGTCCTTCTCCGACGGCCGGCTCGCGCTCTGTGACCGCGACGACAACACATGGCGCTTCCTCAGCTCATCGCTGGCCGACATCGGCGGCGCAATGACCGACAACGTGGACGGCTTCTTCTCCTACGACGCTAGCGCCTACTACTATCTGAGCGACAGTGTCCTCTGCCGCCAGGACATCGCAAGCGGCGAGCGGAGCCGCGTTCCGCTGTCGCCCGATCTGCGGATACTGGACATCACCGCTTTCGATGCACAGAGCGGCAGGATGGCCGTTCAGTTCTTCCTCTCGCCCTACGGCAGCGAATGCGGCACCGCAATCCTCGACACTGCGTCCGGTCAACTCTCCATGCTGTGCTCCGCCCGATATCAGACGGCCTTCACCGGCGGCCTGTGCCTGCTGGAATTTGACACCGACGCAATGGGCTATTCCGCGCTGTACGAGTCCGGCAGCGGCTTCATATACGCCGCCGCGGACGTTTTCCGGGGAAACAGCGCCGATCTGTACGCGGTATCCGGCGCGCCATACCTTATCGGCGTTGCGGACAGCGGCACATGCGTATACTCGCTGGGCGACAAACTTGAAATCTGCCCGCTGGCGGACTCCGGCGTCACCGGCGAGATGTATTTCTCCTGCTATCTTCCGGACGCGGCGCTGCTCGCCGGAGCGGTGTACCGTGACAGCGCGTTCCATCTCTACGCCATCGACCCCGCGCAGCTCTCATTTGCGGAGCTTGACGGCGCGGTCAGCGCGGAATCGCCCCTCGCCGTCGACAGCTCTCTGGCGGGCAACTACTGGCTGGAGGACTCCGGCTCGCCTGTGGCCGAAAATTTACAGCAGGCGCGGCAGTACGCGGACACGCTGGAGGCTAAATACAGTGTGCGCATCTTGCTCTCCTCGCAGTGCGCTTCCGCCGCCGCGCTCTGTGACCGCGCCATCACGCTGACCGACACAATGAGCGCCGACGAGGAGCTGTACGGTATAAACGCCGCGCTCGACGCGCTGTCGCGCACACTCTCCCTGTACCCCGACGGCTTCTTCGCGCAGTTTAAAAACGGCATGGGCGAGGGCGGAATCCGCTTCCTCCTGACGGAGCGGATCGACAGTGACTACGGTGTCGTGGGCTGCGCCTACGAGAGCCGCGAATGGCAGAACATCGCGCTGGACGTCCGCATGGCGGATGGGCTTGACACCATCATCTGCCATGAGCTGTGGCACGCGACCGAGAACCACATTCTCTCGCGTGATTACTCTGCGTTTTCGCCCGACGCATGGGCGGCGCTGAACCCCGAGGGCTTCGCCTACTGCGAGGATCCGACGCAGTCCGACTCGATGCTGGAATGGACGCTGTACAGCAGCAGCCCTGACAACGTGTATTTCGTTGACGGCTACTCCTGCGTGAACGAGCGCGAGGACAGGGCGCGCATCATGGAATACTTCATGGTGCACGAGGACGAGGCCAGTCTGCTGATCGAGTCCCCGGCCATACGGCAGAAGCTCCAATTCATGTGCGATGCCGTGCGTAATAACTTTGACACCACCGGATGGAGCGCCGTCCGCTGGGAATCACTTTTAAGATGAATATGGCATAAAAGTTCCTGAGTTTTTTGAAAACTCAGGAACTTTTTTCTTGTCTCACTGCTTGATCTGCTTGACAGCCTCGTTTATGCCCGTGGCCGCGAAGCCGCTGACGATGCCGACCGCTACGGCGGTTATGTAGTCGCCCGCCGGATAGTCCGGCATATATCGCATAGCCAGCACGCCAAGGATGCCGCCCACGACGCCGCAGATGATGGGTATCCACTTGTTATCAAGGCCGCTCGCCTTGACGAGCTGACCTGCAAGATAGCAGATCACCGTTATCGCGGCGACGCCCGCAATTCCGAAATCCATGCTCTCACCTCCCTTCATCATAATCCAAGCTGCCCCAGCGCGTATGCGAGCACCGCGCCGACAAGCAGCCATATCACCTTATCGACCAGCTCCTCCCAGCGCCTTGCGGGCTTGCCGGTCAGGGTCTTGATGTCTGACTTCATAACCGTGAGATCCCGCTCCATGCCGCCCTGCTTCGTGGCAAGCTCCTTGACCGAGAGGGCAAGGTCTGTCAGCGCGCTCTGGTTCCGCTCGATCTCCTCTATACGATGCGTATTCGAGCGGCTGCGCGCGTCAACGCGCTCTATCTTAAGCGCGAGTTCTTCTGCCGTCACCGTTCATCCTCCTATCAGCCTTGACCATGTGTTTGCCCCGGCGACGCCGTCCACGACCAGCCCGTGCGCGCGCTGGAACGCCCACACCGCAAGCTTCGTGCAGGTTCCGAAGTCCCCGTCCGCGCCGCAGGAGCCGCAGGAATACCCGCGCCCGATCAGCAGCAGCTGCATCGAACGCACCGCTTCGCTCACGTCGCCCTGACGCAGCAGCGGCAGCTGCACCGCGGTGCTGTTCTTCTCCGTACCGGCGGCGACCGCCGCGCCCTGCGCCCAATCCGCGGGCGCATCGCCGTAGCTTATCCAGCCCGGCAGCCCCCACAGCGCCCAGCCGCGATCCTGCAGCCGGGTCTTGACAACGCCGTTCGCATGGCCCGACGCCTCCACGACATATCCGCCGCCGACATACACTCCGACGTGTCCGAGTCCCTCCATGAATACGCAGGCTCCCGTGATCTGCGGCATCTTCGCGATATCGCCGCGCCGGACGCAGCTCCGGTACAGCCCGCTCACCGCGACGTCCTGCGCGGCGCAGTACACGGGTGCGCTCTGCGCCGTGTCACTCCAGAGGTAGCCCTTTATGAGCCCCACGCAGTCGTGAACGCGCTTGCCGAACTGCGATTCGAAGTCGTCCGCCGTGTAATGCTCCGGATACTGTGCCCGCTTCTGCGCGAGCAGCGCCGCCGATGCCGTCTGTCCGAAGGTGCCCCACCAATAGGGGCGTCCGAGCTGCGCCAGCGCGTATTGTGCCAGTCCTTCTCCCGTTTTTGTCGTCATGTTCTGTCACTCCGTTTCATGTTTTCGTCAAGTCCTGTAAAACAGAACCCGAATTTGAAATAAATAACGCCGTCGGCGGCATTGCCGCGGGCGTCCGTTTGGGGCTTTTGCCCTCATATGTATGCTCTGAGCATAGTTTCCTCCTTTGTGTTATAATCAGATATTATTCTGCCTCAAATATCTTGATGAGATAATATCACATCATATCCGTTTTGTCAAGTTAAACAGAACTAAATTTGCGGTAAAATTTTCTACCTGTCAGTCCGATTTGAGTTATAAAAATGCATACGATTATGAATAAGATTTCTTTCGCAAGCGTCTATCTGCTCCGGGTGTCAAGGTCATCTGCTCTTCTATATTAGATTTCATAGTGCATTACGTTAGATAAACGAGCCTGTTTTTTGGGCAAATTATCTTATTTACCCATACATTTCCTTTGCATATTTTTTGCACCATATGCTTGATTCTTTTCGTTTAAACGAGTAGAATACATTTACACTTACGAAAGCAGGTGACGCTATGGAATACATATCGGCCAAGGAGGCTGCGGAGCACTGGGGTATACAAGTCCGCGGCGTGCAGGAGCTGTGCAAGGCAGGGCGCATACAAGGCGCGTTCAAATTTGAACGTTCGTGGATGATTCCGGCTTCGGCGCAAAAGCCGGAGGATCCCCGCCGCGCCGGGTCAAAGAGTTCCGGTGCGGTCTCGTATGGCTACT
Source organism: uncultured Eubacteriales bacterium (assembly GCA_900547315.1). Classification (GTDB taxonomy): domain Bacteria; phylum Bacillota; class Clostridia; order Oscillospirales; family Oscillospiraceae; genus Limivicinus. The sequence goes on along the minus strand of URGI01000002.1, from coordinate 45,493 downwards.
ATCCCGGCCTAATTTCATACTTCATACATGCGCCGTCCGGCAAATCTGACAGGCTTCCAACTGGTATAACCGACCCGGCGGCTATACTGGAGTATAAGGCGGAGCTTCTGTATTTCACGGGCGAGATTGACGCCTGCCGTGACATGCTGCACGGCGTGGATGACGGCGGCACACTTCTCAGCAGGCTATCCCTCGTTCTGCCGCTGAGCGTATGTCTTGGCGACGTGCCGGCCTTTAATTCCGCCGTTGAGGGTGTATACGCGCTGATAGATCAGGCTCCCGACAGCGTCGGCTCCCGCGCGGCACGGCTGCTGCACTCATGCACGGCGCTGGGCCTATACATGCCGCACTTTGTACCGGAGTGGATCCGGGACGGGCAGTTCGCCGGGCTGCCGGCTGAGCTTATCCCCTTTGCGATATACACACGCAGCAAATATCTTCTCACCGCGAAGCGTGAAGCGGAGGCAAAGGCCGCAGCTGAAACCGCGCTGAGCTTTCTGCCCGTGGAAAGCGGCTTCAGCCTGATTCATCTTTATCTCCGTCTCATATGCAGCGCCGCCCTCTGCGCCGCCGGCGACATGCACGCCAGCGAGGCACACCTGCGGGAAACCATGTCTCTCGCCATGCCGTATGACTATGTAATCCCCTTCACCGAGTTTCTTACCTTGCACAGCGGCCTTATAGAATCCGTGTCACAGCAGGAATATCCGGAGCAGTACAGGCGCGTTATACAGCTCTGGACAAGATGCTGGAAGAACTGGATGGCTTTCCGCGGCCGGCTCACCATGTCAAGCGCAACCGCCATTCTCTCCAACCGCGAGCACCATCTCGCCCGTCTCCTCGCCGACGATCTCACCTATGCGGAGGCCGCCGAACGGCTTGGCATGAGCGTCGGCAGCGTAAAAAACATGGCGTCGGTCATATATGCCAAGCTCCACGTCGGCGGTAAAACGGAACTGAAAGATTACGTTTTGTAACTGCTTCCAACCGCCAAATAACTACAAAAACGGCACTTCAAAATTTGACCAATTTCGTCTATTATAAGCGTGTAATATAGTTATGCGAAGCGTGTGCCGTGCGGCCGTCCGGGGGCGTCTCAGACTCCGGGCGTTGAAGCGGCGCATGGTTGTCCATGCCCCGGCGGGGTGCGTCTCAGTCCCCCATCGGCTGCCTGCGGCGGCAAAGCATACTTATTCATATGGTATTTTATTTGGGGAGGTTTATTCGCAGAAATGAAAAAAAGACTCTTTGCACTGTTTCTGTGCCTGTGCATGATGATGACGCTGCTGCCTGTCGGCGCCTTCGCAGAAGGCACGGAAGCCCAGTTCGGATTGGCCGCCGGCGGAGCATCCGTCACGTCCGTCAATCCTGTCGAGACGCCCGATACGCATATAACTTTCAAGTTCTATAACGGGGAGACGCTTCTCGACACACAGGTCGTCAACGGCGACGGCCAGCTCACCGCTCCGGCGACGCCCGCCATCGAGGGTGGCCGCAAGTTCCTCGGCTGGTATGCCGTTGATGCCACCGGCCAGCTTGAGGCACAGGAGTTCGACTTCAGCAACGCGTACACCAATTACAGTGGCCGCAGCGAAGTCAAGGTCATGGCCAAGTTCGAGGCCGTGTTCTACGTGTACTTTATGACCGTTGACGGGCAGGTGCACTCCACCGCGATCGCAAACGAGGTCAACGACTTCAAGGTCGCTCTGCCTACGGACTATGAGCCGAATGGCAAGGTAGTCACCGGCTGGACGGCAAACGATGCGGTATTCACCGCCGATACCGTTGTCAGTGCCGACACCTATGTCTATCCCGTCACCGAGGACTGCTACTGGGTCACCTTCAACAACACCGGCGGCAGCATGGTAGCCTCCTGCTCCGTCACCAAGGGCGATACCCTTGACCTCAGGGGCGTCACCGCTCCCACCCGCACCGGCTACAATTTCAAGGGCTGGAGCACCATCGAGGACGGCGCCAATGTTGTTAACTCCATTGCGCCCACTGCTGACACCACCCTCTACGCCGTCTGGGAAGGCGACAATGTAACTTACACTGTCGTTTACTGGGGCGAGAATGCGGACGACACCAAGTACTCCACTCTGGCCACCGCTACTCTGACCGGCAAGGTCGGCAGCACGGTAACGCTCGATAAAATTACCGGTGCACTGCCAAAGAGTGTGTCTGACAGACAGCACTTCAAGTTCAGCCGGTCCGACTCGGCAACCATCCGCGCCGACGGCTCCAGCGTTCTGAATGTCTATTTCTCCCGTAACAGCTACAAATTGACTTTCCGCGAGTACACAGGGGGATTTTTTAGCGGCAGCTACCACACCGTAGCTACAATAACCGCAAAATATAACGCTTCGATTTTTGCCGAGTTTGGCAAGCCTCCGTTCAACACGACTTATAACGGACGTGCATGGGAGTGCACCGATAGCAGTAAATATAACTATGCACTCCAGACGCTCGACCGTATGCCCGGCTTCGATGCAACCTTTGATCTCTATGATAAGAGCAGCAACAAACTCAAGACCATATATTACTATGTGCAGAATGTTGGAACGACTGTAAACAGCAGCCGTTGGCCTACCAGCACTGCCAACTTCAGTCTGTACAAGGAAGTACAAACATACTTCAATTATGCTACTTACGATGAAGAGTATCATAACATAGACGGCTTTAATCGGTACAGCGCCAGCGTTGCCGGTTTTTACCGTAACCAGAAAGACTTCAGCAACAACACGCTTTACCTTTACTACATGCGCAAGTCCTACACGCTCACCTTCAACAACTACGGTGCCGTTTCTGACAACACCGTAGAATATGAAGCTAAGCTGGACAGCTACAACAACTATGTTCCTGCACGTCCTGAAGGCTTCAGCGAGAACGCAGTGTTCATGGGCTGGTACGAGGTCGAGCCTTCTCAGATAACCAGCACTACGCAGCGCTTCGACTTCACCGGCAAGACGATGCCCGCGGACAACCTCACCCTCTTCGCATACTGGGTCGAGCAGCCCGTCACGCTGACGGTGCAGGTTCCCACGCTCGACTATACCGCGTCCAATGACAAGGTCGCCATCGGCACGGTCATCTCCGGCGTAGACGTGTTCAAGGATGCCGAGACCAAGATCGCCGATGCGGGCAAGACCGTTCTCAAGTGGGTATACGAGGACGGCACCGCCGTTGACGTCAACAGCGCCATCGACCGCAACACCACCGTCAAGGCTGTCCTTGAGGGCGAGGTCTACACGCTGACCTACGTCACCGGAACCACCGCCGCGATAACCGACGAAAACCGCTACGAATATGAGGCGCTTGCACAGGTCAAGGACGGCAGCGGGCTCAAGAGCGGCGACAAGGTGTTCGCCTGCTGGACTGACGAGACCGGCAAGGTCTACTATCCCGGCAGCTACGTCACCATGACCGGCAACAAGACCCTCACCGCAAATTACGTTGACCCCAGCGTCAAGGTCACGCTCACCTACCACTCGAACTTTGACACTGACCAGACCAAGACCATCGACGCCGTTCCCAACAACGACAAGGTCACCGTCATGGCTTACGACGCAACCGGCATGACCACGCGTCCCGGCTACGAGTTCAAGGGCTGGGCAGACAAGGCTGACGCAGATACGGCTAACTACCCCGCAGGCTCCGAAGCCCGTCTGGACAACGACGGCTCCAACGACCTCTACGCCGTCTGGGAAGCCATCAACGTGGACTACACTGTCAGATATCTCTGGAACGGTACCGAGGATAAGGTTGCCGACGATAAGGTTGTTGCAGACCAGACCGTAGGCCAGACCATCACCGAGACCCCGATCACGGTCGGCGGATACACCGCCGTCAGCACCGACTCCCAGAGCATCACTCTCGTTCCCGACAGCAGCAGCAACGTAATCACCTTCTATTATTATAAAAACGTTGAGCTGACCGCAAACAGCGCTACACACGAATACAACGGCATTGAGCAGTCCGTCAGCGGCTTCACCGGGACACCGGAAGATGCTGACTTCTCCGCCATCACCGTCGGCGCGAAGGGCACTGACGCCGGCGTCTATCCCGCAAAATTTGCGGACGGCACCGTCGGCACCGTTGACGCGACCGGGAAGTACATCGTCACCGAGGCAAACGACGGCAGCCTCACGATAACCGCGAAGGCCGCATTCATCACCATCACCGCTAACAGCAAGACCAGAGAGTACAACGGTGAGGCGCTCACCGACAATGGCTGCACCTTCACCGAGGGCGTCCTCGTTGATGGCGACGTGCTTCAGGCAGTCGTTGAGGGCAGCCAGACCAAAAAGGGCAGCAGCGCAAACGTTGTCAAGTCCTACAAGGTCGTGCGCGGCAGCGATGATGTCACCGGCAACTACAAATTCGCCGACTCCGTTGACGGCACCCTGACCGTCACCCCGCGCGTAGTCGTCATCGAGTCCGAGGGCGGCCGCAGGGTCTACAACGGCCAGCCGCTCACCAATCCCAACTACAAGTTCACCACCGGCAGCTTCGTTGCCGGCGAAGTCTCCGAGGTCAAGACCACCGGAACCATCACCGAGGTCGGCAGTGTTGACAACACCATCGTGTACACCACTACCGATAAGTTTGATGCCAACAACTACGACATCACCCTTACCCCCGGCAAGCTGGAGATAACCCCCGTTACCGCTGAAGTGGTCGTCACCATCACCGAGAACAGCGGCAGCGCAAAGTATGACGGCACCGAGAAGACCGTCACCGGCTACGTAGTGACCAGCATCAGCGACCCGCTCTACAAGGAGAGCTACTTTACCTTCAGCGGCGACGCCACCATCAAGGGCACTGACGCCGGTACCTACGACATGAACCTCGCTCCAGAAGCCTTCAAGAACATCAACGGGAACTTCAAGAACGTTCGCTTCGTGATCAATGACGGTACGCTCGTGATCTCCCCGCGCCCCCTGACCATCACTTCCGGCTCCGACAACAAGGAATATGACGGCACCCCGCTCACCAGCAGCGAAATCAAAGTCACCGGCGACGGCTTCGTTGACGGCGAGGGCGCGTCCTACACCTTCACCGGCAGCCAGCTCGATGTCGGCAGCAGCAAGAACACCTTCGACTACGAGCTGAATGACAACACCAAGGCAAAGAACTACGAGATCGCCAAGGAATACGGCGACCTGACCGTCACCGCAGTTTCCACCCAGATCGTCATCACCGCAGCCAGCGACTCCAAGGTCTATGACGGTCAGCCCCTCACCAACGGCAACTACACCTACACCGGTAAGCTCGCCGATGGCGACAAGCTTGAGGTCGAAGTCGTCGGCAGCCAGACAGATAAGGGCAGCAGCGACAACGTCGTCAAGTCCTACAAGGTCACGCGCGACGGCGTTGACGTCACCAACAACTACACCTTCGGTGCAAGCCAGAAGGGCACGCTCACCGTCACCCCGCGTCCCGTAACGCTCACCTCCGGCGGTGGTGAAAAGGAATATGACGGCACTCCGCTAACCAATCCCACCGTCACCGTCGGCGGCAGCGGCTTCGTCGCAGGCGAGGGTGCGACCTACAACGTCACCGGCAGCCAGCTTGACGAGGGCAGCAGCAACAACAGCTTCACCTATGAACTGAACGAAGGCACTCTTGCCGCAAACTACATCATCGAGACCAAGGAAGGTGAACTCACCGTCAAGCCGATCCTCACCGAGATCACTATCACCGCAAACAGCGGCGAGAAGATGTATGACGGCTCCGCACTCATCAACGGCGGCTACACTTTCACCTCCGGCATACTTGTTGACGGCGATGTGCTTACCGCAGTCGTCGAGGGCAGCCAGCTCAACGCAGGCAGCAGCGCAAACGTCGTCAAGTCCTACCGCGTCATGCGCGGCGAGACCGACGTCACCGCAAACTACCGCTTCGCAGAATCCGTTGACGGCAAGCTCACCGTTACCGCGCGCAAGGTCGTTATGACCTCCGCGGACGACGAGAAGGTCTACGACGGCACTCCGCTCACCAATGACGAGATCACCGTCACCGGCGACGGCTTCATCGAGGGCGAAGGCGTCACCTATGACGTCACCGGCAGCCAGCTCGACGTCGGCAGCAGCGACAACAGCTTCACCTACGAGCTGAACGAGGGCACTCTTGCCGAGAACTACATCATCGAGACCGAGGAAGGCAAGCTCACCGTCACCAGCCCCGAGCAGCACATCGTCATCACCGCGAACAGCGCGGAGAAGACCTATGACGGCACTCCGCTCACCGACGATGGCTTCACCTACACCGACTTCGTTCTCGCCGAGGGCGACGTGCTTGAGGCAGTCATCGAAGGCAGCCAGACCGACGCCGGCAGCAGCGTGAACGTCATCAAGTCCTACCGCGTCATGCGCGGCGATGAGGACGTCACCGCAAACTACATCTTTGACGACTCCGTTGACGGCACCCTGACCGTTACCAAGCGCAAGGTAACTCTCACCTCCGGCACCGCCTGCAAGATCTACGACGGCAAGTACCTCACCTGCAACAAGGTCGAGGTCGGCGGAGACGGCTTTGTTGAAGGCGAAGGCGCGACCTACGATGTGACTGGCAAGCGCAAGGACATCGGCTGGAGCTACAACGACTTCACTTACAAACTCAACGACAACACCAAGGCCGACAACTACGAGATCACCGTTGAGCGCGGCTTCCTGTACGTCAAGGATCAGGCTGAAAAGCCCAAGACCGGCGACAGCAGCGACCTTCTCCTCCTGCTTGCCCTCATGAGCATGAGCGGCGCAGGCGCAGCGGGCACTGTGTACCTCTACCGCAGAAAGCGCGAGGAGCAGGAATAAGCTCAAAATAGCAAAGCACTAAACTAAACGAATCCCCTCCGCAGCGATAAACTGCAGAGGGGATTTCAATTTATACAATTATATAAGCGCATAAGCGCGCCGTATCGAAATGCGGCGCTGTCCGATGCGTGCTGTGTTTGATTTTCAAATTAGTTCACATAATGTTGTATACGTAATATTATTTACATAATCTTATATCAAGCTGCTCAAAAATACACATAAAAAGTGTCAAAAAGCCTTGAAAAATCAGCATTTTTAGCCGCTTGTGTTTTTCCTTTCTCTGTGTTAGCATAGATGACCCACGGATATTGAAAACGGAGGATCGGCGCGCTGCGCCGTTTTTTGATATGGACGAGCATAGGATTCAACGCAATGCAATAACCGAGGGCAGCATCCTCAAGCAGCTGATGAACTTCTTCTTCCCCGTTCTGCTCGGTATGCTGTTCCAGCAGCTGTATAACATGGCCGACGCGGTAATAGTCGGCCGCTTTGTCGGCAAAAATGCGCTCGCCGCCGTCGGCGGCTCCGCCTCACAGATACTGAACCTCATCATCGGTTTCTTCACCGGCCTGTGTTCCGGCGCTACGGTCATCATAGCGCAGTATTACGGCGCAAACGACGACGAGGACGTCAGCAAGGGTGTACAGACCGCCATAGTTTTTGCGGCCGTCTGCGGCGTTATAATGACCGTTGTGGGCATTGTGACCGCGCCGTGGCTCCTGCGCATTATGGATACTCCGGAGGAGACTATGGCCGACTCCGTGAGCTATATGCGCATCGTCTATATGGCGATGATCCCTGCTATGATCTACAACATGGGTTCGGCCATACTGCGCGCGGTCGGCGATTCGAAGCGCCCGCTGTATTTCCTCATCATCTGCTGCGTGCTCAATGTTGCGATGGATATCGTCGCCGTCGTCGTATTTGATCTGGCTGTTGAGGGCGTCGCCATTGCGACGAGCCTTGCCCAGCTAATCAGCGCCGTGCTCGTCTGCCGCAGCCTGATACGCAGCAAGCAGAGCTACCGGCTCGAGCTGAAAAACATACGCATCGAGGGACGCATGATGCGCCGCGCGGTGCACATCGGCCTTCCCGCAGGGCTTCAGTCCGTGCTCTACGCCGTCTCCAACATGATAATCACAGCGTCCATCAACAAGTTTGGCACGGACACCGTCGCCGCGTGGGTCGCCGTAAACAAGATCGACGCGTTCAACTGGATGGTTCTGAACGCGTACAGCATCTCGCTGATGACCTTTGTCGGCCAGAACTATGGTGCGGGGCTGTATGACCGAGCACGCGCCAGCCTGCGCGACTGCATGGCGCTCGGCATGATCACGACTTCGCTCCTCTCCGTGCTGTTCATGATGACCTGCCGCTTCTTCTTCGGCCTGTTCGTTGAGGACGAGACGGTCATGGTCATCGCGGTGCAGATACTCGGATTCATGGCACCGTGGTACTGGACGTACGCCCCGATCGAGATATTCGGCGGCGGCCTGCGCGGGCTTGGCGACACGCTGATACCCACGATCATCACCGCCGCGGGCATCTGCCTGACGCGCGTCATCTGGATATACACCGCCGTCCCGCGCTGGCACAGCATCAGCACCGTCGCGCTCAGCTATCCGCTGACCTGGGGACTGACCGCCGTTGCGTTCGTGATATACTACTTCGGTTTCGTACGCAAGCGTCTTATGAGGGCTAACGATGGAAAATGAACTTATATGCCTGTGTGACCGTCCGGAGCTTATTGAGACGGCGGCGCAGTGGTTCCACAAGAAATGGGGTGTGCCGCTGGCGGCATATCTTGAGAGCATGAATGACAGCCTCACGGCGAGCGCTGTCCCACGCTGGTATGTGATGCTCGGCGGCAACGGCGAGATAATCGGCGGGCTGGGCGTTATAGAGAACGATTTTCACGACCGACCTGACCTGCGGCCGAATGTCTGTGCCGTATATGTCGAGCCTGAGCACCGCTGCAAAGGCATCGCAGGGCGGCTGCTGGAGCGCGTATGTGATGACATGGCGGCACTCGGCGAGCCGGTGCTGTATCTTCTGACAGACCACGACAGCTTTTATGAGCACTACGGCTGGGAGTTCTACTGCATGGCAACCGGCGACGGCGAGGAAACGCCGAGCAGAATGTACGTACATAAGAACACCGACAAGCATTGAGCTTGCCGGTGTTCTTTTACACTATGTAATAAGCGGAGTTGAAAATCGATTTGTAATTTTTCTCCCTCAGTCGGCTGCGCCGACAGCTTCCCCATCAGAGGGAGCCAAAAATGTCTGCTTAGCTTACGTGATAAATAAGAAAACAGCCGGAGCAAATGCTCCGGCTGTTCAAAACAAATGAATTACTCGTTGATGCCGATGACAACACCGGAACCGACGGTACGGCCACCCTCACGGATAGCGAAACGCAGACCGGTCTCGATTGCGATCGGGGTGATCAGCTCGACGTCCATGTCGACGTTGTCGCCGGGCATGCACATCTCAACGCCTTCGGGCAGGGAGATGACGCCGGTAACGTCGGTGGTACGGAAGTAGAACTGAGGACGGTAGTTGTTGAAGAACGGGGTGTGACGGCCGCCTTCGTCCTTGGACAGAACGTAGACCTGACCCTTGAACTTGGTGTGGGGGTGAATGGACTTGGGAGCAGCCAGAACCTGACCACGCTCAACAGCCTTCTTGTCGATACCACGGAGCAGGCAGCCGACGTTGTCGCCAGCCTCTGCGTACTCGAGGGTCTTGTGGAACATCTCGGTACCGGTAACGGTGGTCTCGGTGGACTCGTCCTTCAGACCAACGATCTCGACCTTGTCGCCGATCTTGACGCGGCCACGCTCAACACGACCGGTAACAACAGTGCCACGGCCGGAGATGGTGAAGACGTCCTCGATGGGCATAAGGAAGGGCATGTCGGCCTTACGATCGGGAGTGGGGATCCAGGTGTCAACAGCTTCCATGAGGTTCTTGATGCACTCGAACTCAGGAGCGTTGGGATTGTTGGACTCGGAAACGAGAGCGTTCAGAGCGGAACCACGGATGATCGGGGTGTCATCTCCAGGGAAGCCGTAGAAGTCGAGCAGCTCGCGGACTTCCATCTCGACGAGCTCGAGGAGCTCTTCGTCGTCGACCTGGTCGCACTTGTTCAGGAAGACGAGGACGGAAGGAACGTTAACCTGACGGGCGAGCAGAAGGTGCTCGCGAGTCTGAGCCATGGGGCCGTCGGAAGCAGCGATAACGAGGATAGCGCCGTCCATCTGAGCAGCACCGGTGATCATGTTCTTGATATAGTCGGCGTGGCCCGGGCAGTCAACGTGGGCGTAGTGGCGGCCCTGGATCTGAACGCCGTCTTCGCCGGTCTTGTAGTTGTGGCCGATGCGGTCTTCGGTCTGGTACTCAACGTGTGCGGTGTTGATGGTGATACCACGCTCACGCTCTTCAGGAGCCTTGTCGATGGAAGAGTAGTCAGTGTACTCTGCGCCGCCCTGCATAGCAAGGTACTTGGTGATGGCAGCGGTAAGAGTGGTCTTGCCGTGGTCGATGTGGCCGATGGTGCCGATGTTGCAATGGGGCTTGCTTCTGTTGTACATCTGTTTTGCCATTAGAATATCCTCCTAAATTATTGATTTATCAAACATTGTTCTCGAAACCCGCGCGTGATTTAACGAGGGCTTCCTGCAAATTCTTGGGCAGCATAACGAAGTGGCTGGGCTCCATGCTGTAGGTAGCTCTGCCCTGAGTCTTGCTGCGCAGGTCGGTAGCATAGCCGAACATCGTGGAAAGCGGAACATTGCTCTCGATGGTAGCGGTGCCGTTTCTAATGTCTGTGCCTACTATCTGGCCGCGTCTGGCGTTGATATCGCCCATAACGTCTCCCATGTATTCATCGGGAGCGGTGACAACCACCTTCATTATAGGCTCAAGCAGCGTCGGACCTGCCTTCAGGCATGCTTCCTTGAAAGCCATGCTGCCGCAGATCTTGAACGCCATTTCCGAAGAGTCGACCTCGTGGTAAGAACCGTCAAGCACGGTGCACTTAACGTCAACGACCTGGTATCCGGCGAGAACACCGGAGAGCATTGCGCCCTGAATACCCTGATCGATGCACGGGATAAACTCCTTCGGGATTGCGCCGCCTGTCACCTTATTGATGAACTCGTAGCCCTTGCCGGACTCGTTAGGTTCAATCATAAGCTTGACATGCGCGAACTGGCCTTTACCGCCCGTCTGGCGCGCGTAGCGGGTATCGACCGTGGCGGCCTTCGTAATGGTCTCCTTGTAGGAAACCTGAGGCTTGCCGACATTGGCCTCAACCTTGAATTCGCGCAGCAGTCTGTCGACGATAATCTCAAGATGAAGCTCACCCATACCGGCAATGATGGTTTGTCCCGTCTCTTCGTCCGTATAGGTCTTAAAGGTGGGATCCTCCTCTGCCAGCTTCTGGAGAGCGATAGCCATTTTTTCCTGACCGGCCTTCGTCTTAGGCTCGATAGCCACGCGGATGACCGGATCCGGGAATTCCATGGACTCAAGGATGATAGGATTCTTTTCGTCACAGAGCGTGTCGCCGGTGGTGGTGTTTTTAAGGCCGACGGCGGCGGCGATATCGCCGGAATAAACCTGATCGATATCCTCTCTGTGGTTGGCGTGCATACGCAGGATGCGGCCAAGACGCTCACGCTGTCCCTTGGTGGAATTCATGACGGTCTTACCGGTCTCCACAGAGCCTGAGTAGACGCGGAAAAAGCTCAATCTTCCCACATAGGGGTCGGACATGATCTTGAAGGCAAGAGCGGAGAACGGCGCGTTATCATCAGCCTCTCTCGTTTCTTCCTCGTCGGTCTTGGGGTTGACACCCTCGATAGCCGGAACATCCAGCGGCGAAGGCATGTAGTCAACGATTGCATCCAGCAGCTTCTGTACGCCCTTGTTTTTATAAGAAGTGCCGCAGGTCACGGGAACCATCTTCACCGCGACGGTGGCTTTTCTTATCGCAGCGCGGATCTTATCCGCGGGGACGTCCTCGCCTTCGAGATACATTTCCATGATCTCGTCGTCGAAGTCGGATACTGCCGCAAGGAGCTTATCACGATACTCCTCGGCAAGCTCTCTCATGTTCTCAGGGATCTCCTCTGTGACCATCTGCTTGCCAAGATCATCGAGATACACGTCAGCGTTCATATCCACGAGATCGACGATGCCCTCGAAGCTGTCCTCGCTGCCGATGGGGAGCTGGATGGGAACGGCGTTGCACTTCAGTCTCTCATGCACCATATCGAGCACATGATAGAAGTCCGCGCCCATGATGTCCATCTTATTGACGTAAATCATGCGGGGGACGTGATAATGGTCAGCCTGTCTCCAAACAGTCTCGGACTGAGGCTCAACACCGCCCTTTGCACAAAGAACCGTCACGCATCCGTCCAGCACTCGCAGGGAACGCTCGACCTCTGCGGTAAAGTCGACGTGACCCGGGGTGTCGATGATGTTGATGCGGGTGCCGTTCCAGAAGCAGGTGGTTGCAGCAGAGGTGATGGTTATGCCACGCTCCTGCTCCTGCTCCATCCAGTCCATGGTGGCGGTACCCTCATGGGTCTCACCGAGCTTGTAGTTGACACCGGTGTAGAACAGAATACGTTCCGTAGTCGTGGTCTTGCCGGCGTCAATATGAGCCATGATACCGATATTTCTCGTTTTCTCAAGTGAATATTGTCTGGGCATTTGAAACTCCTGAAGGGATTACCATCTGAAATGCGCGAAAGCCTTGTTGGCTTCTGCGTTCTTGTGCATATCCTCGCGCTTCTTGACGGATGCGCCGAGGTTGTTGCATGCGTCCATGATCTCGCCTGCGAGGCGCTCTTTCATGGTCTTTTCGCTGCGCTTGCGGGAGTAATCCACGAGCCAGCGCAGAGCCAGAGTCTGGCGACGGGCGGGACGGACTTCGATAGGCACCTGATAGGTGGCGCCGCCGACACGGCGAGCCTTGACTTCGAGCTGGGGCATGATGTTGTTCATCGCCTCGGTGAAAGCGTCAAGCGGCTCCTTGCCGGTCTTTTCCTTGATGATGTCAAAAGCATCGTAAACGACCTTCTGAGCAACACCTTTCTTGCCGTCGAGCATAACGCCGTTGATGAGCTTGGTCACCAGAACGCTGTTATACATAGGATCAGGCAAAATTTCTCTTTTGGGAACATTACCTCTTCTGGGCACGTTGCTTCCCTCCTTCATTAAAAAATGGAATCACAGGTACTCGAATACTTACAAGTATCCGTTTGCGCCCTGAGGTTTATCCACATTTATATAGATAAACGGCAGGGCAGAAAATTGCCGCTGCGTTTGAAATTACTTTTTCTTAGCAGCTTTGGGCTTCTTGGCGCCGTACTTGGAGCGAGCCTGCATACGTCCGTTGACGCCCTGAGCATCGAGGGTACCGCGGATGATGTGGTAACGCACACCAGGGAGGTCCTTGACACGGCCGCCGCGGATCATGACGACGGAGTGCTCCTGCAGGTTATGGCCGATACCGGGGATGTACGCGGTAACTTCATAGCCATTGGTCAGGCGCACACGGGCGATCTTACGCAGTGCGGAGTTCGGCTTCTTAGGAGTAGAGGTACGGACTGCGGTGCAGACGCCTCTCTTCTGCGGAGCGCTCAGGTCGGTCTCCTTGTTCTTCAGGGTGTTCAGACCCTTCTGCATTGCAGGAGAGGTGGACTTGTAGGTGACTTTCTCTCTGCCCTTTCTAACGAGCTGGTTAAAAGTAGGCATTGTGTTCCTCCTTTCTTCGGATGATAAAGATGATAAAATTTATAAAAAAGCTTGATAAAATCAGGCTTTTTTATCAAATTTGGCAAATGGGCGCAATAAGGGCGTACCACCGCCATACAAATTGGAATTGTAGCATATTCCACAAAATTAGTCAAGGATTTTTGTGTAGAAAATTTTCTGATTTCAGGTATATTCTCCCCTCCCGCGGCGTAGAGAACCCCCGACCCGTCAAAGCCGTCGGGTCGGGGGCAGCAGCTTATTCACTTACTATCTTATAATACACCTTCGCCGTGCGCATATACACGAGCGCGTATATCAGCGCAAAGCCCAGAAAGCTGCCGACCGTGCACCACATCGCAAGCTGCACGTTCATCAGGCCGAAGAGCTGAAGCATCAGCTTCACGAGGCTGAAGTCGAACGCCACATGCACCGCCGCGACTACCAGCGGCGCAAAGAACACGATGAGCACCTGCTTATTTATGCTGCTGCGTACCTCCTCCTTTTGCAGACCCACCTGCTGCATAATCCGGTAGCGCTCACGATCCTCATAGCCCTCTGATATCTGCTTATAGTAGATTATCAGCACCATCGCCATCATAAATATTATCCCGAGGAAGCCGCCGAGGAACAAAAAGCCTCCGTTCATCGAATAAAGTTCCTCTCTGTTTTTGGACTGTTCATCAACGTAGTAGCGCTGCCACTCGATTTTTTTGTCTGCAACGTGCGGCCGGACATTCTCCCAATCGGATATCGCCACGGCACATTCGCGCTTCTGCTCGTTGCTGCCCGAAACGTCAAGGCAAACATGCCTCGTCATTTGCGCAACGCTGCTCAGTTCGTCCTTTGTGTTCTCGATTTCCTGCCAGACACCGCGCAGCGCCTCCATGTCGGAGAATATGATATATCTTGCTTTTGTCACCGTGACCATGAACTCGCCTATCTCAAACTCGGTGTCGGGCTCCACGGTCTTGAAGCTGCATCGCTCCACGCTGCCGTTTTTGTCGATAAATGCGAAATTCAGCGTATCATAGCGTGAGTCGCCGCCGACGTACATCACCTCATCCGGTGCAAGCGTCAGTCTTTTGCCGCATATGCTCTCATAGTCAGCCGCCGTGAGCATGACGGTAAGCACCGTACTGCCGGAGCTTCCGTCTCCGATGTTTGCAAGCTCGTTGTTGTTTCCGACCATATAAAGCGACATATAGCTGTAGCTCCAGACCCTTGTCGGCTCAAGCCCCTGCTCGCGCACGGCGGCGGTGAGTCCGGCTTCTATGCCCTCGGCGTCAAAATTATCGTCATAGTTATAATAAAACACTCCGGCAAGGTCAGAGGGATAGTGGCTATTTACGCTGTCCGCCGTGCCGATATAGAGTGATAACGTAGCCGATACCATGACAAGCACCATGGTTGAGAGGATGCAGATATTTGCAAGGCCGAAGGCGTTGCGGTTCATGCGGTGCAGCATACCGGAGATGCCGATGAAGTTGCCGGTCTTATAATAAAATCTCTTATTTCTTCTCAGCGCCTTGAGAACCGCGATGCTCACCGCCGAAAACAGGCAGTAGGTACCGATAATGACAAGAATTACGGCGAGAAAATACACGCTGAGTGCGTCAAACGCATCCTTCGTTGTCACGGCGATGTAATAGCCCGCGCCGAGGGTGCCGATGCCCAGCAGCGTGAGCAGCCATTTCGTCTTCGGCTCGCGCTCCCCCGCGTTCTGGCCGTGCAGCAGCTCGACCGGGCGCTGAAGGTGCAGGCGACGGAGATTATTCAGCAGCGTCAGGGCGATGACGGCGGCGAACAGTATCGCGGTCGCTGCGATGCCCTTGACGGAGACATAGAACTCGAACACCGTATTGAAGCGCATCATGCGCCCGACGACCATCATCACAAGCTTCTGGAACAGCATACCGAGCGGGATGCCGATGACGATGCCGCACAGCCATGTGTACAGCGACTCCCAGCACAGCACAAGGCCGATGCTGCCCTTGCCCATGCCGAGGATGTTATACAGACCCAGCTCCTTACTGCGGCGCTTCATCAGGAAGCTGTTGGTATAGCTCAGGAATATCACGATAAAAAGCGCCAGTACAAAGCTGCCAAGCGTCATGAACATCATCAGATAGTCATAGCGCTGCTTCCCCGGCAGATCGTTGTAATAGGACAGCGCCGTCATAATATAGAACGCCGCCGCGCTGATAACAACTGTCAGCAGATACGGGAAATAGAACTTGCCGTTTTTTATTATATTTTGCCCTGCAAGCTTGGGGTAAAAGAGCTTATTCATCGCGGCCGCCTTTCTGCAGCAGCTTGAGCGTGTCGGATATCTTGGCGTACATATCCTCCTCGTTCATCTCGCCGCGATATATCTGGTGGAACACCTCGCCGTCCTTGATGAACATGACGCGCTTTGCGTGGGAGGCGGCCTTGGTCGAGTGCGTGACCATGAGGATGGTCTGGCCGTCGTGATTTATCTGCTCGAACAGGCGCAGGAGCTGGTCGGTCGCCTTGGAGTCGAGCGCGCCGGTCGGCTCATCGGCGAGGATGAGCTGCGGGTTTGTGATGAGGGCGCGGGCGACGGCGGTGCGCTGCTTCTGTCCGCCGGACACCTCATAGGGGTACTTTTGCAGAATATCGCGTATGCCGAGCTTTGCGGCAATAGGATCGAGCGCGCGGCTCATCTCGTCGTACTTCTTGCCCGAGAGCACCAGCGGCAGGAAGATATTGTCCTGAATAGAAAAGGTGTCGAGCAGATTAAAATCCTGAAACACGAAGCCCAGATTGTCACGGCGGAAGGCGGATATCTCCTTCTCCTTTATATCGACGATGTTGCGTCCGTTGAGCAGGACTTGTCCGGAGCTCGGCTTATCGAGCGAAGCGAGGATATTCAGAAGCGTCGTCTTGCCGCTGCCGCTCTCGCCCATGATGGCGACGTATTCGCCCTTCTCGACCGAGAAGCTGACGTTCGTGAGCGCCTGAACGCTGTTGCCGCCGAAACGGGAGGTATAGATTTTCTTCAGATTTTTTACTTCGAGAATAGGCATTGTCATTTCTCCTTGCAGTATTTACTGCCGCACATCGCGGCGCATGCGGAGTACACGGCTCCGCAGGGGTCGGAGACGCCGTACAGTATGCTTGCTCCCAGCATAAGTTCTCCAAGCCCGCTGTCGCTTCTGATGATGCCGTCGATCTTGTCAAGCCAATTTGTTTTTTCAGTCTTTTTCATCTCGCTGACCCCTTTCCTTGGTTTACGCATGTATTTTACCGCGCCGGGGCAGCGCTTGCCATAGCTTTGCCTTACAAATACAGCCCCTAAGCTTACATTCTTGTAAGAATAGGGGCTGTAGGTGACAATTATCAGTCCGAATGTGCGTTGTCGTATATCGCCTTTATCTCCGGCGGGAGCTTGTCCGGTATCATCTCGTGCAGCGCGTCCTCGCTGCCGTCGGCCATCGCCCGCTCATAGTACCAGCACTTGAAGCGCAGCATGTCCAGCGTTTTCTCAAGCCGGCTCATCTCGGCCTTCACCGTCTCCATCTGCTGCACGAACAGCTCATGGCGCTGCGGGTATGTGCTGCTCCCCTCCGCGCACCACTGCATGAACTGCTTTATCTCCTTTATCTCCAGCCCCGATCTTTTCAGGCACTCGATAACGCGCAGAGCCTCCAGCTCGCGCTCGCTGAAGCGGCGGATGCCGGAGCTTCGTTCCATCTGCGGGAACAGCCCCTCTTTATCATAATATCTCAGCGTGGATATCGGGAGCGAGAACATCTCCGATACCTGACCTATCGTATACATATGCGTTTCCTCTGTTAACAAAAATTTTTCATTTACGTCTCGACCTAAAGTCAGCTTTAGATTATATAATATATTATAGCATGGGGACAGCGCCGCTGTCAACCGATACTAAATTACCGATACATACGGAGGATAATATGTCCAAAAAGGTTCTTGTTATAAGCTCCAGCCTGCGCTCCATCGTGACCATAACCGCACTCATCAGCAAGGGGATAACCGATTCTTCCCTCAAATATCATCTCTCCACCGCGCGCACGAACGGCGGCGGACAGCTGCTCATCTGTGTTGACGGCGAGGGCTGGTATCAGGAGGAGGGCAAGCCCGCGCAGAGTCTGAGCATCGGCGATGTCGTCACCATTCCTGCGAATGTCAAGCACTGGCACGGTGTGAAGGCCGACAGCTGGTTCAGCCATATCGCCGTTGAGGTTCCCGGCGAGGACTGCCGCAACGAGTGGTGCGAGCCTGTCAGCGACACAGAGTATAACGCGCTGTAAGATATAGTCAAGCAACCGTTCACTCAGACAACACCCAGACAACAGCATCAGAAGAGCGGGGACTCTGAACCGAGTCCCCGCTCTTCTGCGTTTTTCTTATTTACTTCTTCGCAAGCTTTTCGGACAGCTTGTCAACTATCTTTCTGAGGTTGAAGCCGACAGCGCCGCCTATCGCCGCGCCGATAACAAAGAACAGCTTATGATAGCGGCGGCGAACCTTCTTGATGATGACCACAGGCGTATTCTTCTTTTTCTTGAAAAGCTTCATAGCACTTTCTCCTTTTTATATTTAATTTTAGAAATCCATGACCATACGCGCGCTTTCCTCTTCCGACAGCTCCGTCACTCTCGTGTCAAGCACGCGGTACACCCTGCTGCACATGCTCAGTACGCTGGGGCGGTGCGTCGTGACGATGCAGGTCTTATCCGGGCAGTGCTCCAATATGCTGCGCAGCACCTGCCGCTCGGTCGCAACGTCCAGCGCGCTCGTCGCCTCGTCCATGAGGAGTATCGGAGCGTCGCGCAGGATCGCGCGCGCAATTGCGATGCGCTACGCCTGACCTTCCGACAGGCCGCGCCCGCGCTCGCCAGTATCGGCACATTCGCCGATGCTTTGAGGTCTGCCGCGCTGAATATCGTCTTGCGCATCATGGCGAGCACGAGCGCCGCAAGGCAGCTCAGGCCGAGGCCGAGTATGCCGCCCTTGACCGCCGAGCCTTTCCATGAAAAGCTGTTGTACGGCGCGGTGGGCACCGTCGGTTCGCTCTTCATGATGACCTGCGAATAGTCCACCATATAGAGCGCCACGCGCGGATAGCTCGCTATCACGGCCTCGAGAATATCATATGCGTCCTGCGGGTCAGAGCTGGTGACAGTGAGTACGAAGAGGTTCGTATCCGCGACGGCCTCCGCCCTTATGCTGCCGTTTATATAGCTCACGCCCAGCTCGTTTCGCACAAGCTCGTTCATAACGTCGGTTCCCAGCATATATGGGAAAGCTGCGGCGAGCTGCTTTGCCGCCTCGTTATCGTAGTAGTAGCTGTAAGAGAGGATATCGTCCGACGAATAGCCGGAGCTGACGGTGAACATGGCACGCGACTGATACATCGGCGTATAGTTCATCTTCGCGCGCACCGCGAACAGCGCCGCGAAGGCCGCCGTCACGATTATCGCCGGAAGCCACAGCTTTTTAAGCTCTCTGAAAAAGCGCGAGAGCAGCTCAGATATATCTATATAGTTATAGTTTTGATTCTTATCTGCTTCCACGTTTTTAACCATTCATCCTGCCGTCCGCAGAGCCGGCCTCTTTTTTATAATTGCCGTAATATCCGTACTTCTTTCCATAGCCGTAGCCGCGGCCGTATCCGTAACCGTAACCGTAGCCGCTGCTGCCGCGCATATCGTTGAGCACGCAGCCGAGGAAATGCGCGCTGCTGTTATTGAGCGCGTCGACGCAGTCGTTTATATCCGCCGCGGGGATGGTGTCCTGCCGGACGACGAGCATCGACTGATCGGCCATGTCGCACAGCAGCTCCGCGTCAGGGAACATGCCCATTGGCGGCGTATCTATCACGACAAAGTCGAGCCTGCGCAGGCGCTCGATGCTGCGGCGCATCGTCTCCGACGAAAGAAGCTCCGTGCAGCGCTCGTCGCTGTACTGCGAGAAGGGCATCATGACGTTCGTATCCACGTCGTACTTGGCGCAGGTGTTCAGCGCCTCGACGGAGAACGGCTTTGCAAGCATCTTGTTGAACGGCAGTGGACTGCTCCAGCGCCCGCCGAACAGCTCCGTCTGGCTGGGGTTGCGGAGGTCGGCGTCTATAAGCGCGACCTTGTAGCCGCGCGACGCGAGGCTTATCGCAATATTCGCCGCGGCCGTGGACTTGCCCTCGTTCGCGCCGACACTCGTGACGAGCACGATGCCGCCGCCCTTTTCGCGCTTTTCGCGCTCGATCCTCGAGCACAGGGAATTTATCTGTTCGGTGTACGCAAGGCTGACCGCGGGGGAATTTATGAGTATCGCGCCCGCTCCCCTGCGCTTTTTCTTTCTTGCGCCCTTTTCATGCCCCAGCATTGCGATGACCGGCGCGTCTATCAGGCTCTTCGCGCCGCTGCGGGTCTGCACCGTCTCGCTCATGACGGATATCTCGACTATCGCCGCCGCCATCAGCACCGCGCCTATCAGCGCCGCCTTCATCGCGGTGCGCCGGACGTTCATCGAATTTACGGGCGAGGAGGAGACTCGCGGCTCCTGTATCACCTGCGCGACGATATTGCTGGATATATAATCGGAGATCGTATCGAAATTATCCCTCAGCGCGACCAGCGCCAGAAAGGCCTCGCGCTGCGAGCCGGATTCCGAGGTCACGACAACGAAGTTGCTGTTCTCTACAAGCTTTGCCTTTATGCCGCCGGAATAGCCGCGCAGCTCCTCGGACGAGGCGCGGATCGTGTCGTTTACGATCCGGTTATCCAGCACCTCGGTGAGTATGGATGCCAGTTCCTTTGCCGCCGTAATATTTCGGGTACTGTACCCGCTCATGCGCGAGGTGACGGCATAGGTCATGCCGGCTCTGTACACGGGCTTGCGAACAAAGTCCGCGTATAGCGAGACGAGCATTGCAAATATCGCTGCGGCGGCAGTTATCATCCACAGATTCTTTTTCAGCGTGCGCAGCAGGCAGATGAGCGAAATGTTTTCCGCGCGTATTTCGTTCTTGTCCATTCGCTGCCTCCTTACTCCACGACTACCGTCATCAGCGCGGAGCTTGAGCGTCCGCCGGAGGTGACGGTGTAGGTCACGAGATAACAGCCCGCGCTCTGCGTATCCACATTGCTGTCTATCCTCACGTCGGAGACCGAGCCTGCAGACACGGATTCTATATAATTTCTCGGCTCGAAGTTATCGCCGAGACCGACATAGACGAGATAGCGCCGGAGCTTGACCGCGGAATCCCCGTCCGCCTCCGCGCGGATCGTCACGGGCAGCGTGACCTGAGCGGTGTCTCCCAGCGAGTTTATGACCTGGAGCGTCAGGTTATAGACGCCCTCAGTGCTGCTGATGATGTCGGACGAGAGGACGCGTATCGAGCTTGTGATATCCCCGTCCACAGCGTCCTGTGCCTGAAGGCGGCCTGTGATCGAGACGGTCTCGCCGAGACTGTACACCAGAGGCGTGGTAAGCATGAAGCGCGGGCGGTGATAGTCGGAATAGACCACGTACCGCGTTGCCGACGCCATGTTCCCCGCCTTGTCGAACACCATGTACGACACCTTCGCGGTGTTGTTGCTGATGAGCTTCGACACGCCGGAGACTATGATCTGTCCGGTCAGGTCCCCGTCCTTCGCGTCAGACGCGGTCACGCCGCGCAGCAGCGCGTCGCGCCCGTCATCGACGCTGACGGTAATACTGTCCGAATCGAGAGTTATCACGGGCGGCACGGTATCCGTCACGACGCGCGAATATACCTGCCCCGCGGCAAACGCCGCCGTCACAAGCACGAGGCATATTATAAGGATTGTCTTTAATGTTCTCTTTTCCGTCCCTGTATTCCGCGCGGCAGAGCATACCACGTCCATTATCACTATAATAGAGAAGTTTATCATATGCTTCCTATATTTTCAAGGCTTCGCGCAAAATATCTGCGTTTTTTCACGTATTTTCTTCCGCCGCGGACAGCCAAAAAAATAACTTAAAATTTTTTCTATTTTCTCCTGTACAAGTTCCAGATATTGCGGTATAGTCTTTGTAATCATTTTGTTACGCGATAATAGGCGTTTTCGTAATTCTTTGGGGGAAGAAATGAGAAAGCTCATTGATGAGAATATAAATACGCAGAAGCTGCTGAGAATAGCGTGTCTGCTGCTGGCGGACATTGTGATAATAAATCTCTCGGCTGTTGCGGCGCTGCTTCTGCGCTTCGAGCTGTCGCCGGCACCAGCGTCGGAAGCCGGATTTATGAGCAGCGTCATATCCTACATGTGGCTCAACACACTCGTCACGGTCATTATCTTCTGGATATTCGGGCTCTACAACAGTCTGTGGGAGTTTGCGGGAGTGCATGAGCTCGTGCGCATCGCGCTTGCCTCGGCGTGTTCCGGCGCGGCGGTGTGGTTCGGTATGCTGCTCTCGGGTCTGCCCGTGCCGCGCAGCTATCCGTTTATTTACATTCTGGTGCTGTTCGTCGCGGCCTCGTTCCCGCGCTTTATCTACCGTCTGCTGCGCAATCAGCGCGCCGCTTCCAAGCAGGGCACGCGCAGACGCACCATGCTCATCGGCGGCGGCGCCGCGGGAGCCATGGTCATCCGTGAATTTCAGAACAGCTCGCACTCGGAAAATCAGGTCGTGTGCGTCATTGACGACAATCCCTCCAAACGGGGCGCACTGTTGATGGGAGTCCCCATCGTGGGCGACCGCGAGAAGATCGAGTCCACCGTGCAGAAATACGGTATCGAGGAGATCGTGCTCGCCATCCCGTCGGCGCAGCTCAAGGACCGCACGGAGCTTATCTCTATCTGCCAGCGCACCGGCTGCCGCCTGAAAACGCTCCCCGCTCTCTATCAGCTCGCAAACGGCGAGGTCAGTGTCAAGAAGGTTCGCGATGTGGACATCGTCGATCTGCTCGGCCGCGCGACCGTGGACGTGGATATGAGCGGTATTGCCGACTACATAAAGGGCAAGACCGTGCTCGTCACCGGAGGCGGCGGCAGCATCGGCAGCGAGCTGTGCCGCCAGATCGCAAAGCACGGCGTCGGCCGTCTGGTCATCTTCGATATATACGAGAATAACGCCTACGACATCCAGCAGGAACTGAAGCGCCGCTATCCGGCGCTCGATCTCGTCGTGCTCATCGGCTCCGTGCGCGACCGCAAGCGCGTTTTCAACGTCATGGACGCCTACCGGCCTGAGCTTGTGTTCCACGCTGCGGCGCATAAGCATGTGCCGCTGATGGAGGACTCCCCCGCCGAGGCGATAAAGAATAATGTGTTCGGCACGCTGAACGTCGCGGAAGCGGCGTCGGAGTTCGGCGCGAAGCGCTTCCTTCTCATCTCCACCGACAAGGCCGTGAACCCGACAAACGTGATGGGCGCATCCAAGCGCATGTGCGAGATGGTCATCCAAATGATGAACGGGCGCTCCGAAACGGAGTATGTCGCGGTGCGCTTCGGCAACGTCCTCGGCAGCAACGGCAGCGTTATTCCGCTGTTCCGCAGGCAGATCCTCGCGGGCGGCCCCGTCACAGTTACCGACCGGAACGTTATCCGCTATTTCATGACGATACCAGAAGCTGTTTCGCTGGTGCTTCAGGCCGGGGCATACGCTACCGGCGGCGAGATATTTGTGCTCGACATGGGCGATCCCGTGCGCATAGACGACCTCGCGCGGAACATGATCCGGCTCTCCGGTTTTGAGCCTGACGTCGATATCAAGGTCGAATACACCGGCCTTCGCCCTGGAGAGAAGCTGTTTGAGGAGATACTCATGGACGCCGAGGGCATGGAAAAGACGGCGAACAATCTCATCTACATAGGGCACGAACTGGATGTTGACCGCGAGAAGTTCATGACGCAGCTCGCCGAGCTGTCCGAGGTGGACGAGCGCGACGGTCAGGCGATACGCGACTGCATAGAGCGCATCGTCCCGACCTATTACCGTCACGGCCAGCCGCCGAAGAAGGCGAAGACGCCGGAACCGGCAGAGGTGTGAAGGGCTGAAAATGATATAATGAACCCCCGGCTGTGAGACATGAAGGTCTTGCAGTCGGGGGTATTGTTCACTGGGGGAAATAATGCGGCATTTTCTTGTCGCTTAGTCATTTCAGGGGAATGGCAGTAGTGGTCTTTACACGGCTATCTCTTTTCCATAATGGCAATCTATGAATAATGGAGCAGGGTATAAATAACCTGTCATTGCGAGGAGCGAAGCGACGTGGCAATCCGCATCCCCTTACGCCGCGCATAAAACATACTGCTGCCACCAAAAGAAACGGATTCCGAGACCCGCCTGAGGTGTAAGTTCGCATTAGCCAAATCAAAGATTTGGATGCTCCCTTAAGTTTGCGAACTGGCTTCGTAATGACAGGTTATTTTAGTCAGGTGCGTCGATTTTTACGTAAGTGAAAACAGCACCTCCCCCGCGTCATATTTTAAGATATTACGGTATAGCCTTCCCGAAAATTATGTGCTATAATATTATATTATAATATTAATGTATGATCACACAGAGGTTTCCGGCATGAAAAGACCTGTAAAGATATATCTTGTGCTATTGACATTGCTTGCGCTGCTGCTCGTGGGCTGCGCGTCCGGTCAGGACAGTCCTCCCGCCGAAACGCCAAGCCCCACGCCCGAGGTGCCGCCCACGGTGCGCATAAACGAGCTGATGCCCTCGAATAAGTCCACCCTCGCGGACGGCGACACCTTCCCCGACTGGATTGAGCTTTATAACTACGGTGGCGATACGGCGCGGCTTTCCGGCTGCACGCTGAGCGCTGGCGGCAAAAGCTGCACGCTGCCGGAGCTGGAGATACGGCCGGGCGCTTATGCGGTGATATCCTGCGGTGGGGAGGACGTCCCTGTCTCGCTGCCAAAGGCGGGCGCTGAAGTCCGCATCCTCAGCGCAGGCGGCACGGAGATCGACAGCGTCAGCTATGAAAACGCCGAGTCCGACGTCAGCCTCTGCCGTGACGGCGACGGCGTCGCGGCGGCCGAATATCCGACCCCCGGCTTTGAGAACAGCGCCGACGGCTTTGCCGCGTTTCAGGCGAGCCGCGAGTGCTCCTCGCCCCTCGTGATAAACGAGGCCATGGTCTACAACGAGTGGTACCGGAGCGACGACGGCGGCCTGTACGACTGGGTGGAGCTGAAAAACGTCTCCGCGCAGGAGCTGCGGCTCAGCGACTATTACCTCTCCGACGACGGAAAGGATCGCGCCATGTACCGCCTGCCCGACGAAACGCTCGCCCCCGGCGGAATCTACGTCGTCTACTGTACCGGCAGCGGCGACGCGTCCGGAAGCTATGCGCCCTTCGCGCTCAACGCGCAGAGCGACAGCCTGTATCTCAACTCCGCAGACGGCAGACTCTGCGATTACACGCCGCTGCGCGGGATAAAATACGGCGGCAGCTACGGGCGGATGTCCGGTGAAAACGGCTTTTTCTATTTTGCCTCCGCTACCATCGGCGCGGATAACGCGGGCGGCGCGCGCTGCATCGCGGCGGAGCCGGTGCCCAGCATCGAGCCCGGTGTGTATGACGGCGTCGAGGGCATGAGCCTTGAGCTCAGCGCCGGCGGCACGATATATTATACGATTGACGGCAGCACACCCAGCGAGTCCTCGCAGGTATACTCCGCGCCCATCCCACTCGACGCGACGACGGTAGTCCGCGCGATAAACGTCGAGGCTGGCAAGCTCACGAGCGGCTCCGCCGACCTGAGCTATATTGTCAACGAAGAGCACACTCTGCCGGTGGCGAGCCTTGTCGCAGACCCTGACGATCTCTTCGGCAGCAGCGGCGGCATATACAGCAATCCCTCTCTGCGCGAGGAGCGCATGGGGTCCATCGCGTTATTTGACGGCGAGGACGGCTTCAGTCTCGACTGCGGCATAAAGATACACGGAGCGACGTCGCGCTTCGCCCAGCGCAAGAAGTCGATGAAGCTCAGTTTCCGCTCGCGCTATGACGGCGAGCTGAACTACGATCTGTTTGAAAACGGCGTGACGACATTCTCATCCGTGCTGCTGCGCGCTGCGCAGGAGGACACATTCTCCACGCATATGCGTGACGTGTTCATGCATCAGCTGGCGATAAAGTGCTTCCCGACGCTGCTTGCACAGGATTATAAGTACACGGTTTTGTATATAAACGGCGAATATTGGGGTGTTTATGCCTTCCGTGAGGCGCATTCCGCCGACAGCTACGCCAATCACTACGGCTATGACGCGGACACCGTGACCCAGTATAAGGAGGCATGGGCGGCTGACAGCGCCACGGCGGAGCTGTTCAACTTCATGCGCTATAACCGCGTCAGCGACAACGACGAGAACTACGCCTATATCAGCTCGCATATAGATGTGGACAGCCTCATCGGCTGGACGATAATTCAGGCCTATTGCGGCAACATGGACGACAACCCGCCGAATTTCCGCATGTATTATTCCACGCAGGACGATATGTCGCGCTACGCGCTGGTCGATCTCGACCTCGGCCTGTTCAAGCTCAGCAACAGCTATGACATCGCGCTGTATTCCGGCTATGCGTACAGTCTGTTTCCGCGGACACTGCTCGCAAACGCGCAGTTCCGCGAGCGGTTCCTCACCACGCTCTCCGAGTGCCTGACGGGCGAGATGTCGAACGACAGCGCGAACGCGCTCATTGACGAGCTGGCCGACGAGCTGCGCCCCGAGATGGCGCGCGAGTGCGCTCGCTGGGGCTATACGGTGGAGCTGTGGGAGCGCATGGTCGATTATCTGCACGAGTATATAAACAGCTACGGCGGCCGCGCACGGTATATGGCCGTCTCGCTGCGGGATTATATCAGCATCTCCGACGAGGAGTGGGACTCCTACTTCGGCAGCATCCCGAAAGGGTGAGGGCTAGGGAAGGCAGATTTCACACCGCAATTCTATCTCAAACATACCAAACCCCGCCTCCGCAGAAACGCGGAGGCGGGGTCATATTCACGTCTATATTTACTTATCTTCTTCCGTTTTTTCTTTCGCGATTATCTCCCTCGTGACCGGATCGATATGATCTATATTCATATACTCATCCGTATCCGTGGGCAGATCGCGCTTGACGAGCTTTTTCGTGACCAGCTTCCCCAGCGCCGTATATATCACGACGAACACCGGCACTCCGAGGAGCATTCCCCAGAACCCGAACAGGCCGCCGCCGAGGATGATGGAGAACATGACCCAGAAGCCGTTGATGCCGATGGAGCTGCCGAGGATCTTCGGGCCGATGACGTTGCCGTCGAGCTGCTGAAGCACGATGATGAATATCACAAATATCAGGCACTTTAGCGGATCGACGAGCAGGATCAGCAACGCGCTCGGTACCGCGCCGATAAACGGGCCGAAGAACGGAATTACGTTCGTCACGCCGACGATGACGCTTACCAGCAGTGCGTACGGAATGTTCAGCAGCGCGCAGCCGATATAGCATATCAGACCGATTATCGCGGAATCCAGCAGCTTGCCGTTGATGAAGCCCATGAAGGTCTTGTCGGTAAAGTTCAGCCCCTCGCGCAGCTTCTCCGCCGCTTCGACGGAGAACACCGTGTACATCAGCTTCTTCGCGCTCGCGCTGAAGCCCTCGATATTGCCGAGAATGTATATTGATACGATAATGCCAATGACGAGGTTATACACAGCCTTCACAACGCTGATAATGCCGGTCGTGACGCTGGCGGCGATGTTGCCGATGCCTGGCAGCACGGTGTTGGTCAGCCAGTTTTTCAGATCTTCGCTGACGTTATTGAACACATCCAGCACATATTTCTCTATCTCCGGATTGTCGCTGAGGAGCTGCTCTATCCACGTTGTTGTGTTCGCTATGTAGGTCGAGCTGTTTTCGACGATGGTCGTGATGCTGCTGACCAGCTGAGGGATTATGAGGTAAACTATTGCGACGATGATCGCAAGGAAGATTATCTCCGACAGGAGCACCGACATCGCTCTTGCGAAGCGCTGCGCCTTCTCCGGCTTCTTCTTATGTATTGCCTTGCCGAGCGCGCCGAACACGCCGCGCTGAAGCGACTTGACCAGTGGCAGCAGGATATACGTGATGGCCAGACCCCAGATGAACGGGCTGAGTATCGAGAACAAAGAGCCGATCGCACTCAGGACGCCCGGCATATAGTTGAGCGCCATGTAGAACAGTATGGCGCAGGCGACAACGCAGAACGCGGTTATCCCCCAGTACAGGTATTTTTTATCCCATTTGAAATGCCGGTTCATCAGAGCACCCCTCGTTTCGTATTGTTTATATTTTACTCTTCGCCATTTTATGCGTCAACTAAGATTTTGTAAATATTATGTTCAGGTTTATTAAGATTCCTTTTACATTTTGTACTTTAGTTATGTAAACCATTTTCGTGAATACGGCGCGGATATTCACTGACACGCTTGTTGAAAACTCTGTTGGAAATGTTCAAAACTCCCTGATTTTCAATCACTGTGACCGCGTATGGCAAAATGTTTATGCATTTCACTTTGTCGAATTATACATAATTTTGTAAACCTGCGAATACGCCGGAGCCTATCCTCATAGTTTTTGATAAACATATCTGCTGAACTATCGGAGGCCGCCATGAAAAGATTCATCTGCTTTTTCCTACTCTTCGCCGCCCTGCTCTGCCCCGCCGCCAGCGCCGAGCCGCTGCGCGACGGCGACATCAGCATCTCCGCGCCGTCGGCGATACTGATGGAGAAATACACCGGCGAGGTGCTGTACGAGAAGAACGCGCACGAGCGCATATTCCCCGCGAGCGTGACAAAGGTGATGACGATGCTGCTCATCGTCGAGGACATCGAGAGCGGCAAGCTGAAGCTTGACGACACGGTGACGGCAAGCGCCCGCGCCGCGTCCTTTGGCGGCAGCTGCGTGTATCTTGAGGAGGGCGAGCAGATGAGCGTGGACGATATGCTCAAGTGCATCGCCGTCGTCTCTGCAAACGACTGCGCCATCGCCATGGCCGAGCACATCAGCGGCACGGAGCAGCTCTTCGTCGAGCGCATGAACAGGCGCGCGGAGGAACTGGGGCTTGAGGACACGCATTTCACGGGCTGCACGGGGCTTTTCGACGACGGCGAGCACTACACCAGCGCCTATGACGTCGCCGTGATGAGCCGCGAGCTTATCGGCCATGAGCTTATAAAAAACTACACGACGATATGGATGGACAGCATACGCGGCGGCAAATTCGAGCTGAGCAACACGAATAAGCTTGTCTATTGGTATCAGGGCTGCACGGGGCTGAAGACCGGCTATACCTCCACGGCGATGTATTGCCTCTCCGCAACTGCGGAGCGCGACGGTGTAGAGTATATCGCGGTCGTGATGCACGGGGACAGCATCGAGTCGCGCAATAACGACGCGAAAGCACTGCTGAATTATGGCTTCGCGAGCTACACGCTCTGCCCGCTGCGAGGCGCGGAGCTGCCGGATATTCCGGTAGAGCTTGGGCGGAGCGGCAGCGTGAGATGTGAGTATGACGGCGGCGAGTACGCGTTAGTTCCCAAAACTGGGGCAGAGCCGGAGTATGAGCTGACGCTGCCGGAGCGCGTCGCCGCGCCGGTCGCGGCGGGCGCGCGGCTTGGTACGCTGCGGGTGTCGGTCGGCGGGGAGCTGCTGCGCGAGGTGCCGGTCGTTGCGGCAGAGGACGTCGCGCGGCTGGGCTGCTTCGGTCTGTGGGGAAAGCTCGCGTTGTCACTATTTGGGCTGTGACGCGGCACCATCTTGGGGTGCCGGACTTTAATACAGACAAGGGGAAAAGAGGGGATGAACTGAAAATTACAACATAGGGGACGGCCTCTGTGCCGTCCCCCCCCTTGGCGCCCCTCCCAGGGGAGCTGGCGGTAATGCCGCCTGAGGGGGCGCCAGACTTGGTCTGTTGCCAATTAGCAAAAGAGTGCACAACGCAAACAAGCAGGGCGGCCAGCGGCCGTCCTGCTTGTCTGCTCCGCCCATCTGCGCCTCCGCGCAAATTTCTGTTGAAGTCTCACAAAAATGGTGTATAATATCTGGCAGAAATAACAATTGCAGGAGGCTGTATTTCCATGATAAAAGTTGATCTCTCCGGCGCAGAAAAATTCTTTGCCGAGGGCGGCCCAGACTACGCTGCCGCCGCGAAAGCACATGAAACCCTCGTCGGCCGCACCGGCGCGGGCGCGGACTTCACCGGCTGGCTCGAACTGCCGCAGCGCATCCGCGACGGCGAGCTGCCCGCGATCCTTGATGCTGCGCGGCTCATCCGCAGCCGCTCCAAGGCGCTGGTCGTCATCGGCATCGGCGGCTCCTACCTCGGCGCGCGCGGCGCGATAGAACTGCTCAAGCCCATCCCCGGCAAGGACGACCCGCGCATATTCTTCGTCGGCAACGGTCTGTCCGCCGACGCGCTGTGCGACACGCTTGACCAACTCGGCGACATGGACTTCGACGTCAACGTCATCTCCAAGTCCGGCACGACGCTTGAGCCTGCCGTCTCTTTCCGCATATTCCGCGAGCTGCTGACCAAAAAGTACGGCGCAGACGCCGGAAAGCACATCTTCGCTACGACCGACGCACACCGCGGCGTGCTCAAATCCCTCGCCGACGCCGAGGGTTGGACGAGCTTCGTCGTACCCGACGACGTTGGCGGCCGCTTCAGCGTGCTGTCCGCGGTCGGCCTGCTGCCGATGGCCGTCGCCGGCATCGATGTGGAGCGAGTCATAGACGCCGCCATCGCGGAACTGCGCGCGCTCGACCTGCGCTCGCCCGAAAATCCCGCATGGCAGTACGCTGCCGCACGCCAGAAGCTCTATTCTCAGGGCTACAGCGTCGAGATACTTGCAAGCTACGAGCCGAGCTTCCGGTTCATGGCCGAGTGGTGGAAGCAGCTCTACGGCGAGAGCGAGGGCAAGGACGGCATCGGTATCTTCCCCGCATCCGTCGAGTTCACCGCCGACCTGCACTCCATGGGTCAGTACATTCAGGAGGGACCGCGGATGCTGATGGAATCCGTTGTGCGCTTCGCGCGCAGCCGCCGCAGTTTCACCGTGCCCTATGAGAGCGCGAACGCCGACGGGCTGAACTATATCGCGGGGCGCGACCTCGCCGATGTCTGCCGCACGGCGGCGGACGCGGTCAAGGAAGCCCACATTTCCGGCGGTGTGCCAAACCTCGTCATCGAGGTTCCGGAGCGCAACGAGGAAGGCTTCGCGGCGATGGTGTGCTTCTTCGAGATGGCCTGCGGCATATCCGGCTACATGTCGGGCGTGAACCCGTTCAACCAGCCCGGCGTCGAAGCCTACAAGAAGAACATGTTCCGCATGCTCGGCAAGCCCGGCGCGGTGTGATAACCGAACAGGCCAAACGACGCAGATAAAATCTGCGTCGTTTTTTATCCTTGCCCGGCGCGGTGTGGGATGGTATTCTATCAGAGAGGTGAACGACATGACCGAGAAGCTATATTATCTTGACAGCCACATGTTTGAATTTGAGGCCGAGGTGCTGGAATGCCGCGAGCTTGAGCGCGGCTGGGGCATCATCCTTGACCGCACCGCCTTCTTCCCCGAGGGCGGCGGTCAACTCGCCGATACCGGCGTCATCGGCGGCGTCGCCGTGACCGACGTGCAGGAGCGCGGCGGCGAGATCATACACTATTCGTCCGCCCCCGCCGCGCTGGGGCGTTATTCCTGCCGCATTGACCGCGAGCAGCGCCTGCGCCGTATGCAGAATCACTCCGGCGAGCACATAGTCTCCGGCCTCGTGCATAATATTTACGGATACGAAAATGTCGGCTTCCACATGAGTGCCGAGTGCATGACCATCGACTTCAGCGGCGAGCTGGACTGGGCACAGCTCATGGACATAGAGCGCCGCGCGAACGAGGCCGTGCGCGCCGACCTGCCGGTCAGGACATGGTTCCCGGAGCCTGACGAGCTGGCGCGGCTGAGCTACCGCAGCAAGCTGGAGCTGACCGAGGACGTGCGCATCGTCGAGATCGGCGACATTGACCGCTGCGCCTGCTGCGCGCCGCACGTCGCGCACACGGGTGAGATCGGCGTGATAAAGATATTCACCGCCGAGCGGCACCGCGGCGGCGTGCGCGTGACGCTGCTGTGCGGCATGGACGCGCTGGACGACTACCGCCGCCGGCAGGACAGCGCCGCCGAGATATCGCAGCTCCTAAGCGTCCCGCGCGGTGAGATTGCCCCTGCGGTACGGCGCGTTCTGGACGAGCAGGCGCGGCTCAAGGAGCGCTTTGCCGAAACGAGCCGTGAGCTGGTCACGGCGCGCGCCGCGGCGCAGAGCTTCACCGACGGCAACATCTGCATCTTTGATTCCACGCTTGACGACATCGCCCTGCGTGAGCTCGTGAATCTGCTGATGGAAAAGTGCACGGGCTTCGCCGCGGCCTTCTCCGGCAGCGATGAAGCAGGCTACAAATATATCATCGGCAGCCGCCATATCGACCTGCGCAAAGCCGCGCGGGATATCAACGCCGCCATCGGCGGCAGAGGCGGCGGCAGACCCGAAATGATACAGGGCAGCACCTCGGAAACTAAGGAAATAATACAAAAATTTGTAGAAAATGTTCATGTTTAGACAGCTTTCAATAAATTGTATAGCGTTTTTGTTCATAATCTATTAAAAGTTAATTGACAATTATATGACGGCTTGTTAAAATATTGCTGTGATAGTGGGCGCCCTGCGCCTAATTTGGAAACAAAAATATGGAGGGTTATCTGTGAAAGATCTCAAGCATCTTATCTACTTTGAGAATCTGCTTCAGGAAGCC
This sequence comes from uncultured Eubacteriales bacterium, assembly GCA_900547315.1. Taxonomy (GTDB): domain Bacteria; phylum Bacillota; class Clostridia; order Oscillospirales; family Oscillospiraceae; genus Limivicinus. Next base: position 13,104 of record URGI01000002.1, on the reverse strand, counting down.
AACAACGATCTTGTCAAGCAGGCCAAGGCCGAGGGCAAGCGCGCTATCGGCTATACCTGCTATTTCATGCCTGAAGTTCTTCTCGACCTGCCCGGCTGCTTCTCCGTACGTCTGAGAGCGCCGCGCTGCACTTCCCCCGACATTGCAACCTACTACATGTCTTCCCGCGTCTGCCACTATGCGCGCAGCCTACTGGAGCGTGCGCTTGAGGGCGGCTTCAACTTCCTTGACGCCCAGATGGCGACCGAGACCTGCACCGGCACCTGCCGCTTCCAGGAGCATCTTCAGCAGAAGCATCTTGACTCCGTCAAGGACATGCGCATCATCGACAATGATGATTTCTTCTGCGAGTTCTCCGATGTTCCGTTCAAGAGCAACGAGAACGGTTTCCAGCACTTCCGCGGCCAGCTTCAGGCACACGTGCTTGAGCCGCTGCATGAGCACTTCGGCATCGACATCTCCAACGAGGCAATCATGAAGGCCGTCGAGCAGCACAATGAGGTCTGCCGCCTGATAAACGAGATCGGCGACTACCGCAAGCTTGATAACCCCACCATCACCGGCTATGAATTTCACGTCATCAACCTCGTCACCCTCGTCTGCCCGAAGGAGCTTATCCTGCCCTACCTGCGAGAGACCGCCGAGGAGCTCAAGACCCGCGAGCCCGATATGAAGTGGCCGTTCCGCTGCAAGGTCGTTCTGGCCGGCTCCGAGAATGACGACCCCGACTTCACCAAGCTCATCGAGAGCTGCGGCGCAGAGGTCGTGTGCGACCGCTACTGCTACGGCGCGGTCGAGAGCCGTATCCCCATCGAGATCAAGGAAGGCGACGATCCTCTCTATGTCATCGCCCGCCACTACCTCGAGACTTCCAACTGTCCGCGCTTCATGCCGCAGGACGAGATGCGCGCAAGAAAGAGACGCATCGCGGAGCTCGCAAAGGAATACCACGCCGACGGCGTCATCGTCGCGTCCAACAAGTTCTGCGAGTACTGGAGCTATGAGCGTGTCATCGACACGGTCGTTCTCCCGCGCGACTTCGGTCTGCCTGTCTGCTCCATCGAGAAGGAATACATAAACTCCGCTTCCGGTCAGCTCCGCACCCGCTTCCAGGCATTCGTCGAGAGCGTCGAGATCAAGAAGATCCAGGAGGGCAAGTAATATGGATATCAAGAAAACACTTAAAGATTTCTGGTACGGCAAGCCCCACGGCGAGCGCCGCCTCGGCGAGCTCTACGAGGACAAGACCGGCCTGTATAAGCACAGAGAGTGGCGTGGCGTCAAGGACACCATGTACTACTTCTACAACATCTGGCTCTACAACTACATCCACATGGTAGCCGACGTCATCAAGCTCGGCGGCCTCGTCAACTTCGCCAAGGGCGTGTGGCGCTACCGCTGGGTCGGCCAGACCTACCTGCCCGTTCTGCACTGGTTTGACCGCGGCCTTGAAGGTCTGCGCGGCGAGGCGATGAAGGCCTCCGCATGGCACTACCGCGGCATGGTCAACGCCACCATCACTCAGTTCCAGCATATGTTTGTCGCCGATACGAGACTGCACGGCAACAAGCAGAATGAGGCATACAAGCACACCATCGCCCACAATGAGACTATCTGGGGCGGCGTGTTCTATCCCTGGTCCGACAAGTTTGAGAACATCCCCATAGAGATGATTCCCTACTTCGTCACCTGCCACGTCAACAGCCACACCGTTCTTAACTACATCGACGCGGTTCAGTCCATCGGTCTGCCCGGTGACCCCTGCCCGATGTGCCAGGCCGAGGCCGGTATCTTCGTTCTGGACGACGTGCCCGATTACTCTCCGATGGTCGTCACCTGCAACGAGGCCTGCGACGCCTCCGTCGCCACCTCCATCCTTCAGGACTGGTTCTTCGACAAGCCTCTGTTCGTTCTGCCTATGCCCATGCAGTTTGACGATCCGCTGGTCAAGAAGCACTGCATGAAGGAAATCGAGGAGCTGTGGAAGTTCATCGAGGAGCAGACCGGCGTTCCCTTCAACTGGAACGTTCTGGTCGAGCGTCTTGAGGCTCAGAATAAGCTTCAGGAGTTCGAGTGGGAGAAGTGGGATGTCGCTGCAAAGACCGACTACTACCCCGTCAACGGCGTTGCTCAGGCTCTGTATCGTATCTATCAGTCTCAGTACGGCGATCGTCCCATCTGGCATGAGGTCGATGCCAAGGTTCGCAAGATACTCAACAAGTGCGTCGAGAAGAAGATCAACTCCTTCCCGCAGACCCGCCACAGAGTCATCGCATGGTCCTGCGCTCCGTTGTACTACTCCAACTGGTGCACTTGGGCTTACAACTGCTGGGGTCTGAACGTCATCATCAACATGGACTCCCTCATGTTCAACATGACCATCCGTACCGATTCCTACGATCACACTCTCGAAGACATGGCTCAGTACCACATGTGGGCTCCGATGCGCCGTATGGCCGTCGGCGGCATGAAGCACTTCTTCGAGCTGTGGGAGTACAAAGAGCAGTTCAACTGCGACATGGTTATGATGTATGACCAGCTGCAGTGCAAGGGCTCTCAGGGTCTGCACGGCCTGTTCGAGGATGAGTTCCGTGACAGAAACGTGCCCGCCATCTGGATGCCGCACGCTCTGCCCGACAGCCGCACCGTCTCCAGAATGGAGATCCGCCGCATCATCAACGACTACATGACCACCGTCATGCACGAAGAGCCGCTGGATCCGTCTCTGCTTGACTTTGACGACTCCATGACTTGGTAATTAGGAGGAAGATTTAATGAAAAAGTGCAAGAAATGCAAGCTCGGCAAGTTCCTCGGCAAGCTCATCGGCATCGCTGTCGTTGCCAATGTGGCTCTGTTCGCAGTGTTCTTCTTCGATCTTGACGGTAAGCTCCTCTTCAACGTGGTCGAGCCGTTCCTCAAGAAGCACTATGACAATATGCCGCGCAAGGATACACTCAAGACTCCTTACGACATGGATAAATACCCGAAGTACGAGTACTAAGCTTTAATTCAAATTAAATTATATTTGGAGGCATACATAATGAAATACTTTGGCGGCTGCGACGTAGGCTCCACCTACACGAAGGCAGTTATACTCGACGAGAATGGCAAGATGGTAGCGGACACCACTATCCGCAGCAAGATCAATTCCGAGCAGAGCGCTATCGCCGCTATGGAAGAAGTCTGCAAGCAGGCAGGTCTGAAGGACTCCAAGGAGCTTGAGTACCTCATCGGTACCGGCTACGGCCGCAACAAGGTTCCCTTCGCAGATGAGAACATTTCCGAGATCTCCTGTCATGCAATGGGCGTCCATGTGACCGATCCCTCTGTCAAGGCGATCATCGATATCGGCGGTCAGGACGTCAAGGGCATCTCCATCGACACCGACGGCACCGTCAAGAACTTCGCCATGAACGACAAGTGCGCAGCCGGTACCGGCCGCTTCTTCGAGGCAATGGCACGTTCCTTCGAGCTGAGCCTGCCTGAGTTCTCCAAGCTGAGCCTTACCGCAAAGAACGTCATCCCCATCACCGCGCAGTGCACCGTTTTCGCTGAGTCCGAGGTCATCACCCTGGTCGGCGAGGGCAAGCCGATGGACGAGATCGCAGCCGGTATCGAGATGGCGGTTGCAAAGCGCTGCTTCGTCATGGCCAAGAAGGCCGGTGCGACCGACAGCATCACTCTGACCGGCGGCTGCGCGAAGAACGACGGTCTGAAGGAAGCGATTGAGCACGTTCTCAAGCTCAAGGTCGTCAACCTCAAAACCGACCCCCAGCTCATGGGAGCTCTCGGCGCTGCCGAATATGCCCGTCAGAAGGGTCTCGCCAAGAAGTAATTCCTGCAATACTCCACGCATATGCCGGAACCTGCCGGCTCCGGCATATGCCCATATAACGAAAGGAGCATATTTCTAATATGTGCAAATTCTTCAAGAAACTGATAAAGGCGCTTTTCGTCACTGTCGGTGTCCTGTTTGTCGTATATTTCTGGAACCTTGACCAGAAGCTCCTCGGCTGGGCCTACAAGCAGGTCAACCTGATATTCGATCGCAAGAAGGTAGATCAGGTATTCTAAAATATGGAGCTTTATAATTCTCTTATTAAGGATACCAAGGCTTTCTTTGACGGCAAAAATCCGCAGCGCTGGAGCTATAACGAACGCGACTGCTGGACGGATCTCGGCTCCAGCGAGCTGGTTCTCCAGAAGGACGCAGCGTATGAGCTTGGCGCGATGGGCAAGGGTTCGGCAAACTACGTGCTCTTCACCTCCAACGCGGAGTTGGTGGAGCATGACGAAGTCGAGCTTTACGGCCCCGACCTCAAGGATATCAAGGGCGACTGCGACTTTGCCCGCATAGTTCTCCTCCGCGTCGGCATGCTGGACGAGGATGACGAGATCGTGTACCGCACGCTCAAGGATATTGAGTTTGCGAAGTACCATGTCTATCCCGAGGGCTACATGGTTCGCATGTCTCCGGAGAGCTACCGCGAACAGGTTCGCGTCAGCAAGACCGCGCTCCGCAAGGGCGTCAGCTTCAAGCGCATCGGCATGAGCTATATCAAAGAGTATAGAAAGAACCCGAACGTGCTTGCGGCGAAGGTCATCTTTGTCACCGAGAAGGGCATGGACTATGCCGCCATGCAGAAGGAAGCCAAAAAGGCAAATGACGTCACCGGTACCCTGACCCATATTCTTGAGGGTCTGCCCACGGACTGCTCCGTGTGCGCGCTCAAGGATGTGTGCGAGGAAGTCGAGGGTATGAAGGAGCTGCATTTCGGTATCGGCTCCAAGGGCACAGACCATCATTGACAGCATAAATATCTAAAAACGGCTGAGCTTAGGCTCGGCCGTTTTTAGATATTTTCGGGACAAGACGCATATATTTTACTGATATGAAAAACATGGAGGTGGAGATATGCCGTATGAAAGTTTGCCGCCGAAAACCGAGCGCGCGCACAGCGTGAATATCGAGGGGCGGGAAAAAATGAAGATACAGGGCGTGGACGACGTGTCCGGCTTTGACGAGAATATGGTCGTGCTCTGCTCGTCGCAGGGTGACATCACCGTGCGCGGGCAGGGGCTGCATATAGAGCGCATAGACCTTGACGCGGGCTGCCTTGAGCTGCACGGGCACATTCAGGAGCTGAGCTACGACGAACCCGCGCCGAGCGGCGGCTTCTGGTCGAAGCTGTTCGGCTGAGGTGGAGGTGAACATAGGCGCGCAGGGCTGCGCGCTCCTGATCGCGCATGGCGGGGGCTGGCTTCTGGGGCTGCTGTACGATCTGCTGCGCCCGCCGCGGAGACGCATAGGGAGAGGACTTGCCGCGCTGCTGGACATACTGTTCTGTGCCGCGGCGGGGTCGGCGGCTTTCCTGTTTGCGATGAGTGCCGGCAGCGGACGGCTCGGCTGCTGGGAGCTGCTGGCGGCGCTGTGCGGATTTTTGCTGTACCAGTACACGCTAAGCCGCGTTTTTGAGCCAGTCGTTGACAAGATTTTCGGCTTTTTCTGCCGGATCGCGCGGCGCGGCAAAAGTTTTACAAAAAAAGTTTGTAAAACCGCAAAATTTTACTTCCAAAAATCAAAAGAATGTTTTATTATAAAGGATGAAAAATGAACACGAAAGAGCGAATATTGCAGATAGTCGCGGTTGCGCTGCTGGCCTATGCGCTGTGGAGCTTTGCGTCCGTGCAGCTGGAGCTGAAACGGGCGGTTGCGCGCTCGGCGGAGCTGGACGCGCAGCTTGCGGAGCTTCAGCGGCAGAACACGGAGCTTGAGGAAAAGCAGGCGCACAGCCGTGACGACGCGACCATCGAGAGTATCGCCCGCGAGCGGCTCGGGCTTGTGATGCCGGGCGAGATCGTATTCTATTTTATATCAGACAGAGAGGATTAATTTATGGCGCTGGAAGTTGGGGCTATCCTTGAGGGTAAGGTGACTGGGATAACGAAGTTTGGCGTTTTTGTGGCGCTGCCTGAGGGTAAGAGCGGACTTGTGCACATCTCCGAGGTCGCAAACGCGTTTGTGAGCGACATCAATGAGCACGTCCAGATGGGGCAGACGGTGAAGGTGCGCGTCCTGAACATCACGGACGACGGCAAGATAAACCTTTCCATAAAACGTGCGCAGGATATGCCGCAGCGCCAGAACTATTCGGAGCGCCCCCAGCGGCCGAGAACCGCGCATACGGAGCGCCAGCCAGAGAATCGCGGCACAGTGAATCCGCCGTCGGCGGATCAGAGCTTCGAGGACAGACTCAAGAAGTTTATGCAGGAGTCTGACAGCCGCATCGCGGATAACCGCATGTATTCCGATCGGAAACAGCGCGGCCGCAGAAGAGGATAAGTTGATCGCCGGTACTTTGTACCGGCGATTTTGTCATTATTTTTTCCGTTCGGGGATCAGATAGATGAACACCAGCGAGCTGAGGAGCAGGGCATAGGGGTAAAACAGATTCGGGATTATCTCGAAGGCGGAGACCTCATAGCCCAACACGGCGGCCTGAGATATGGCGACGAGCATCTGCGCGCCGTAGGGGATTATGCCCTGGAAGATGCAGGAGAAGGTATCGAGCAGGGAAGCGGTCTTTCGCGGCGAAACGCCGTAATCCTGCGCCATCTCCTTGGCGATGGGGTTTGCCATGACGATAGCGACGGTGTTGTTCGCGGTCGCGATGTCCATCGCGCCGACGAGTAGACCCATGCCGAGCTGGCCGCCTTTTTTGCCGCGGAACACCTTCTTGATGCCGTAGAGCAGCGCGTCGAAGCCGCCGTACTCGCGGATGAGCGCACATATTGCAGCCACGAGGATCGCGACCATGGTAGTCTCAAACATGCCGGATGCACCTGCACCCATGTTGACGAGCAGGTCGGTCGCGGCGGTGGCGCCGGTAGCGAGCATGATTATCGAGCCGGAGACTATGCCGACAAGCAGGACGACAAACACGTTTATGCCCGCGATGCCGCCGATGAGGACGAGGACGTAGGGGATGATCTGGATGAGGTTGTAGCCCGGCAGCTCCGCGGGGTGCACGTCCGCGCCGAGCGTGAGAATGAGGATGAGCGCCAGCGTCACCAGCGCGGCGGGCAACGCGATCCAGAAGTTCTCACGGAATTTATCCTTCATCGCGCAGCCCTGACCGTTGCAGGCGGCGATGGTGGTGTCAGAAATGAAGGAGAGGTTGTCGCCGAACATCGCTCCGCCCATGACGGTCGCGATGCACAGCGGGAGACTGTACCCCGAAGCGGCGGCTATAGGCAGTGCGATCGGGACGATGAGCGTGATGGTGCCGACGGAGGTGCCCATCGCGGTGGACATAAAGCAGCTTATCACGAACAGCACCGCCACGGAATACTTCGACGGGATGATCGACAGCAGAAAATACGCGACGCTCTCCGCACTGCTGCGGCCCACGACGCCGACAAATATTCCGGCGGCCATGAATATGAGTATCATGGTGACGATGTTCTTGTCGCCGATGCCCTTGCCCATAAGCTCAAGCTTTTCGTCAAAGCTCAGGGCGCGGTTTTGAAGACAGGCGACGAGCAGCGCGACCAGGAACGCCACGACGATGGGTATCTTGTAGAAGCCCATGCTGATCTTCAGCACGTACACGAAAACTATGCCGAGACCGAGATATATGACCAGAAATACGCCTATGGGCAGAAGCGCGACAGTGTTGCCTTTTTTCATGCTTTCTCCTCCGTATGCGAAAACGCTCCCGTCCTGCTGTTAAGGACGGGAGCGATGCGCATTTATTGTGCTTTCTTCCTTTAGCGTATTAAGTTTATCGTATATTCCATGTCCTGTCAAGCGTGATCATACCACTTTTTTGAGCCGCGGCTTGCCGTCCTCGATCACGGCCTCAAGACTGTCCCCCGCGCGGATGCTGCCGTCGAGCAGAAGCTCCGCCGCGGCGTCCTCAATGTTCTGCTGGAGGGCGCGCCGCAGCGGACGCGCGCCGAAGTTTTCGTCATAGCCCGCGGCGGCGAGCCATTTTGCCGTGTCCTCGGGCACGGTCAGCGCGACGCCGAGCTTATCAAAGCGCTGCCCGAGCTCGGCGAGCATGGAGCGCGTTATGCTGAGCATCTCGCTGTCGCCGAGGCGGTGGAATACGATGGTTTCGTCTACGCGGTTGAGAAACTCCGGACGGAAGGTCGCCTTCAGCTCGTCCATGACCTGCCGGCGCATCTCCTCCTCGCTGCGCTGCGGTTCATAGCCGAAGCCGAGACGCTGCTTTTTGTCGGTTATGGCCTTGGCGCCGACGTTCGAGGTCATGACCACAACGGTGTTGCGGAAGTCCACGCGCCGCCCGGCGGAGTCGGTCAGGTGCCCGTCGTCCATAATCTGGAGCAGTATGCTCCACACGTCCTCATGAGCCTTCTCGATCTCGTCGAACAGCACGACCGACCACGGCTTGCGCCGCACCTTCTCAGTGAGCTGGCCGCCGTCCTCGTAGCCGACGTAGCCGGGAGGGGAGCCGATCAGGCGGCTGACGGAGTGCTTCTCCATATATTCCGACATGTCGAGCCGTATCATCGCGTTCTCGTCGCCGTAGACGGTCTGCGCCAGCGCGCGGCACAGCTCCGTTTTGCCGACACCGGTCGGCCCGAGGAATAAAAAGCTGCCCACCGGACGCTTCGGGTCCTTCAGGCCGATGCGGCTGCGCCGTATCGCGCGCGCCACGGCCGAGACGGCCTCGTCCTGCCCGACGATGCGCTTTTTCAGCTCCGCTTCGAGATCGCGCAGCCGCGCCGACTCGTCCTCGTCGATTCCCGTGACGGGGATGTCCGTCCACATGGAGACGATCTCAGCGATGTCGCCGCTGCGCAGAACGCCGCTCTTGCGTGAGACGTGCAGCCCCGCCGCCGCCTCGTCGAGCAGGTCGATGGCCTTGTCGGGGAGGAAGCGGTCGTTTATATAGCGCACGGACAGCTCGTATGCGGCGTTTATCGCGTCGTCGCTGATCTTCAGCTTGTGGTGCTGCTCCAGCATGGGGCGCAGGCTGCGGAGCATTTCGAGGGTCTGCGCCCTGTCAGGCTCCGCGACATGCACGGGCTGAAAGCGGCGCTCCAGCGCGGCGTCCTTCTCGATGTGGCGGCGGTACTCCTCCGGCGTCGTGGCTCCGATTATCTGCACCTCGCCGCGGCCGAGCGCAGGCTTGAGGATGTTTGCCGCATCGATGGCACCCTCGGCGCTGCCCGCGCCGATTATCGTGTGCAGCTCGTCGATGAACAGTATCACGTCCCCCGCGCGGCGGACATCCTTCAGGACTGATTTCACGCGCTCCTCAAAGTCACCGCGGTATTTCGTCCCCGCCAGCATGGCCGGAATGTCGAGCGAGACGATGCGCTTTCCGGCCAGCTCAGACGGAGCCTGCCCGCGCGCGACCTGCATCGCAAGCCCCTCGGCCACCGCCGTCTTGCCGACCCCAGGCTCGCCGACGAGCACGGGATTGTTCTTCGTGCGGCGGCTGAGTATCTGCACGGCGCGCTGTATCTCGCTGCCGCGGCCGACCACGGGGTCTATCTTGCCGCACATCGCCATCTCGGTCAGGTCGCGGCTGTACTGGTCGAGTATCTTTGTCTCGGCACGGCGCAGGCTGCCGTGCGCGGTTCCGGTCTGCGCGCGGCCGTGGGAGGATGGGTTGCCGAACACGTCCATGATGTCGCTGTATATGTCGTTTATATCCGTTCCCAGCTCGTCCAGAATGCGCACCCCGCCGCAGCTTGACTGGCGCAGAATGCCGAGCAGCAGGTGCTCTGTGCCGATATAGTTCTGACCGAGCGCTTCGGCCTCGACGGCGGCGCGCTCAAATGCCTGCTTTGCCCGCAGGGTCAGCCGGTGCTCGGGCGCGGAGGGCGCTCCTGTGCCGTCAAGCGACGTGATGGCCTTCCGCAGCGCGCTTTCGGTTATCCCGCGTCGGCGCAGCACCCGCGCGCCGACTCCGGAGTCCTCCAGCAGGATGCCGAGCAGCAGATGCTCCGTGCCGACATAGCTGTGCCCCATATTGCCAGCGGCGGCTCCCGCCTTTTCGATGGCGTATTCCGCCCGCTGGGTGAATTTCTCGTTGCTTCTCATCTGGACATACCCTCCCGTTCATGGACTTTTTCATTGATTATCGCCCATTTCGGGCGCTGAAAAGCACGAAACTTTTCCGTTTCCAAAAAATTATTGCCATGTTAACAAAGAAATATATTCCGGTCATAATTTTTTAATTGATTTTTGTAAGATATGTGTTACAATGACAGTGCAATGGCCGAAAGGCCAAATACATAACGGAGGTAACATCATGGCTTTTGTTATTACTGACGAGTGCCTGTCCTGCGGTTCCTGCGCAGCACAGTGTCCTGCAGAGGCGATTGAGATGGGCGATCTTCACTACGAGATCGACGCTGACAAGTGCCTGGAGTGCGGCGCATGCGCAGCCCAGTGCCCTGCCGAGGCTATCGTTGCCGAGTAATCTGCTCAAATAGATCAGGGGGCGATGTATATCGCCCCCTGATCTATTTTAATATGCTTTCATCATTATTATTTATAATAGTATAGTTTGATCAGATAGATCCAATGGAGGAGAGACAATGCCGCAGTTTGAAAGCCTGTGGGCGGGAGGCCCGATGTTCGCGCAGGCGGAGCATTTCCGCATGGGGACGGACAGCATACTGCTCGCGCACTTCGCGTCGCCGCGCGGGCGGAACGCGATAGATCTGGGCTGCGCTTCGGGCATCATAGGGGTGCTTATGCTCGCAAACGCTCCCAAGCTGCACGTGACGGGGCTGGAGATAGTACCGGAGGCGGCTGAGCTTGCGCGCGAGAATATGCGCGTCAACGGCTTTGCCGAGCGCAGCCGCGTCGTATGCGGGGATATCCGCGAGCACAGGCAGCTTTTCACGGCGGGCGGCTTCGACACGGTTGTGGCGAATCCGCCGTATTTTCCGGCGGGCAGCGGGAAAGCCCCGCAGGACGCGGGCAGAGCCGCGGCGCGCGGGGAGTTGAGCTGCACGCTGGAGGATGTCTGCACGGCGGCGGCGTTTCTGTGCCGTACGGGCGGCAGCTTCTATATCGTGCATAAGCCGGAGCGGCTGGCGGAGCTTATGTGCTGCATGAGTGCGCACGGGCTGGAGCCGAAGCGTATGCGCATGGTGTGCCACACGGCCGGCGCAGCGCCGAACCTGCTGCTGGTCGAGGGGCGGCGCGGCGCGAAGCCGGGGATGCGCATTGAACCGGCGCTGATACTCCGCGAGGCGGACGGCAGCGAGACGGAGGAGATCAGGCGGATATATCACAGGTGAGGTGGAAGATGGAGCAGAGAAAAGGGCTGGATTCAAACGCGATAAAGCTTATTGCCATCCTCGCGATGACGATCGACCACATCGCGTGGGCGGCGTTCCCGGGGTATCCGCGGGCGGCGCTGCCGCTGGCGATGCATCTGATCGGGCGCATAACCTGTCCGGTCATGTGCTATTTTATCGCGGAGGGCTATCATTATACCCACGACGTGGACAAATACACAGCGCGGCTGTTCGTGTTCGCGGTGATATCGCATTTTGCGTACATCTTTGCCTCGAACGATTTCAGCGGCTGGCGCTCGTTCATCCCGTTTTACAGCGGGAATGTGCTCAACCAGACCAGCGTGATGTGGTCGCTTGCGTGGGGGCTGGTGATGCTTCGCGCCGCGAACAGCGATAAACTGAGCGCGGCGGGGAAAACGCTCGTGATAATTCTGATATGCCTTGTGAGCTTTCCGAGCGACTGGAGCTGCATTGCCGCGCTGTGCGTGCTGGCCTTCGGCACCAACAGGGGAGAGATGAAAAAGCAGGCGTTCTGGCTGGTTTTTTACGTTGCGATCTACGCGGCGGTCTACTTCTTCGCGATAGATCGGGTCTACGGCCTGCTGCAGATGGGCGTCGTGCTGGCGCTGCCTGTGATACGGCTGTATAACGGCCGGCGCGGGCGCTCGCAGAGCGTCAACCGCGTCATGAAGTGGCTGTTTTATGTCTATTACCCGCTGCATTTATTCGTGATCGGGCTGATCATCAGATGACCGAAGGGAGGCGTGCTTGTGGCAAATAAGGATTCGGACGGATTTTTTCCGGCGGTGTACGAGGTCGTAAGGCAGATACCGCGCGGGAGGGTCATGTCCTACGGGCAGATCGCGCGGCTGCTGGGATTCCCGCGCGCGGCCAGACAGGTCGGCTGGGCGATGCGCTGCTGCTCGGATGATATCCCGTGGCAGCGTGTGGTCAAGGACAGCGGCGAGATCGCGGGCGGCGGACACGCCGAGTTCAGGCGTATATTGCTTGAGGAGGAGGGCGTCGCCTTCCTGCCGGACGGGCGCGTGGACATGCCGCGCTGCCGCTGGCTGCCGTGAGCAAGGGTGGGTTTAATGAAGAATAATCTTGAGATTTCCCACAGAGGAGGTGGAGAAGTGGAAACGGTAACCGTATTTTCTCGGCGCATACGGCAGCTGTGCATGGAGCGCGGGATAACTGTCGGCAAGCTTTGCAGTATGGCCGGAACCACGGCGTCCACTATCCACGACATTGTGAACGGCGTTACGGCAAACCCACGCGTATTCACGCTGAAAAAACTCTGCGATGCGCTGAACATCACACTTTCAGAATTTTTTGACTGCCCTGAGTTCAACGACATGGACGAAGAAATAGAATAAAAATTGCGCGCAGGCGCAGCAAAACGCAGACACTTATGTGCCTGCGTTTTCTGCGTCATGGTGAAACTGAAGCACTGGGGATAAAGCAAAACCAACTTGAAGCTCTGCGCGGCGGGTTCAAGTTGGGGAGGGGAGCAAGGAAGCACGGACGACTTTTGATGCAGAACATAAAAAGTCGTCGCAAGCGATGCATTGCTTGCGACGTCGTGGAACACCCGGCTAATTTTGAGGATAAAGAAACAACCAAATCGAAGCCCAACGAAGTGGGTTCGATTTGGAAAGGAGGAGCAAGGGAGCGCAGACGAAGAATCCGGCAACTCTAAAAGAGCTGCCGGATTTTGAGCGGAGCGGACTTTGCTCCGACGTGGTGACCCGTACGGGAATCGAACCCATGTTACCGCCGTGAAAGGGCGGTGTCTTAACCGCTTGACCAAC
>URGI01000001.1 GCA_900547315.1 uncultured Eubacteriales bacterium | reverse complement strand
TATTGCCACCTCCATGTCTATAATAGCATAAAAATAATGGTAGGCACTTTTGTGTCTACCATTATTTTATCACTTCATCCCAAATGGGAAGGGGGCAAAATTATTAAGCTGTGACTTATGCCTTGCGGACCTTGTCCATGTGGCGGGTCAGGTCGAGCATCTTGTTGGAGAAGCCCCACTCGTTGTCGTACCAAGCCATGAGCTTGACAAAGTTGTCGTTCAGGGCGAGGCCGGCCTTTGCGTCGAAGATGGAGGTGTGAGCATCGGTCTTGAAGTCGGAGGAAACAACTTCCTCGTCAACGTACTCCAGAACGCCCTTCATGGAGCCTTCGGAAGCAGCCTTCATTGCCGCGCAGATTTCATCGTAGGAAGCGGCCTTCTCGAGGCGGACAGTCAGGTCAACGATGGAGACGTCGCCGGAGGGGATACGCATGGAGGTGCCGGTCAGCTTGCCCTTCAGCTCGGGGATGACCTTGCCGACTGCCTTTGCAGCGCCGGTGGAGGTGGGGATGATGTTGTTGTAGATGGAGCGGCCGAGTCTCCAGTTCTTCTTGGAGAAGCCGTCAACGACGGACTGGGTGGCGGTGGAGGCGTGAACGGTGGTCATCAGGCCTTCGACGATGCCGAAGTTGTCGTTGAGAACCTTTGCCATGGGAGCCAGGCAGTTGGTGGTGCAGGAAGCGTTGGAAACGAACTGCATGTCAGGGGTGTACTTCTCGAGGTTGACGCCGCAGACGAACATCGGGGTGTCATCCTTTGCAGGGCCGGACATAACGACGACCTTTGCGCCGGCGTCGATATGGGGCTGTGCGGCTTCCTTGGTGAGGAAGCGGCCGGTGCACTCCAGAACGTACTCTACGCCAAGCTCGCCCCAGGGAATGAGAGCGGGATCACGGTACTTGTTATCGGAAAGGACTTTGACCTTCTTGCCGTCAACGACGAGAACGCTCTCTTCGTCGCAGGCCTCGACGGTACCGTCGAAACGGCCGTGGACGGTGTCGTACTTCACGGAATAGGCCAGCTGGCTTGCGGGATGACCGGGAGCGTTGATTGCAACGACCTCGATGTCGTCAGACTTGATAGCTGCTCTGAAAGCCAGAGAGCCGATGCGGCCGAAACCATTGATGCCAACTTTGATCATATTAGTATCCTCCATAATAAATAATAAACGAAAGTCTCATTTCAGCACGAGGATAAGCTCCCCTGCTGACTGCCTAAATTGTAACATAAAATATCAACAAAAATCAATATTTCCGCCTATCTATTTTTGCCAAAAAAGTGCTGAAAATTTAGCCTTTTTTCGCCTTTTTTCAAGCTTGATATTGTATATTTTGTCGAGATTTGTTAGAATGGAGCAAACGAGCCGGACGCGTACCGGCAATTATTCGGAAATAAAACGCCGCATGACGGCAGAACGGAGCTTGCAGCATATGGATCAGATCGCAGAACAGTTCCTCGCGCTAACCAATGAAGCCGCGCTATACGTAAGGCGCGCAAAAATCGTATCGGCCAGCACGGAAGCCAAGCGCATTTTCGGCAGCGCCTGCGTCGGGCAGAATCTCCGCTCCGTCATCGGCAGCGAAGCCTCCGGCTCGCAGGCGGCGAGCTACATCTCGGAGGTGAGCATCGGCGGCGCGCGTTACGCCATTCGGGTCGCCCCGATGGGCGAAGGGCAGATAGTATTCATCACGCCGACAAGCACCCGCAAGCCCGTGCTGAACGACGCGTTCCTCGGCGCCGCGCGCAGCACTCTGATGAGCATAAACCTCGCGTGCAGCATCGGCCGCAGCCGCGCCGAGCAGCTCGGAGACGACGATCTGCTGAAATGTTTCATCAGCGCCACGCGTTCGTACTACGTCTTTTCCCACATGTTCGGGAATATTTCGACGCTGCACAGCCTCGCATACGGCAGCTGCCCGTTCCAGCCCGTCGCGCTTGACATCTCCGGTCTGTGCGCGAACATTGCGGACGAGACGCGCGAGCTGTTCGGCGAGATCGATTTCAGCCTGAATCTGCCCGAACATATTGAGATCTCCGCCGACCGCGAGCTTTTGCAGCAGGCCGTGACCAACGTGATCTCAAACTGCATTGAGCATGCCTCGGGGCTAACGCGGATAAGCATAAGCCTTCTCGACCGGAACGACAGCGTCATCCTCTCCATCGCCGACGACGGCTGCGGTATGCCGCAGGCCGCGATGAACGCCCTGTTCAGGGATGTGGAGCGCAGTCCGGAGCTGATAAATCTCAGCCACGGCGCCGGTCTTGGGTTGGAGCTTGTGCGCGCCGTCGCGGAGAAACACAATGGCAGCCTGCATATCGAGAGCCGCGAGAATGTTGGCACGACCATACGTCTCTCGCTCTCGAAGGGCATTCCGGTCAGCCGCGTTATGCGCTGCGAGCCGGAGGCCTACAAGCTTGGCCCCGCCGCGCTGTATACCGCGTTCGCGAACTGTCTGCCGGAGGATTCCTTCGCAGGGAAATATATGGACTGAAACAGGAAAACATAAAACGAAGCGCCGGAATTAGACGGGTGTTCGTAAAACAGGTTTAGACCGAAATTACGAAATGAGCATCTGTCAGGCGGGATTGGCAACGGAATAACGGGTATCTGGTGAGAGCCGGATACCCGTTATTTTTTGCCGCCACGAAAAGCAATAGATTTATTCACAGCTATTACAATAAATTTGGACAGGAAAGCCGGATAGCCAGTCCGGCTTTCTTTCCGTCTCATGCCTAAGCTACAATAAGGGGAGCAACTGGCTGACTATTCGCTCCTTGGGCTTATATGTCCGACTGAATGACTGTCAGCCATCCCCTTATTGCAGCGTTCGATTTGAGCAGGTTGAGCCTTTGAGTTCGCGTCACCCAATAGATTGAATCGGCAATGAGAAAAAGATGGATTCCGGTTGCAAATTCGTATTGGAGGAATGCATGAGCCGCGGTATCTGGCAGCCGAGCATGGACTTCTCTATCTCGCGGCTGACCGTCAGCCGCTCGCCGAGGCGCTCCTTGGTGATGTACAGATACGCGTCAACATACTTCAGCTCCTCCGACAGCGGCGCCTGCGAGCGCCCATCGCGCCCGACGGCGGCGTCGAGCATTGTGGAGAGCGCCTCGATCATCGAGCAGACCTGCTCGTTATCTGCCAGTCTCGCCTCCCAGTTGATTATCTCAAGCGTGTTATTCAGGAAATGCGGGTTTATCTGCGACTGCAGCGCCTTATAGCGGCTTTTGAGTTTGATGTTACAGCGAAAGGAAGCGCTTCCAGGTATCTATATACCCGTCTGCCTTCTCCTTCGTTTCGGCCTCGGCCGCCATGCGCAGCAGCGGCTCCGTGCCGGAGAAGCGACAGATGACCCAGCTGCCGTCCTTGAAATAGACCTTGCAGCCGTCCTCGCGGCTGATATGATCCACGCCGTCCCCGAAGTCGGGGCAGGCCATGTCCTCGAAGAGGTACTTCTGAAGCTCGGCCTTGCGCTCGTGCGTCATTGTGAACGACGCCTCGGCGTAGGCAAGCTCGCCGTAAAGCTCGCATATCTCGCGGTACAGCTCCGAGAGCTTCTTCCCTGTGACGGCCAACATCTCCACCAGCAGGGACGCGGCGTAGATGCCGTCCTTGCCGGAGATATGCCCCTTGACGGCAAGGCCGCCGGAGCTTTCGCCGCCGATTATCGCGTCCGTCTCCGTCATCTTCGCGGAGACCCACTTGAAGCCGACCGGCACCTCGTAGCACTTCTGCCCCAGCCCTTCGGCCACGCGGTCGAGCAGATGCGTGGTGGAATTATTCCTGACGCATGGGCCGCTCCAGCCGCGGTATTTCACAAGGTAGTAGTACAGCAGCACGAGCAGCTTGTTCGGGTGGACGAATTTGCCCTCGTCGTCGATGACGCCGAGCCTGTCCGCGTCGCCGTCGGTCGCGATGCCGAGGTCGCAGCGGTATCTGTCCAGCACGACCGCCGACAGCGGCCCCATCGTCTCCTCGTTCGGTGCGGGCAGCTTGCCGCCGAAGAGAGTGTCGTGCCTGTCATGGATTATCTCAAGGTCGCAGCGGCAGGTCATGAGTATCATGCTCAGGCAGGTCTGGCTCACGCCGTACATCGGGTCGAGCGCTATGCGCAGCTGCGCCTTCTTTATGGCCTCGACGTCTATCGCGGCCAGGATGCTGTCAATATACTCGTTGGACGGATTATATTCGCCGATGGTTCCATCGGCCAGCGCCTTGTCGTAGTCGACGCTCCTGACGTCGGCCTCGGTGAGCTTTTCGATCTCGGCCTCGATCTTCGCGGTGACGGTTCTGTCCGCGTCGCGGCCGCCGGTGGTGAACACCTTGATGCCGTTATATATTGCGGGGTTGTGGCTCGCCGTGACGGCCATGCCGTATGGCATGCCGTGCGTCTTGACGACGAACATCATAAGCGGTGTGGGCGAGGAGCGGTTGACCATATACACCCTGAACCCGTAGCCCGCGAGGACTTCCGCCGCCCAGTGCGCGGATTCCTTGGAGAGGAAGCGCCGGTCATAGCCGACGCATATCTCGGCTCCGGCGTGGCCCTCCTTGAGCATCAGCTCGCACAGTCCCGCCGTGAGCAGGCGGATATTCGCCTTGGTAAAATCGTCGGCGATGATGGCGCGCCATCCGCCGGTGCCAAATTTTATCATCTTTTTCACCCCATTATAATTTCCGCATTGCATATATTTCCGGCCGGTATCACCGGCTGTGCGTCAACTTTTCTGCCGTCGGCAATTATCTCCCGCACGCCTTTTTCGACTCCGTCGGGGTTCACGACATGGATATTATACACGCCGCCGCGCCATTTGCGCGTCACGGAAAACTCCTTCCAGTCGGCGGGGACGCAGGGATCGACGCGCAGGCAGTCGAAATCCGGCCTTACGCCAAGGATGTACTGCGTCGCGGCGTAATACGCCCAGCCCGCGGAGCCGGTCATGAACGGGTGCCGCGCGCGGCCGAAGGCCGTGTGGCTCCTGCCGACGACGAACCGGCAGTAGGAATAGGGTTCCGACTGGCGTATCTCTATTTTATCATTTTGCAGCGCGGGGCACAAGGCATTATAAAATTTCATTGCGCGGCTTCCGCGCCCCAGAACAGCCTCGGCGCACCACGCCCACGGGTTCGGGTGGCTGAATATCGCGCCGTTCTCTTTGAGGCCGGGGTAGACCCGCGTGACGAAGCCGATGCCGTCGTCGGGCTTGGTGTAGCAGGGGGCGTTCAGCATAAGGCCGAAGTCGGTGTAGAGATACTCGTCCACGCTGTCCATGGCCTTTATCCCGCGCTCGCGCGCCGCAGTATACTTTTCGCGCATCGCACGGCCGGTCTCGCGGCCGCCCTCGCCCAGCATGAATATCAGCCGCGCGTCCTCATCGGGCGCGAGCGTCAGGCGTTTTTTCAGCACGCCGCAGTGGTTCCCGCCGTTTTCGAATCTGCCGCGGCACTCGCCGGAGACTACGCTCTGCTGGTCGCGCTCGGTGCGGTACGCACCGATGAAATCGTCGCGCAGGCAGTCGAAGCCGTCTGGCTCGAAGTCGGCGGCAAAGAACTGGAAGCCGTTCTCCTCATAGTGCAGCTCGTGCTCGATTATGCCGTCGGCATAGCTGCTGCCCGCGGCGTAAAGGCTCATCTGGAAGTTGCGGTTGTCCATGTCTATCTGGTGGAAGCTGAACTCGCAGTAGGAGTATACCGAGAGCCTGCGCGGCCTGCCGCTGTCGTTGCACAGCGTCAGATTCCAGAGCTCTACAGGGTCGTCCATTGCGACGAAAAGGGTCTGTTCGGCGTGGATATCGCTGTAATCGCAGAGATATTTCACGTAGCTCAGCCCGTGGCGGCACGAGTATTTCGCCATGTCGCGCCCCACCGGCTGCCACGAAACGCTCCAGTAGTCGCCGGTCTCGTCGTCACGGATGTAGATATAGTGCCCGGACCGTCCATCGGCACGCCGTTCGGGCGGAAACGCGTGATGCGGTGGTATTCTGAGGTCTTGTACAGAAGGTATCCGCCCGCCGTGTGGTTGAACACGCCGTACATGTCCCCCACGCCGATATAGTTTGTCCACGACACGGGCAGATCGACGCGGTCTATCACGTATTCGCGGCTTTTATTGTCAAAATGGCCATACTGCATATTGTCTACCTCATTATAAAATTTACGCTATTTTATAATTATATTATATCTGCTCCGGCGGCAATTTGTAATTGCAGAAGATGCACCTTTTTGCTTCTGTTTGTGCTTTCCCGTTACTGCTCCGAATATTCCCGGAAGAAATCGGTCAGCAGCTCCGCCGGACTCACGCGCAGCGCAAGGCACATTCCGGCCAGCTCATAGTCCGTCACCATGCGGGAGTTGTTCTCGATCTTGCTGAGCATCTGCTGATCCATGTTTATCCCCAGCGTCTGAAGCTTCGCCGCAAGCTCGCTCTGCGTCATCCCGCACCTGACGCGGCACAGCCGCAGGCTCTTGGAAACGACGTTCTTATTGTTGTCGAGGGCAATCTTTTTCATTCAGCGTCACCACGTTTATATAACGTATTTTACTTGACATTAGCATATATTCTGAGCTAAAATACGTTACATAAACGTACGAAACGCCGTTTGGGAGGATAAAATAATGGATTATAAAAAGATGTATCTTTCGCTGTTCAACAGCATCACCGATTCGCTCAACGCACTTGAAAGCCTGAACTTCGGGCAGGCGGCGGACATACTCAGGCAGGCGCAGAGCGACTGCGAGGAGCTATACGTTGAGGATGCGGAGGAGCTTATAGAATAAACACACGGGAGGGCGATGAATGAGACGCAGAGACAGAGAGATAACCGACCGAGCGAAGATGCTTGAGATCGTCGCCGAGTGCGATTGCTGCCGCCTTGGCCTTGTCGATAACGGCGAGGCTTACATTGTGCCGATGAACTTCGGCTTCGAGGACGCGGGCAGCGCGCTCACTTTATATTTTCACTGCGCAGCCGAGGGGCGGAAGCTCGATCTGATAGGCTCCGGCGCCGACGTCTCGTTTGAAATGGACTGCAGCCATGCGCTCCGCGCCGCCGATATCGCCTGCGCTTTTTCGTATTCGTACGGCTGCGTCATGGGGCGCGGCCACGCCGCTCCTGTCACGGACAGAGATGAGAAGCTCCATGCGCTGGGGCTGATAATGCGGCATTATTCCGGCAAGGCGGACTGGAGCTTCGATCCCCGCGCGCTGGAGCGCCTGACCATAATCAGGCTCACCGTCAATGATTGGAGCTGCAAGGCTTCCGGCTGACGGGGCAAAATCTTATACCGTTTTCTTATGACAGCGGGACGGCATAGTAGCCGTCCCGTTGTCTACTGTTCTCAACGCATGAAAAATCGATGCGCTTGATCCAAACCAACTTGTCATTGCGAGACCGGTGCGCACACCGGTCGTGGCAATCCGCGTCCCCTAACGCCGCACGAAAACATACTGCTACTGCAAAGAGAAACGGATTCCCACGTCGCTTCGCTCAGCGCGACGGCGGCATACCACGATTCATTAATCTGCCGTCTGTCCCTTTAGGGGGAATGACACATGTATTCTATCCCCTGCTCTTTCTTTTCCCTATCGGCAATTTCCGTACACTGGCGACCCCTCAGGCGCTTTGCGCCAGCTCCCCTAGAAGGGGCGCCAAGTCCTCTCTTTTCCCTACTGGCGCTTTCTCCACCCCGGCGACCCCTCAGTCAGCTTCGCTGACAGCTCCCCTAAAAGGGGCGCCAAGGGAGGGGTGCCGCGGTACAGCAAGGCAAATTTTCGCCGCCGTTGCACTACCTAAAAGGGGCGACAAGAGGGGCGGCAAAAACTTCGCATCACATTGTCAAAATACATCGAAACCACAAAAAACCGCCCCGACGGGATCCCGTCGGGGCGGCTGCTTTATTGGCTTATTGCTTGTAATTATGCGCGTCCTGAAGAACCATTTCCTTTACCTTCAGCAAACGAACCTTCGTGGAGTTCTCGTTCTCCTCGAGCTTCATGGAAATATACTTGATATTGCCCTCAAGCTCCGGTATCATGACGTACTCCAGCGCGTTGACGCGGCGGCGGGTCTTTTCGATCTCCTCCGCGAGAAGCTGCATGGTCTTCTCGACCTGAGCCAGCTCCAGCATATCCTCAAACACCCTCGCCATCTTATCCAGCGCATCGTCCAGTTCGCCGGAGGTCTGCGCGAAACCGTAGGGATAGATTTCGGACGGGTCGTTATTCTTGGTATGGAAGCTGTAACGCGGCACGTTGACGCTCATTATGTTCTTAAACTCCAGCCCCAACTCGACGCTCTGGCGCGGATACATCAGCGCCTGCTCGAGCATCTCCGGGGACATGATGGCGCTTGCCACCTGAAGGGACGAGAACGCGGCGGTCAGCCCTTCCTCGACCTTCAGACGCAGCTGCTTATTGAGCTTCACGACGTCCATGAATTGACGCATCAGCTCATCGCGCTTGTCCTTGAGCAGCTTATGGCCTCTTCGGGCAGTCTTGAGACGGCCCTTGAGCTGGTTGAGCACCATTCTGGTCGGAGTTATTGCGGTACTCGCCAAAAAGCATCACCTCCGTAAATAATTTTGGGTCATCACTTCTTGGGCATGTACTTGTCGATCATTTCGGGCTTGATACGCTTCAGCTCGCGGCGCGGGAGAATGCTCAGCAGCTCCCAGCCGATGTTCAGCGTCTCCTCAATGCTGCGGTTGGTGTTATTGCCCTGGCTGACATAGACCTTCTCGAACTCATCCGCAAACTTTGCAAACAGCTTGTCGTCGTCAGACAGCGCGGCCTCGCCGAGGATGGTCATAAGCTCCTTGGCATCCTTGCCGCGGGAGTACGCGGCGAAGAGCTGGTTCATCGTGCCGGAGTGATCCTCACGGGTCTTGCCGACGCCGATGCCCTTATCTTTCAGACGGCTCAGGGACGGCAGAACGTCCACGGGAGGAACTATGCCCTTGCGGTGCAGTTCACGGCTGAGGATTATCTGACCCTCGGTGATGTAGCCGGTAAGGTCGGGGATTGGGTGAGTCTTGTCGTCCTCAGGCATGGTCAGGATGGGAATCATGGTAATGGAGCCCTTCTTGCCCTGACGGCGGCCTGCGCGCTCATACATGGTCGCAAGGTCGGTGTACAGGTAGCCGGGGTAGCCGCGGCGGCCGGGAACTTCCTTCTTTGCCGCGGAGACCTCACGCAGAGCCTCAGCGTAGTTGGTGATATCGGTGATGATGACGAGAACCTGCATGTCCTTCTCGAAGGCGAGGTACTCGGCAGCGGTCAGCGCCATACGCGGAGTTGCGATACGCTCAACTGCCGGGTCATTCGCGAGGTTTGAGAATACGACGGTACGCTCGATAGCGCCGGTGCGGCGGAAGTCGTTGATGAAGTACTCGGACTCCTCAAACGTGATACCGACGGCGGCGAACACGACCGCGAAGGTCTCGTTGTCGCCCAGAACCTTCGCCTGACGCGCGATCTGCGCGGCGAGCGCGGCGTGGGGCAGGCCGGAGCCGGAGAATATCGGCAGCTTCTGGCCGCGAACCAGAGTGTTAAGACCGTCAATGGTGGAAACGCCGGTCTGTATAAACTCTGCGGGATAGGCGCGGGCGGCCGGATTCATCGGCAGGCCGTTGATGTCCAGATGCGCCTCGGCAAGAATGTCGGGGCCGCCGTCGATGGGCTGACCCATGCCGTTGAAGACGCGGCCGAGCATATCCTCGGAAACCGCCAGCTCCAGCGGATGGCCAAGGAAGCGAACCTTGGACTGCGCAAGGTTGATGCCCTGCGCGGACTCAAACAGCTGGACGACAGCCTTGTTGCCCTCGACCTCAAGCACCTTGCAGCGGCGGACATCTCCGTTGGGCAGTTCGATCTCGGCCAGCTCATCATAAGTGACGCCTTCGACCTGATCGACGACCATCAGCGGGCTTGCGATCTCTCTTATAGTCTTATACTCTTTAATCATGCGTCCTCACCTCCGGCAATGACTTCATCGATCTCCTTATTCATCAGCGCTTCGATCTCGTCGTAGTCTGCGGCAAAGGAGACTGCGTCCGCCATCTTTGCGCGGCCGATCTTCTCGCGCGCGCTGATGACGAAGAGTGCGTTCATGTCCGCGCCCTTGGTCAGAGCCTCGCGGCAAAGCTCGTCATAGTGCAGGATGATGTCAAGGAGCCGATACTGCTTGGCGTAGGAGGAATATGCGTCCTCATCGACGAAGGCGTTCTGCTGGAGGAAGTCTTCGCGGATCATCTTCGCGGTCTCCATGGTGAGCCTGTCCGCCGGGGACAGTGCGTCCTGACCGACAAGACGGACGATCTCCTGCAGCTCGCTCTCCTCCTGAAGGATGTGCATGGACTTGGTGCGGTTGGCCATGTAGCCCTCGCCGAACTGCTCGGTGTACCAGGGAGCCAGAGTGTCCATATACAGCGAGTAGGAGGTCAGCCAGTTGATTGCCGGGAAGTGGCGGGCATAGGCAAGGCTGGAGTCAAGCGCCCAGAACACCTTGACTATACGCATCGTCGCCTGAGAGACAGGCTCGGAAATATCGCCGCCCGGAGGAGAAACGGCGCCGATTGCGGTGACGGAGCCCTGACGGTCGTCGGCGCCCAGACACTCGACAACGCCCGCGCGCTCATAGAACTGAGCCAGACGGGAGGCGAGGTAGGCGGGGTAGCCCTCTTCACCGGGCATCTCTTCCAGACGGCCGGACATCTCACGCAAAGCCTCTGCCCAGCGGGAGGTGGAGTCTGCAAGGACGGCGACGTCATAGCCCATGTCGCGGAAGTACTCGGCTATCGTGATGCCGGTGTATATCGAGGCTTCACGTGCCGCGACGGGCATATCAGAGGTGTTTGCGATGAGAACGGTGCGCTTCATCAGAGGCTCGCCGTTGCGCGGGTCCTTGAGTTCGGGGAACTCCATAAGAACGTCGGTCATCTCGTTGCCGCGCTCGCCGCAGCCTATGTAGATAACGATATCGACGTCCGACCACTTCGCCAGCTGGTGCTGTACAACGGTCTTGCCGGAACCGAAGGGGCCAGGGACTGCCGCGGTACCGCCCTTTGCGATTGGGAACAGAGTGTCTATGATACGCTGGCCGCTGTTCATGGGGCGGCTGGGGACGTATTTCTTGGTGTAGGGTCTGGCGATACGGACGGGCCAGCGCTGGATCATGGTCAGCTCGTGGTCAACGCCCTTTGCATCACGAACAACGGCGACTACGTCTGTGACGACGTGCTCGCCTGCGTTCAGGCTGACGACCTCGCCGGACACGCCGTAGGGCACCATTATCTTGTGGAGTATGGCGCTGGTCTCCTGCACGGTGCCGAGCACGTCGCCCGCAATGACCTTGTCGCCCAGCTTTGCGACGGGGACGAAGTCCCACTTCTTCTCGCGGTTGAGCGCGGGAACGTCGGTGCCGCGGGTGATGGAGTCGCCGGAGAGGGCGCGCATCTCGGGCAGGGGGCGCTGGATGCCGTCATAGATATTGTCGAGCATACCGGGGCCAAGCTCAACGGACATCGGCATACCGGTAGTTTCAACGACGGCGCCGGGGCCAAGGCCGGAGGTCTCTTCATAAACCTGAATTGACGCCTTGTCGCCGGTCATGTTAAGGATCTCGCCTATCAGGCGCTGAGAACCGACGCGGACAACGTCGGAGACGTTGGCGTCCGCAAGGTTCTCGGCCACAACAAGCGGTCCGGAAACTTTTGTTATAGTTCCGCTCATTTACATACCTTCCTTTGTTAGTGTTGAAGGACAGGGCGTCAGTCGCCCAGGATATTCGTGCCGACGGCACGCTCGACAGCGGCCTTGAGCGCCGACTGGCCGAGTCCCATCGAGCCTTCTCTGCCGGGGATGAGGATCACGGCCGGAGTGGGGCGATCCTTGAACTTGCTTATCTCGTGCTCAAGCTCCGCGGCGAGATTTTCTTCGATATAGATTATGGCATAATCATCGTTTTCGCGGGTGAGGCGGCGCAGGATATGTCCGGCTTCGGCGGCGTCCGCGGCGGGATAGGTCTCCAGCCCGAGCGCACGGAAGCCGATGACGGTGTCTCTGCCGCCAATAACAGCGATTTTAAGCATACATATCACGCAGCCTTTCTCGTATCAGCTCCGGGGCGATGCCCTCGCGCTTGCCGGTGAGTATCATTCTGACAGCGGTAATCTCGCTCTCTACGGCGGCAAGATAGGCTATAAGAGCCTCGGGGCCGTAGCTGACGAGCTTTGCCGAGCAGAGATACGCGTTCACCGCGTTGTCGCATGCAAGCTCAAAGGCGGTCATGCTTCCGCCGGAAACGGCTTCCGCACCGAGTGCGGCGGCCTTTTCAAGCCTGGAGCTTGCATAGAGCGCGGCAATACCGTCCTTGTCGCCTGCGGCGGATATACGTGATATGTCGATGCTGCCGCTGGGGATGAGCGCCGCGGCCATGAAGTCGGTGTCCTTGCCCATACGCAGGGCGCGGACGGCGGTTTTCAGATTGGCGGCGTCTATCATGATGGCAACATAGCCGTCAAGGAACGGGCAGCCGATCTGCTTCGCAGTCGCCCGAAGCTCCGCGAACAGCGCCTTGTCGAGGATGAAATCGGCAAGCTGCGGGTTTGCGGTGCGGGCAAGGCTGCTCTCTGCCTCGGCAATGGCAGTGCCGAAGGTCTCAGGGAGCCGGCTGAGCAGATCCTCGCTGAAAATGTTCAAAAGCGTGTCCGGATCGAACCTGCCGGATGCGCTCATAAGCCGCTTCGCATCCTGCCCCGTGGCCTTGGCCTTTATCATTACCTTGGCGTTGTGGTAGTCATACTTGAGCTTGAATACGTCGAATATTGCCTTGTCCGGAGCGGATTTTTCAAGCTCTGCAAAGCAGTCCTCGCGGCGTTGTGTGAGATATGCCTCGATTCCCTTCGTGGTCATCTGGGACATATCGTCGTAGCCAGAGTCGGTCAGCAGCTTTGCCGCCTCCTCATAGGTCGCGGCCTCGAGCATACGGTTGGCTCTGTCGGCGTTGAGGAGCTTCGGCTCCTTGGCGCGGACCATCGCGGACAGGCAGAGGTACGCTTCTTTTTTTGTTGACAATTTATTCCCTCCCTATATGGGATTGTGCAGCCGCAGCATCAATCGAAAAGGACCTTGGCGATTTCTGACGCCATGCCGCTGCGCTGAAGCTCAACAAGCAGCTCTGCGGTGCAGTTTGCCGCAACGCTGCCGCGGCGGAGTATCAGGCCGCCTGCGAAGCTGCCGGTCTCGTCGCTCAGGCTGAAGCTGCCGCCCTTGAAGAGCGCGTCGGCCGCCTTGACAACGTCCGCACCGATAGCTTCACGGTCGCGTGCGTTGAGGACGATCTCCTCGCTGCCGGTCACGGCCGCTTCGGAGGCGAGCTTTGCCAGCAGGGATACGTACTGCTCGCGGGGGAGCGCGACAATCATTTCAACGGCCTTGTCAAAGCTCGCCGATACCAGCTCCTGCTTGAGCGCGAGCACGCCTTTTCTGGATTCCATCTGAGCCATGCGCTTCATGCTGTCCGCCCGACTCTCGCACTCCTTTACGCCGGCACGTATTCTCTCGGCGTAGGTGTCCTTGGCCTGCTCTTCACAGCCGGACTTGATGGCTGCGCACTGCTCGGCTGCCTCAGCCAGTATCGCGTTGGCCTGCTCCTCTGCGTCAGAGCGGATATGCGCGATTATTTTTTCAGTGCCTTTCATAAATATCTCCTGTTCGGTGTGTTATCAGAAAGAGATGCTGTTGAGCATCAGGAAGGAGGCAAGCAGAGAAAGTATTGCGTAGAACTCAACGATGATGCAGAGGATCATACCGCGGGACCAGTCGTCAGGCTTTTTGGCAAGAATGTTGACGGAGGCAGCGGCGACCTTGCCCTGTGCGATAGCGGAAAGCAGACCGCCGAATGCGATGGGCAGGCAGGCGGACATGATCTGGAAGCCCTGTTCGACGGACATACCGGCGGTGAGCTTGCCGAATGCGAGGAACCAGATAACGAAGCCGTACAGACCCTGAGTACCGGGAATGACCTGGAGTATCATTGCCTTACCGGATTTGCTGGGATCCTCCGCGATGAGGCCTGCGCCTGCTTCACCGGCGATGCCGGTACCCTTTGCGGAGCCGATGCAGGCGAGAAATGCAGCGAGGCCTGCGCCCAGAAGACCGATGGCGTAGCCGCCGATAGCGTTCAGAAATTCCATTTTAATTTCCTCCTAAATCTTAAATATGTTTTGTTTAAATAAGATACGATTATTTAGCCCGGACGTATTTGCTCTTGATGCGCAGCGGGCTGAAGGGCTTGCCGCCGTCTTCATAGAATTTGCCGAAGAACTCAAGGCACTGGAGACGCAGGTCGTGCACGTAGCAGCCGAGAATATTCAGGCCGAAGTTCAGGCAATGGCCTATAAGGAAGATGACTATGAAGGCGAGCACCGTGAACACGTTCACACCGGAGCCGTTTGCGGGCATGGCTGCTATGGTGTTGAACACCTGCGCGACGACGCCGCCCGCGAGCATGAGCGCCATGATACGCGAGTATGAGAGAATATCGCCGAACCAGCCGGTAAGCGTATTGTAGATGCAGCCGAATGCGGCTCCGATTATGCCGAAGCCTTTTGCACCGCGGGCGGAACCGATCAACAGAGCGGCAGCGCCTATTATCATTACCACGATACTTGGAGTAGCCAGCGCATCGGTAACACCGAGGAGACTCAAGCCGGCCATGATGCCTCCGATGAGGATGACCCACAGCGGGACCTCTTCCCACAGACCGTCTACAAGCCGGCCGCGGCGGACCTTCATGCAGAAGCTGATCACCATACCTGTGTTCAGGTGGATGAGACCGAGAACCATTGAGCCGTAAAGGACCATGGTGCTGTTGTTCACCGGACTGAACAGGTACGGCAGACCCTCCCAGGTGCTTGAGGGGTTAAACATATGTACGAGCTGATACGGCGCGTCTCCGAAGAAGCCGCCGGTCAGCGCGCCCATCGCCAGGGTCGATATGCCGCAGTAAAGCAGGAGCTGGCAGAAGCTCAGGCTGCCCTCGCGGGGCTTTATCTTCGCCATCGCGACCAGCGCGGCGGCGATCATGACGAGGCCGTAGCCTATATCCGCCATCATCAGTCCATAGAACAGGATGAAGAACGGCGCCATAAGGGGGTTTGCGTCAACGGATCCGTAAGCCGGGAGGCTGTACATGTTCGTGACCATGTTGAGCGCATTTGTGAATTTGTTGTTCTTGAGCTGCACAGGGACTGTGGGGTACTCGTCCTCGGACGGATCCTCGGTCTCCCATGCGCAGTCGTACTTTTCGAATATTTCGGCAAGCTCGGCCTCGCGCTCCGCGGGCATCCAGCCCTGCATTACCAGAACGTTTGTCAGGCCGTAGAGCTTATCCTCGGCTTCGGCGCGGGCGATCTTCGTGCCGAGCACGTCAGCTGCGAGCTTGAGCTCGTCTCGGTGCTCCGCAAGCTCAACGATGTGCTGCGCGCAGCCTGCCTTCTCGTCGGCAAGCTTATGCAGTTCCTTCTCGGCGGCTGCGATACATTCGCGCGCGGTGCCGTTCATACCGGAGATGGGTGCCGCGGCAAAGCTGAAGCCGCGCATGCAGTCCATAACGGCGGCGTGCTGCTCCTTCATGCAGACCAGAACCAGATACTTCTGCATCTTGTCCGCATCGACCAGAAACAGCTCTGCTTCCTCCGTGACCGCTGCAAGCGCGCTCTCCATCGCGGAGAAGTCCGTGCTGCCGGCGACCGTTCCCAGCACTACCGAGCAGCGCTGAGTTTCGGTTGTTCCGAGGGGCATGTCAAGCGACGCCCACGGCTTCAGCGCGTCAATGGTGTTTTCCAGACGGCCGACCTCCGCGCCGATGCTTTTTATGCGATCCTCGTTTGCGGATATCTCATCCGCTGCTGCCAGTGCCGCGCCGACGCCGCTGTCATCCAGCAGAACGTCCTCGCCGACCTCCGGCAGTGCACTGAGCAGGGGTTTCTTTGCGGGTGAATACCTGTCGAGAATACCCACGGCGTTGACTAATGCCATGTGCTGGGACTTGAATGTCATAAGGCTGCTGCTCTCGCGTTTCAGAAGCTCCTTGAAGTCGGAATCCTGAACCTCGCCCTCGATCTCGGAGAACTCAACGCAGCCTTTGCAGATCAGCTCCTTCAGCAGCGCGTCCTTGTTTGACCGGATAGCCATGAGCCGCAGCTTTTTCATTTTTACAATGGCCATTTAGCTGTTCACTATCCTTTCCACAACAAGAGCCGCGGCTTTCTCAAGTCTGGCTTCGGCTCTGGCGCGCAGTGCGGCCTTCCGATTTTCCGTCTCCGCGGAAAGCTCTCCCGCCTCCGTCATCGCTTTGGCGTCCGCCTGCTTGCGCAGCTCGGTCAGCTCGCTGTCGGCCTTGGCACGCGCAGCTTCAACTGCGGCCTTGCCTTCGTTTTCGGCCTCGGCGGACATCTGACGAGCCTTGACCTCGGCCGCGGCTATCAGCTCCTTTGCGTCGGCTTCGGCTTTGGCTATGCCCGCGATCGCTTCAAATGACATTGGCACACCTCCTCTTTGTCAATTTTGTTGGTTTATAACATGCGTTCCAGAATTTTGCACACATGGAACAACAATGCATACAACACAGTCATAATACCCTAAAAATGCATGGGTTTCAAGGCAAATATGAGCGTTTTGCCTGACAAAATTCCTACACACATGTCAAAACCATAACTCATCCTATATTAAAGCACGTTGTTAATATAATATCAATACCCCCTGAATAAAAAATCGGAGCAGCTACGCTCCGATTTTAGATCAATGTTATAAAAACCTCTTATACGTCTTGTATAGTTTTGACAAGAATCTCCTGCTGCCGGCCGTCGGCGGCGTTTATATAGATTTTCACCTGTTTTTCGCCGTCGATGCAGATCAGCTCGTAGCAGGCGGCCGGCTTTCCGCCGATGCTGTCGATGACCACCCTGCGGCAGCTCTCGGCCTCCAGCCCCGACGGCAGCTTTGCGCGGGCGTCCTCCTCGCTTATCTGCCACCGGCCGTCCTCCGGATTCGCGTCGGAGTAGTCCTCAGCGTCGAAAGAATAGACCTCGCCGGTGTCCAGCGCGATCGCCACGCTCAGGCCGCTGTCGAGGCAGTCCGCCTCCCCGTCGGTACATATATATTCAAAGCGCGCGACGGCTCCGTTCTCCCCCTCGGCGCTGAGTTTGATATCTTCATAGCCGTTTGCGGCCAGAAACTCATCCGCAAGCTGCCGCGCCTGCTCGATGTCTATCTGCGCCTCCTCGACGAGACGGGAATCCGTAAGGCTCTCGACTCCGGCGGAGCTGACGAGGATATATTTCGTCCCTGCGCTGTAACACCTGAGCCTGCTCTCGCCCTCGTAGCCGTACTCCTTTTTCAGCTCTTCCGGCTCCACGCCCGCGACCGATGCCGCGGCGGAGAGCATCTCCTCGTCGCTCATGTCTCCGCTGCGCGCCGTCTCGCTCGCGGTGTAGCGCCCCTCATATTCCGGCAGGTCGGGCATTTCAAAGTCGCCCTCGTACTCGGTCAGCCGCGCGCTGAGCGTGACGCCGCCGTCCTCGCCCACGTTCTGAAGCCGCCGCTCCTGCCGGTCGATCATCACCTCGCCGTCGTTGATGCTGCCGCGCAGCTCCTGAAGCAGCGCGCTGAACTCCGAGGCCTTGTCGGATAGGCTGCGCAGTGTCTCCCGCTGCTCGCCGGTGAACTCGCCGTCCTGCCGCGAAAGCGACATGGCGTAGTCCCCCGCCGTGCCGAGGAAGCCCGCCGTGCGGCTCAGCTCCTGCGTCGTGAACGGCAGCGTCGCCATCGCAGCCTCCGCGGACTGCGCCGCCGCCTGTATGTCGCTGCAGACCTGCGCGCACATTCCGGCGTCAACTGCATACACGCCCTTGCCAAGCGCCTCACTCAGCTCCTGCACCGAGGCCGCCGTCTCCTCAAACGCGCGCTGCGAGCTGTATTTCGCGATGAGCCGGTAGTTCTCCAGCCGCACATGGCTGACGCAGGAGTACACCGCCAGCATCGCGATCGCCGCCGCGGCGTATATACCCATTATTCTTCGTGCTTTTTGGGACATATAAAAACCCCCTTACGGATTTATTATTCTCCGTAAGGGGATAATTACTAATGTAAAAACTGGAATTTATGCCAGTTTCTCAAGCGCGACGTGAATTCTTCTCAGAGTCTCGTCCTTGCCGAGGATGCGGCATATCTCGACCGCGCCGCCCGGCGTGACTGCCTTGCCCGCAGCCGCGATGCGCACCGGCCACATGACCTTCGCGTTCTTGGCCTCCATGCGCTCCGCAAGGCCGACCATCGCGGCCATGATGTTCTCGTCGTTCCAGTCGGTGATGGACTCGAAAACGGGGATAATCTGCTCAAGCACCGCCTTCGAGGACGCCTCGTCGGACTTGGATTTCTTGTGTACGAACAGCTCCGCACCGTATTCGGGCAGCTCGTCGAAGAAGTCCACCTTCTCGGGGATGTCGGTCAGTACCTCGGTGCGCTGCTGGAGGAGAGCAGCGATAGCGGCGGCGTCATACTTCTCGTTCTTCACGCTCCTGCGGATGAACGGCTCGGCCACCTTCGCAAACTCCTCGGCGCTCATGGCGCGGATGTACTCGCTGTTGAAGTAGCGCAGCTTCTCGATGTCGAATATCGCGGGGGACTTGGAAACGCCGCTGAGCTCAAAGACCTTCTTCAGCTCGTCAAGCGAGAATATCTCCTGCTCGCCGCGCGGGCTCCAGCCCAGCAGCGTAACATAGTTGAGCACCGCGTCGGTCAGGAAGCCCTGCGCGATGAGATCTTCATAGGACGGGTCGCCGTGACGCTTGGACATCTTGTTGTGCGCGTCGCGCATGACGGGCGAGCAGTGGACATACTTTGGGATGTCCCAGCCGAAGCCCTGGTACAGCAGATTGTATTTCGGCGCGGAGGACAGATACTCGCTGCCG
The DNA here is from genome assembly GCA_900547315.1 of uncultured Eubacteriales bacterium. Lineage (GTDB taxonomy): Bacteria > Bacillota > Clostridia > Oscillospirales > Oscillospiraceae > Limivicinus. Next base: position 65,339 of record URGI01000001.1, on the reverse strand, counting down.
CGCACGACATGGGTGATGCCCATGAGATGGTCGTCGATAACATTGGCGAAGTTGTAGGTCGGCAGGCCGTCGCGCTTTATGAGCACCTGATCGTCCAGAGTCTTGTTCTCGACGGTGATGTCGCCGAATATCTCGTCATGGAAGGTGGTAGTGCCCTCGTGCGGGATGAGCTGACGGACAACATAAGGCTCGCCCGCGGCTGCGCGGCGGTCGGACTCTTCGCGGCTCATCACGCGGCAGGGATCGTCCGCACGGTCGAAATCGCCGGAATCCTCCTCGCTCTCCGTCTTCTCGCAGAAGCAGCGGTAAGCATGTCCCTTCTCGATGAGAAGGTCGGCGTATTCCTTGTACAGCGGGCGGCGCTCGGTCTGCACATAGGGGCCTACGGGGCCGCCGACGTCGGGGCCTTCGTCATGCTCCAGATGGCACTCGGCCATGGTCTTGTATATAACGTCCACTGCGCCCTCTACGAGACGGCCCTGATCGGTGTCTTCAATGCGCAGGATGAACTTGCCGCCCGCGTGGCGCGCTATCAGATAGGTGTACAGCGCCGTGCGCAGGTTGCCAACGTGCATATATCCGGTGGGCGACGGGGCAAAACGGGTACGTACCTCGCCGTGAGGAATACGAGCCTCCATGTCCTCGAACCATTTCATATCTTTCATAATAAGCCTCCAAAAAGCCCGCAGCTGCGGACTTGATATCAATCTATATATTATTTTACATTTTACCGCTTGTCAAGTCGAACTTGATTTGATACAATATAAAGACGCTTTATAGCTATTATTTTTTCCATACAGAGATTGGAGAAAAACTATGGATAACGACACCGCCGTCAAAAAGACTTTGCTTTCGGGCATCCAGCCCTCCGGCAACCTGCACCTTGGCAACTACCTCGGCGCCGTAAAGAACTGGGCTGCTCTTCCTGACGAGTTTAACTGCTTCTATTTCATGGCCGACCTGCACACGCTCACCGTGCGCCAGAATCCGGCCGAGCTGCGCCGCCGCTCCACCACCCAGCTCGCGCAGTATATCGCCTGCGGGCTTGATCCGGAGAAGAACGTGCTCTTCCTCCAGAGCCACGTGCATGAGCACGCGGAGCTGGGCTGGATCCTCAACTGCTACACCATGTTCGGCGAGCTGAGCCGCATGACCCAGTTCAAAGACAAATGCGCAAAGAACGCCGACAATATAAACGGCGGCCTCTTCACCTATCCGTCCCTCATGGCAGCGGATATTCTGCTGTATCAGGCCGACTACGTCCCCGTCGGCGAGGATCAGAAGCAGCACTGCGAGCTCACGCGCGACATCGCCAACCGCTTCAATAACCTCTACGGCGAGACCTTCAAGGTTCCCGAACCTTATATTCCCAGGGTCGGTGCGCGCATCATGAGCCTTGGCAACCCGACCTCGAAGATGTCCAAGTCCGATCCCGCGGGCTGTGTGTTCCTCATGGACAGCCCCGAAGAGATCTCCCGCAAGTTCAAACGCGCCATCACCGACTCCGACACTGAGCGCTGTGTCCGCTACGATCCGGAGAACAAGCCCGGCGTCGCAAACCTGATGAACATATACGCCTCCGTCACCGGCAAGAGCTTCGACGAGATCGAGAGCGAATTCGCCGGTAAGGGCTACGGCGTGTTCAAGCCCGCCGTGGGCGACGCCGTCATCGAGACACTGCGTCCCATACGTGAGGAGGCCGAACGCATACTCGCGGACAAGGCATATCTCAAGCAGGTGTATACGGACGGCGCAATAAAGGCAAGCTCCGTTGCCCGCAAAACTCTGCGCAAGGTTTACAAGCGCGTCGGTCTCGTGGAGAAGCCGTTCTAAGGGAGGATATCCATGATTTCAGATATGTCATTGTGGCTCAAGCTGCTGATGGCCATAGTCGTCGCGGCGGTTGTGTCGTTCCTGATGACGCCGCCGGTCAAGCGTTTTGCTGAAAAGGTCGGCGCGATAGACGTCCCGAAGGACGAGCGCCGTGTGCATAACCACCCGATCCCCCGCATGGGCGGACTTGCCATATTCATCGGCTTTGTGCTGTCGCTGCTCATATTTGTCGACGTGTCGACGCCGGTGCTCGGCATTCTGCTGGGCGCGCTGATAATCGTCGTCATGGGCGCAATAGACGATATCGTCAATCTCAACGCGTGGATCAAGCTCGCGGGGCAGATCGTCGCCGCCGTCGTTGCGATCCGTTGCGGCATAGTCTTCGACGCGATATCGAACCCGAACCCGTTTTCCGAGCAGGCCACTTTCGTTCTCGCAAGCTATCTCCCCATCCCGCTGACCCTTCTGTGGATCGTCGGCTGCACGAACGCCGTCAATCTGATAGACGGGCTGGACGGGCTGGCCGTCGGCGTGTCGACGATAAGCTCGCTGACAATGCTGGTCGTGGCGCTGTTCGTCGCGGAGCCGAACGTCGCGGTGATTCTCGCCGCGCTTGTCGGCGCGTGCCTCGGCTTCATCCCGTATAACTTCAACCCGGCCAAGATATTCATGGGCGACGTCGGCTCGCAGCTTCTCGGTTTCGTCCTGTCGACCGCGTCGATACTGGGCATGTTCAAGCTGCACGCCATGATAACCTTCCTCGTTCCGCTGCTGGCGCTCGCAGTGCCGCTGGCGGATACGACCTTCGCCTTCTTCCGCCGGATAATCCACGGGCAAAGCCCGTTCCATGCCGACAAGGGGCATTTCCATCACCGGCTCCTCGCGCTCGGCCTCAATCAGAAGCAGGCTGTCGCGGTGCTGTACGGCGTGTCCGCCGTGCTTGGCCTTATCGCGGTGCTGCTCGCAGGCCCCGGTGCCCTCGTGCGCACAGTGTGCGCCATCTGCGCGTTCATCATCGCGCTCGTAGTCTGGTTCTACGTCTTCTGGCGCAACCCGAACCTGCATCATCGCCGGGATGACAGCAAAACCGAGCAGAAATAACACTATGCCGCCGTGCTTTCACACGGCGGCGTTGTTATAGCAATATTATAATAAGAACATTGCGCCCATTATGATCAGCAGCTCGCTGTCGCCGCTCTCGCGGTACATGAGATAGAGGATGAGCAGGAGGATAATGTCCTCCGTCTCAAGCTCGCCGAAGCTCTTCGGCAGCAGATCTGCCAGCGAGCCGCCCAGCAGCGGCAGCTGTCTCGGCTTCGGTGCATCCGGCGGGCGCGGCGCGGGGTACTGCCGCGGCGGCTCCTCCGGCGGACGTTCCGCCCGGCGCTCGTCTACGCGCGTGACGCGGCCGGTGTTGCCCTGATAGCGGTTATAGCTTGCCATCGCCGCCCTCCTCCCCCATCGCGGCCTTTGCGATGCGCGCAAGGCGCGCTATCTTCAGCGCCTTATCCATCTTGCCGCGCCGCTTTTCCGACAGGTACGGCTCCATCGCCTGCAAAAGCCGCTGCTTGTTGTCATCGCCGCTGTTATTCATAAGCTTGCCGATGCGGCTTATGAGACTCGGGTCGATGTCAAGGCCGCCGAACGGCTCCGGAGAGGGTTCCTGAGCGCCGCCGTCTCCGCCCATGAGCGTCTTTGCCAGATTCGCTATCTTCTCCATCTGCGCCGGATCGCCGAGGACACTGTTGAGCTTATCTTCAAATTCACTCATGGCGGCCTCCGTTTTAATCCTGCATCATGCGGCGGATGCTCTCCGCGAGGCGCTTGCCCTCCGCGGTGCCGAGCACCTGCCCAAGGATATTTTTCATCGCCGCCGCGTCCCCGCTGCGCGCCGCGCGCTCGACCGCCTCCGTATCTATCATCCTGCTTATACGCTGTCCGTCCTCGGACTCCGCAATGCTCTTGATGCTGCCGGTCTTGCCGCGCCGCTCAAGCTCTTTGCCTATGCGTTCAAAATCTTTCATGGAAATCACGCTCCTGTTCGCTACATTATATTCAGGAGCCGTCTCAATGATAATCACAAAGGAGAATACATGATGAAAGCTGCCGTTTTTTCCGACACTCACAGCAACACCGCGCTTATGGTCGAGGCCGTGGCGCGCTGCCGCCCCGACCTGATAATCCATCTCGGCGACCACTCCCGCGACACCGCGATCCTGCGCGAGAAATTCCCTGAGATACCGCTCTACTCCGTGCGCGGCAACTGCGATATCTCCTCCGACGCACCCGACACTGACATCGTCCCGCTCGGCCCCGTGAAGGCTTTCATCTGCCATGGGCACACCTACGGCGTTGAATACGGCAGACTCGATTCTCTCGTGTACGCCGCGCAGGAGGCCGGGGCGAAGATCGCCATGTTCGGCCATACGCACGAGGCGTATTACGGCGAGGCGGGCGGCGTCCAGCTCCTCAACCCCGGCACGGCCGGAAAAGGCCGCACGCTGACATGGGCGGTCGTCACCGTCTTCGATAACGGCGCGATAGCCTGTGAGATAAAGGAGCTGTAACCGAAACGCAACAACTCCGGAAGCAATGCTTCCGGAGTTATTTTTTCTAACTTTTTGGAGTGATTTATTTGTTCAGAAACGCCACCGCGTTCTTGCTGCCGACGGCGCAGAACTTGCCGTTTTCGGCATAGACTCTCAGCGGCTCTGCCAGCTTCAGAAGCTTCTCTGCGGTCGTGCCGAGAATTTCCCTGCGTATACGCGAAATGTCCGCCGCCGTTGTGCCTTTCAGATATCTGATGCATTCCAGCTCGCACACGCCCGCGGGGTCGAGCAGCGGCTCCGTGGTGTTGACAGTCCCGATGATGATATCGTCCATCGGCATCCCCTGGCTCAGGAATTCCGCCAGAAAATCGGGTATGCCGCCGTAGACCGCGAGCGAATTTTCAACATTCGGGTCACGGTAGGAATAGCAGAAAACGTCGCCGTTGGAGCGCACGTTCATGCCCGTGCCGTAGGCGCCGCCCTGCACGCGGATCATGTTCCAGAGGTAGCCATAGCTGACGAGCGAGGCCAGCACCGCATACTCGCCGCTGAAGCTGCCGCCCAGCGCATAGAGGTTATGTCCCAGTGCGGAGTAGCCCACGTCGGAGGCGATCTCTATCGCGCAGTCCTCGCCGTCATAGGCGGGGTATTCCGCCGCCGCGCCCTTTTCGTTTGCGGGCAGCGCGCGTATGAGGCCGCCGAGCGTCTGCGCGTCCATCTTTCCGCCAAAGCCGGCGAACAGACGGTTGGACGCGAAGGCCTTCGCGGCGAGCGCGGCAAAGCGCGCGGCGTATTCGCCGGAATTTGCCTCAAAGTTCGCAGCAAAATCGGAGAACCAGCGCACAAAGCTCTCGCCCTCAAGCAGCTCCTTCATCGCGCCCTCCGCGGAAAACGCCGAGAGCGACTTGGTGACGGCGTAGGCATGGCCGTTGACGATGAGCGATTGCTTTATGAAATAATCCGACTGCAGAACAGTCTCGCTTATTCTGCCCGTTTCGTCGTAGCGGCCGTTTATGAACAGCTCTTCCAGCAGCTCCAGCGCCGCGGGGACGTTTTCCTCCAGCATGCTGGCGAAGACCAGCAGGTACGGCCTGCATTCGCGCAGCTCGCCGCGCTTCGGGATAAGCTCCACGCGCGCCGCAAGCCCGCCCAGGGTCGCCTTGATCTTCGTCTGGAGCCGGTCGGCGGAGTAGTGCTCGGTGCGCAGCTCGCCGAAGAATGTGGTCAGCACATTGAGCAGGCGCAGCTCGTCCGCGTCGAAGTCCGACACGTCGAAGTACAGATTCAGATAGACTATACCGTTGGTGTCGGAATCCAGCCGCAGCACTTCCACACCGTCAACGCGCGTCAGCTCCGTTTTCGCCGGAACTACATCCTTGGGCACGTCCTCAAGGTTCAGGTGCGGCAGCGCGGCGAGGTCTTCCTCGCTGTCCATGCTCTGCTGCCACTGCTGCATTTTCTCGAATTCCGCTCTGGCCCGCGCGAATCTGGCGTCGTCCCAGTCCGCGGTAGCCGCGGCCAGGCGCTCCGCCTCCTCGCGCGCATCTTCCTGCCCCTTTTCCGCAGACGGCAAGACGTACACATAGCACTTGTCCTCCGCGCTGCCGAGCATTTCGACGAGCAGGTCGGTAAAATAATCGGTGTCCAGCTTCTCACGCAGGGAGTCAAATATCCATGCGTTGTCTATATGCGTGAGCGGATCATCACCATAGAGCCAGCCGTCCAGCGCGCGGATGGCGAGGTTCAGGCCGGAAGGCTCTGTTATCTCGCGGTTGGTGAACGCGGAGCGCTCAAGCGACGCGGACAGGGCTTCTCGGTTCAGACCTTCAGCCAGCAGCCCTCGCACAGTTTCGGGGATGAACGCCTTTATCGCGGCGAAATTCTCCGGCGCAGTGTTGCGCACGACGACGGCGATGTTCGGCTGATACATTCCATCGTTCACGTCGATGCTCACGTCCTGCGCGAGGCCGCTCTCCAGAAACGCGCGCTTGAGCGGCGCTTCGTTGGAGCCGGTCAGGTAATCGGCGAGTATCTCCGCCGCGTACAGCTTTTCGACATCCTTATGGGTGCAGAGTATCTTTGCCGACGCCATATGCGCCAGCGCCTCTTCGCCCTCGCGCACCTCGTAGCTGATGGTCTTTTCCGCGGTCACGGGCGTCTGCATGGCAAAATCAAAGTCCGGCGCGCGGTACTCGTACTTTGACAGGTACTCCCCGTCGATATACTCCAGCACCGCGTCGATGTTCATATGCCCGTCGAGGAATATGCGCGCGTTCGAGGGGTGGTAGAAGCGCTTATGCGCGGCGGTGAACTTCTCGTAGCTCAGGCTGGTTATGTATTTGGGGTCGCCGCCGCTGACATAGCCGTAACTCGTGTTGGGGTAGAGCAGGCGGTGCATTTCGTTTCCGATGAGCGTGTCCACATCGGAAAACGCGCCCTTCATCTCGCTGAACACGACGCCGTTATAGTACGGCTTGCCGGTCTCGCCGTCGAACTCGTAGTGCCAGCCCTCCTGCATGAATATCTCAGGGCGCTCATGTATCAGCGGGCAGAACACCGCGTCGAGATAGACGGACATAAGGTTAAAGAGATCCTGCTCGTTGCGGCTGGAGACGGGATACATCGTCTTGTCGCTGAAGGTCAGGGCATTGAGATAGGTCTGCATCGAGCCCTGCAGCAGCGTGACGAACGGCTCCTTCACCGGAAAACGCCGCGAGCCGTTCAGGACGCTATGCTCAAGTATGTGGAACACGCCTGTGTCATCCTCGGGAAGCGTCTTGAAGCAGATGGTGAAGGTTTTGTTCTCGTCCGCGCGGTCGAAATACAGCAGCTCCGCGCCGGTTTTCTCATGGCGCAGGGTGTACAGCTCCGCGGACTTCGCCGCGACATATTCTTTCTTTATGAGCCTGAAGCCGGAGCATATCTCCCCCGACTGCGCGGCGCTGAGTTTTGACAACAATTTCTGCATTATTTATCCTCTTATTTTTATATTCAGAGCGTCTTGACGAACATTTTATAATACTCGTTCGTCTTCAGCAGCTCGTCCGGCGTTCCCGCGGCCTCGACCGCACCGTCCTTCATAACGATTATGTAGTCGGCGTTTCGCGTCGCCGCGTAGTTATGGGCGATCATTATAGTGGTCTTATCCCGCATCAGCTCGTCCATCGCGCCGGTCACTTCCGCCTCGCTTACGACGTCGAGATTGCTCGTCGCCTCGTCGAGCAGCAGGTAGTCGGCGTTTCTCAGCATGGCGCGCGCAATGGAGATGCACTGCCCCTGACCGCCGGAGAAGTTGGCTCTGCGGGCGGTCTCCGCCAGTTCCTCGTCGCTGACCTCGCGGTCAAGACCGTAGGCGATGTTCTCGCGCACGGTGCCGCCGATAAGCGGATTGCGCTGAGAGACGACGGCGAACCTGTCGCGCCAGTCGGTCAGGGAGTATTTGCCGATGCCGTCCCCGCCGAAGCGGATCTCGCCGCTCTTCGGCTCGTAAAGATGAAGAAGCAGCTTGAACAGCGTCGATTTGCCCGCGCCGTTGCCGCCGATGACGGCCGTCACCTTGCCCATGGGTATCTTCACGGACAGATTCTTTATGACGTCCTGTCCCCCGGCGTAGGCGAAGCTGACATTGTCGAACTCTATGTCGGCGCACACTTCCGGGACAGGCTCCCCGCCGTCCGGTTCGGAGTCTGTGTCCATTATCTGGGCTATCTTCTTCATCGTGCCGAAGGTGCCGGAGACGGAGCCGACGTTCATGAAGAACTGCATGAGCTGGAGCAAGACAATGCCGGTTATCATGTAGAAGCTCGTCAGATCGCCTATCGTCTGTCACTGCGCCTAGCATTTTATTTTAGCTCATTATTTGTCAAAACACAATACGCGTGTGCGCCCCATCCGCACGATTCTTGGATTTTCCTGCGCTTTCGGCGTGTCGGCAGTCATAAACCGACAAATCCCGCGTACCGAACGGTACGCGGGATTTGTTTTCCGTAAAGTGCGGCGGGGCGATCAGCCCATGACGCACTGCTTCGGGGCAATATTCATCTGGTGGCCGCTGTAATTTGCGGGGACGTTCTCCTTGAGGAAGCGCGCCGTCTCCAGCAGCTTCTCGAAGCTGACGCCGGTGTCGATGCCCATCTGGTCGAGCATGAACACGAGATCCTCGCTGGAGGTGTTGCCGGACGCGCCGGGTGCGAACGGGCAGCCGCCCATGCCGCCGCAGGTGGTGGACACTCTGGTGATGCCGGAGCGGATGGCGGTGAGCGTATTGACGATGCCCATGTTACGGGTGTCGTGAATATGTATGCCGAAGCTTATCTCCGGGAACTTTTCGAGCACAACGCCCGCAAGGCGCTCAACCTGAAGCGGGTTTGCGATGCCGATGGTATCACAGAGGTCAACGGCGGTGATGCCGGCTTCGCGCGCCTTTTCAAGATACGCGACGACCTGCTCCGTCGTGACGACGCCGTCGAACGGGCAGCCGAAGGTGGTTGCTGCGTCAAGGACGATCTTCATGTCGGGATAGCGCTCGCGGATCGCGCGGAGATCGGCAAAGGACTCGTCCGGGGTGCGGCGGACGTTCGCCATGTTGTGCCCCGCGGAGACGGAGATGACATAGCTGACCTCACGGAAGCCGGCGTCCCATGCGTTCTGGACACCTCTGGCGTTCGGGGTGAGCGCATAGAACGAAACGTCGGGATAGGTCTTGAGCACGTACTCGGCTATCTCCGCGGCATCCGCCATCTGGGGGATGGCCTTGGGGTTTACGAAGGACGTGGCCTGTATCTTCTTGCAGCCGGCCGCGACGAGCATGTCGATGACCTTTTTCTTTGTCTCGGTGGGGATGAATTCCTTCACGCTCTGGAAGCCGTCTCTTGGGCCGACCTCGACGAGCTGTACGCTTTTCGGATATTCAGACATTATTCTTACCTCCCGAAAATCAGATGACGCCGTCGTTCTTGAGCTGTTCGAGCTTGCCCGCGTCGAAGCCGAGATACTCTCCGTAGACATTGGCGTTGTCCTCGCCGAGCAGCGGAGCGGCCTTTCTGGGATAGGAGTCGGTGCGGGTGAGCTTGGGGGCAATGGCGGTGATATGGAGCTTGCCGATGCCCGGCTGGTCTATTTCGGGGAACATGTTGCGCGCGCCGGAGATCTGCGGATCGACAACGAGTCTGTCGATGGTGTTGACGGCGCTGGCGGGGCAGCCGGCGGAGTTGAGCATCTGGTCGATCTCGGCGATGGTGTAGTTCTCGCTCCACGCGGAGACGATTCTGCGCAGGGGCGCATGGTTTGCAACGCGATCCTTTATCTCGACGAAGCGCGGATCCTGAGCCAGCTCCGGCTGACCCATGACCTGGCACAGGATAGCAAAGAGCTTGTTATTGCCGGCAGCAATAATGACGTTGCCGTCCTTCGCGGGGAAGGAGTCGTACGGATATGTAGACTCATAGCGGTTGCCTATGCGCTGGGGGATACGGCCGGTGGCCTGATAAATCATGGTTATGTTCTCCATCGCGGACGCAACGGAGTCGACCAGCGCGACGTCGACCTTTTCGCCAAGGCCGGTCTTCTGGCGGTTATTCAGCGCGGCAAGGACGCCGATGGTGAGGTTCAGGCCGCCGAGGACGTCGCCCATGGGGGTGCCGGAACGGGTCGGCTCGCCGTCGGGCCAGCCGGTGGTGCTCATAAGGCCGCCCATTGCCTGACCGACTATGTCATAGCCTGCGCGTCTGCTCAGCGGGCCGGTGTGGCCGAAGCCGGAGACTGCGCCGTAGATTATCGCGGGATTTATTTCCTTGAGAACATCGTAGCCGAGACCGAGCTTTTCCATGGTGCCGGGACGGTAGTTCTCAATAACAATGTCGGCCTTCTTTACAAGCTCTTTGAAAATCTCTTTTCCTTCGGGAGCCTTGAGATTGAGCGTGCAGCCGAGCTTGCTTCTGTTGAAGTTTGCATAATAAACGCTGTTTTCGTTAACAAACGGGCCCATTTTGCGCGTATCGTCGCCGCCGGCCGGGTTTTCGAGCTTAATTACGGTCGCGCCCATATCGGCCATTATCATTCCGCAGTAGGGGCCTGCAAGAACACGCGTAAGGTCGAGTACGACTACGCCGTCAAGTAATCCAGACATTTTATTTTCCTCCATTATAATAAAGCCAAAGGCTTAATTTGCAGGCGGCGCGGCAAATGATTTGCGCACCGCCCGCTTTCGCTGTGCTTACACGTTCACCGGTTCGATGAACGCATCGTAGGTTTCGGGGTGGCGATCCTTGAGGCTGGGCATGCAGGCGCGATGCTCGTACACGGAATCGAGATCGATGGTCTCAACGAGCACATCGTCTCCCTCCGTCTCGGATTCGCGCAGAACTCTGCCTCTGGGATCGACGACCTTGCTGTGTCCGAAAAGGAACAGATCGTCCATACGGCTGAAGACATTGGCTGCGGCGATGAACACATTGTTCTCGCAGGCGTGCGAGGAGATGAGGAGCTTCCACAGATCCGCTTCCTGTACGCGCCATGCCGCGGGCATGAATATCAGCTCCGCGCCGCCGAGCGCAAGGATGCGCGCGGGTTCGGGGAAGTTGTTATCGCAGCAGATCATTATGCCGATCTTGCCGTATTTGGTGTCAAACACCGGGTATTCACCGTTGGCGGTGAAGTATTTCGGCTCGTCGCCGAAGAGATGGTTTTTGCTGTAGGTGCCGATGACCTCGCCCTCGTCGTCGATAACGACGGCGTTGTTCTCCAGCGGGCGGGTCGTGCGCATCTGCATGGCTATGGGCGCTATTATGTACACGCCAAGCTCCTTTGCCAGAGCGCGCATATGAGTGATGGTGGGGCCGGTCAGCCCTTCGCCAAGCTCATATATCCTGTCGCCGAAGGCGTTGAGGTTGTAGCCCGTGACAAAAAGTTCGGGCAGGCATATCATTTTTGCGCCCTTTGCCGCGGCCTGACGGATGAGTCCGTCGGCCTTGAGAAGGTTCGCATTCTTATCAAAGAGCTTGTTTTCAAGCTGGATGACGCTGATAGTTACGTTTCTCATTTTTTGCTCCTGTTTGAGGTCGATCAGGCGTTTGCCTCTTCAGCCTTGGCTGCCTTGTGCTCGGCGGCTTTCTTGACCATGAAGTCCTTGTCGCACACGCGCATGAGCAGGACGTAGATGCCCAGGCCAAGCAGAGTGCCGACGATGAAGGACGCGTCATACAGCCAGTGCGCTACGGGAACCCACAGGCCGAGGAAGATGATGACAAAGCTTATCGCAAGGGTGAGGTAGCTCAGGGAGTTGATGCCGCCTTCTCTCTTGCGGAAGACCAGATAGCCCAGCGCAATGCAGATTATGGCCATGGCGTTCATGGAGAAGCGCATGGAGCAGCCCAAAGTGCAGGTTGCGGTCTGCCAGGATGCGGGAGCCAGCTGCGCGATAAGAAGCATAATAGCCGACATCGCCCAGATGATTATGTAGGTGGGCTTGTTGTACTTCTTGATGTTCAGGAACATCGACTCGCCTTCTGGAACATAAAGGCTTCTAACGTCAAGCTCGGTGCGGCAGACGAAGAAGTAGTGGCAGATCGTCACCCCGACAACGGGGCCGAGCAGAGCGCCGCCGCCGTTGAGGAAGAAGTTCATGTAAAGACCCATGTCGTTGATGAGCACCCAAGGACGAATTGCGACGCCGATGGCGCAGAGAACGACAGCAGCCCACTTGAAGTTCAGCTTGCCGTTGGTGAGGTGAACGATTGCAACCGCCGGGGTAAGGGCGTTTGCGGCGACGTTCGTGGTAAGAGTTGCGATGATGAGGAAGAGCATCATGCCGACGATCAGCGCAGGATGGCCGATCATGCTGGTGAGAGCAACGGGGTCGGTGATGACATGTCCGAAGATAACGATGGTGCAGGAGCTGACCAGAGCGCCGACGAGAGCGAGCAGGAACATACCGGTGGGTATGCCGAGCAGCTGGCCAACTTCCTGACTGCGCTGATCCTTTGCCGCCTTGGTGAAGTCAGTGACCGTAAGGGGCATGGAGCACCAGTAGCTGATGTTGGAGTTGAGGCTGACGACGAAGAAAGCGACGAACTCCGCGGTGGTTGCGAAGGTCATCTTGGCGTTGACCATCGGTCCCCAGCTGCCCGCGGTGGTACGCGCCCAGATGAGCATGACGATCAGCCAGATGATGAGCATGGGTGCGCAGAGATGTTCCATCTTCTTTATCGCACCAAGTCCGTTGATAAGTATATAGAGGTTCAGCAGAAGGAACACTACAAAGCAAACCCATTTGCCCAAGGCCCAGTTGCCCCACGCGGGGATGAGGATGGACAGCGCAACGTTCAGCGCGTTGCCGCCGATCCAGAACTGGATGCCGCACCAGCCGGCAGCCACGATGCCGCGGAGAACCGCAGCGACGCTTGCGCCGTTGAAGCCGAACGCGGAGCGCCAATAAACGGTGGAAGGAATACCATACTTCGCACCGGCATGGCCGTTGAGCATGATGGGGAATGCAATGATTATATTCGCAAGCAAAATGGTAATCATGGCCCACTTGAGGTTCATGCCGCCCTCAATAAGTCCAGAAGCGAGCATGTAAGTGGGGATACCGATATCCATGCCGATCCAGAGAGCGAAGAAGCTGTAAATGTTCCAGTTGCGCTCTTCCGGTTTGGTAGGCAGCATATCATGCGGCACATTGTAGCCGCTTAAGTCAAGATTGTATTTTTTCATCAGATCTCCCTTTTTGGATGTGTAAAACTTACGTTAAATTTTTAGTTTATGCTCGTTTTTTATCATCCCGCATATCGAGGTGGCCAACCTCGATACACGGGAATCTTGGAGTGAAACGTGCGTGTTACTTTTCCACAGTTTCCGTAACGTATGCGTTGTTCTTGAGCTTTGCGAACAGATCGTCAATAAACTCCTGAGGCAGGGGCTTGGTGAACTTGCTGACGCCGAAGAGAGCGATCGCGGAGGCGACCATACCGACAACGAACGGAGGGATCCCAAGCGGCGTACCGGTAATGTACCACAGCAGGCAGAAGCCAAGACCGGCAAGAATACCAACCACGCAGCCTGCGCTGGTGAGCTTCTTGCAGTAAAGACCCGCATAGGTGGGAACGATAAGTCCGGCAGCGACCAGAGAGAACGCGTAGCTTGTGAGGGTGAGCACCATTGCGGGAGGATCAAACGCCCAGATTATAACGACAAGCGTGATAACGCCCATTGCTATGTTGGAGATCGTAATGACCTTCTTGTCGCTCGCGTCCTTCTTGATAAAACGCTTGTATATATCAAGGCCGACAGCGGCGCCGGAGTTCATCAGCGTGCCGTCAATTGTAGACATTGCCGCGCAGATGACCGCAACGATAATTATAGCACCGAAGAGGTTCGGGAACCAGTCAATAACCAGCGTCGGGAACAGGGAGTCAGGATTATCAACAAGAGCGTTGCCGTAGAAGGCGCGGCCCATGTTGCCGATTATCATGGAGCCGAAGAGGACACAGGATATCCAAATGGACAGAACGATAGCGGCGGTGTAAACATGCTTTCTGTTGCCTATGGTGAAGTTGGTCTGAACGAGAGTGGGAAGTCCCCACGGGGCTATTGCAAAAACAGTGGAATAGAGGAACAGTGCGCTCCAGCCCTTAGGACCGGGGGTCTCAAGGAGCGCGGGATCGGCTGCCTTCACGCCTTCGGTAATGGCGCTCGGTCCGCCGACAATGAAGAAGCCGGCAATAACAACCGCCATCATACCGACGACCATCATCACACCCTGAACCACGTCAGTGTAGCAGCGAGCCATATAGCCGCCGAACATGAGATAAACAAAACTGATGAACGCGATAACGAGAACACCGATTTTGTACTCAACGCCAAGAAGAGCACCCAGCGAAAGCGCCGATGCCTTGACTATGCCAACGAGATAGGGAATGAAGAAAATGACGATAATGAGGGAGGTTATCATTCCGGCAGCGGGACTCTTGAAACGTTTTTCAAGATATGCAGGGATAGTGACAACATCCAATGACTGACTCATCTTACGCAGGATGTGGGAGAAGAAGATAAGTCCGAGGGGGAGTAAGAGCATCTGCGCAAGGGGCATGAAAAGGTAGGCAAGACCGCCGGAGTAAGCCGTGGCGGTGTTGCCGACAAACGTCGAAGAGCTGAGATAAGTTGAACCGTAGGTAAGTGCGAAGACCCATGGGCCAAGGTTCTTGCCGCCGGCAAAGAAGCCATCAACATTGTTTGCATACTTCTTGTTGCAAAAATAACCGATAGCCAGCATACCAACGAAGTACAAGCCATGGACCGCATAACCCATTATTTTGATTTTACTATCCATTTGGTTTCCTCCTGTCACTTTATGCCATGATAGGTTTCTGCTGGTATATGCTATTTACTTATCTTTGCTGTTCTTTTCTGCTTCCTCGGCAGCTTCCTTTTTAAGATAGTTCTTATAAAGGATAAAGCTTGTCAAGAACGTGAAGATCATGACGCCGGGGCCGAGAAGCCAGCCAAGATAGGTTGGGAACGGTAATCCGAACATAAATTTTTTCCTCCTCTAAATGTTGCTTTATGTTTTCCGCCTCGCATACCCTCGCGACTGAGCATACGGCCTGCGGAGAAAAGCGACCGCGGATCGCTTTCCAACACGGGGCAGGTTCTCCTCCTGCCCCGATTATTTCATTCGCAGAGTGGGAATCGTCTGATCTTGCTTTTGTTTATGTTACTTCTTATTAAATTCTTACTTCATGAGCAGAGCGAGGACTGCCTTCTGAGCGTGCAGACGGTTCTCGGCCTGATCGTAAACGATGGAGTGCGGTCCGTCGATGACTTCGTCGGTGACTTCCTCGTGGCGTGCTGCGGGCAGCGGATGCATGTAGTAGGAAACAGGATTTGCAAGCTCGAAGTGCTTGTCGGAGATGCACCAATCCTTGGCGAACTGCTTGCGGTACTCCTTATCCTCGTCCTTGGGCATACCGTGGGTGCTGCCCCAGCTCTTTGCGTAGATGACGTCTGCGCCGGTGCAGGCTTCGTAGATGTCGTTGGTAACGCTGATGACGGAGCCGGAGGACTTTGCGGCGTTCTGAGCGAACTCCATGTACTGGTCGTCAAGTTCGTATCCCTTCGGGTAAGCGAGGGTGATGTCTGCGCCGAGCAGGCTGCATGCGGTCAGCATTGCCTGAGGAACGCCGGGGGACTTGACGCGGTCGGAGTATGCCCAGCTCATAACGATCTTTTTCTTCTTCCAGCCTGCGCCGAGCTTCTCCTGAATGACCATCAGGTCGCCCATGCACTGGCAGGGATGCTCTTTGTCGTCGAGGCCGTTGATGACGGGGATAGTGGTGTTCTTGCGGATCTCGTTCATGATGTCACGAGCCATGCCGTACTCCTCAAGGTCGTACAGACGAACCATCAGAGCGTTGAGGTAACGGGAAAGAACCAGACCGGTGTCGGCCCAAGTTTCCTTATTCTTGCGCTGCATGGAGTCCTCGCTGTAATACTGAGCGTGGCCGCCAAGCTGAGTCATACCAGTCTCAAAGGAGACGCGGGTACGGGTGGAGGGCTGTGCAAAGAGCATACCGAGGGTCTTGTTCTTGAGCAGCTCGTGAGCCTGACCGATAGCGTTCTCGCGCTTCAGCTGGAAAGCTACGTCCAGAATGGTCTGGATCTCTTCACCGGTGAAGTCCTGAAGGGTAACAAAATCTCTTCCGCGCATGTCTGTTCTCATAGTAGTTCTCCTTTTTTGTTGATTTAGGATTTTGGTATAATAAGCTGGCCGAAGCCATGGCTTACGGTAATGGTGCCGTCTTTGAAGACGGTGATTCCTCTCACGAGGGTTTCTTTGATGCGGTGGGTCATCTGCGTGCCGTCGTAGAGCACCGCGCTCTCGCGGCTCTTCGTGACGAGCTGCTCTTTATGCAGCGTCTCCGGCTTGTCCAGTCGCTCTACGAGCACAAGGTCGGCGTCGCGTCCGGCTTCGATCCTGCCCTTCGCGCCGTCGATACCAAACAGCGCAGCGGGGTTCTCGGCCGTGTTGCAGGCGATCTCCTCATAGGTGAGTCTGCCGTCGGATGCCGCGTTCAGCAGAAGGCGCAGGCTCAGCTCAAGGCCGGGAAGTCCGTCGAAGCAATGCCATATATCTTCGCCGCTGCGGGTCTTCTCCTCGTAGGTGTACGGCGCATGGTCGCTGCCGGTTATCTCAAGGAGCCCGTCGGCGTAGCACTGCATGAGCTTCTCCATGGTCTCCGGAGTGCGGAGCGGCGGCTTCATGCGGGCAAACACACCGGCGGCTTCCGCATTCTCGCAGTTATACAGGATGTACTGCGGGCAGGTCTCGCCGTGTATATCCACGCCGCGCTTCTTCGCCTGCTGGATAAGCTCGACCGTCTCCGGTGCGCTGACATGGCAGATAACTGCCTTGCAGCCGGTCTTTTCGGCGGCGGCAATGACGCGCTTTACGGCTTCCGTCTCAGCCTCGATCGGTCTCGACTCGCCCCATGCCTTTACGCCGTTGCGGCCTTCGGCCATAAGCTTTGCGGCATAGGGAGCAACGTATTCGTTCAGCTCGCTGTGGCAGCAGAGCACGCCGCCGACCGCGGCCACGCGCTCCATGACCTCCGTGAGCTGTTCTGTAGTCTCGCTGCAAAGGCCGTAAAATTCCTTCTCGCGGCCGGGCACGGGAGGCATCAGGAAGGTCTTATATGCCGCCGCGCCGTGGCTCGTCAGCAGCTCTATCTGGTCGAGGTTATCGCTTCCGGCGCCGCCGTACATGCAGAAGTCGACATATGCCTGCTCGCCTATTTCCTTGCGCCGCGCATCGAAGGCTTCCGGCGTGGAGGCGGGCGGGTTCGCTATCGGCATCTCCATGATCGTAGTGATGCCGCCGGATGCGGCAGCCTGAGTGCCGGAGGCAAAGCTCTCACGGTGGGAGAGGATACCGCCGCGGATGTGCACATGGGTATCTATCATCCCCGGAAACACATACAGGCCGCTTGCATCTATCGTTTTTTCAGCCGCTTCGGTCAGGCTGCCGGGCTTGTTCACTGAGACTATCTTTCCGCCGCGAATGCCGATATCGGCCTTCTCGCAGCCCTCAGGGCGAACAATCGTACCGTTTATAATGTTGATATCGTTCACTGTCTCAGCCTCCCCTGCTGTTTATCTGACCTTCATGCTGAGCGCTCCGGCCGGGCAGACCTGAGTGCACAGGCCGCAGCCGTCGCACTTCGCCGCGTCAACGGAAGCGTGCTTGCCGTCCATGCTGATTGCGCTGTAAGCGCTGTCGCTGCAGACCGCCACGCAGCGGGAGCAGCCGATGCACTTGGTCTCGTCGCACTCGGCGTGGAGCTTATAGGTTCTAGAAAGATTGTTGTGCGCGGTAATGTTGGGCAGCGCCTTGCCGACGAAGTCGCTTATCGTCTCAAAGCCCATCTCCTCCATATACTTAAGGAGACCCTTGTTCATCGCCTCGACGCACTTGTAGCCGTTCTCCATGACCGCGGAACAGACCTGCAGAGAGGACGCGCCCGCGAGGATGAACTCTACCGCATCCTGCCATGTGTATATGCCGCCGATACCGGAGACCGGGATGTTGACGGCCTTGGCGACCTGAGCGACGGTGCGCAGAGCGATGGGCTTTATCGCGCGGCCGCTCATGCCGGAAAATGCGCTCTTGCCGTCGACCGTGGGATACGGGACGAAATTATAGATGTCGATTCCGGGAATGGAATTGAGGGTGTTTATCGTTGCTATGGCGTCTGCGCCGGCTTCCTCAGCCGCGCGAGCCTTGCTGCCGATGTTGGGAACCATTGCGGGAAGCTTTGGCATAACCGGGAGATTGGTTTCGGATCTGACCCAGTTGGTGACCATCTTTATAGCCTCCTCGTTGCCGCCGACCTGAGCGCCGCCGCCCGCTTCCGCCATACCGTGGGAGCATGAGAAGTTCAGCTCGAAGCCGTCGATACCGGCATCGTTGAACATTCTGGTCACTTCGCGCCACTGTTCCTCGACGAGACCTTCCGTGTGCAGAAGGCTGACGAACACGGCGTGTTCGGGGAAGCGTTCCTTCAGCCAGCGCGCGTCCTCAAGCCACTTGGAGATGGGCTTCGGGCTGCCGAGCTCGAAGTTAGTAAAGCCGTGGATGGACTTGCCAACCTTATAGGCCGCTATGCGCGGGTTTACATTGCGTGCCATTCTCAGATCATATGCCATGGTCTTGAGCACGGCGCCGCCCCAGCCGGCGTCAAAGCTGCGGGCTACCATCTCACAGTTGGTCGTGGGAGGCGCGGATGCGAGCATGAACGGGTTCGGCATGGAAACTCCGGCAAAGGTTGTCTTCAGTGTTGCCATTGTTTTACCTCCGTGAAAATATATATAAGTTTTTACTTATTTTTTGAGGCTTTTCTTCAGGTGCTCCTTCAGTCCGCCGTCCTGCACGATTGCAAGCACGTTTTCAGGCAGACGGCTGCCGTGATAGGTCTCGCCGGTGGTGAGATCCTCGATCACGCCGGAGAGGAAGTTGACGCGTATCTCATCGCCCTGATTGAGCTTGTCGGTGTCCGCAAAGTTGACAACGGGCAGGCCGACGTTAATGCAGTTTCTGAAGAAGATACGGGCGAAGTCCTTCGCAATGACCGCGCCGACGCCCGCGTAAATGAGAGCGATCTGCGCTGTCTCGCGGCTGGAGCCGGAGCCGAAGTTTTTACCTGCAACGATTATATCACCCCGTGCAATAGCATCCGCGAAGCCGGGGAACGCGCGCTCCATCGCGTGCTTACCGATAACCCCGTAGCTGGCGTCCATGTATTCGGCGGGAGATATTATGTCGGTATTGATGTCATCTCCGAATTTCCATACCTTTCCGGTGATTACAGAATCCATTTTTATTCTCCCTCCCGATTATTCAAAATACTTTCTTGGATCGGCTATACGTCCCTCTATCGCGGAAGCTGCGACGGTTGCCGCAGAGCCGAGGTAGACGTTCGCATTCTTGCTGCCCATACGTCCGATAAAGTTGCGGTTGCTGGTGGAGATGCAGCTCTCGCCGGCTGCGAGTATGCCGGTGTGCGCGCCGAGGCAGAGTCCGCAGGACGGGGCGACGATGACCGCGCCGGCGTCGGTGAGGATATCGAGTATGCCTTCGTTAAGCGCCATCTTGTAGACCTCTCTGGAGGCCGGGGAGACGAGGAAGCGCATTCCGGGAGCCGCTTTCCTGTCCTTGAGCACCTTTGCTGCGGTGCGCAGGTCGGAAATTCTGCCGCCGGTGCAGGAGCCGATGTAGACCTGGGTGAGCTTGGTGCCCTCCACCTCGGTGACGGGGTGGACATTGTCGACGTGGTGCGGGCAGGCGACCTGCGGTACAAGCGCCGCCGCGTCGTTCACGTAGTTGCGCTCGTAGACGGCGTCCGCGTCGGGATAGAGCATCGCGTAGTTCTTGAGCTCGCCGTGCGCCTTGATGTATTCGAGGGTCTTTTCGTCGGCCGGGATGTAGCCGGCCTTCGCGCCCATCTCAACGGCCATGTTGGAGATGGCCATGCGCTCGTCCATTGACAGGGCGCTTATCATATCGCCGCAGTACTCAAGTGCTTTATATGTGGCTCCGGAGTGGCCGATCTTGCCGCAGTCATAGAGAACCATGTCCTTGGCAAATACGCCCGCGGGGAGCTTGTTTTTCCATTCAATGCGGAAGCTTTCGGGAACCTTGAGCCAGATCTGGCCGGTGGCGACGACGCCGAGCATCTCGGTAGAGCCGATGCCGGTGCCGAACGCGCCGAAAGCGCCTGCCATGCAGGTGTGGGAGTCGGTGCCGACGACGAGGGTGCCGGGCTGGTCATAGCAGCGCTCGGCCAGAACCTGATGACACGGTCCTGCGTACTCGTAGTAGGACACCTCGTGCTCCTCGGACCAGTCGCGCGTGAAGCGGACGGCCTCAGCCTGCTTTATCTCGCAGGGAGGAGTGTAGTGGTCGCTTATGACAACGACCTTGGACTTGTCCCAGACGTCAACGCCCAGTTCTTTCAAACCGGCTGCGATCTCGATTCTGGGGCCGAGTATATCGTCCATCATGGCCACGTCGACGTTCGCCATGACGATTTCGCCTATATCAACATAATCTTTGCCTGCGGCTCTTGCCAGAGCTTTCTGTGCAAATGTCATTCCCATAGTAAATACAACCCTTCTCTGTTTTTCTAAATAAATCTATGCTCACTATGAGCCAGAAGCAGGGGGAGGTGCGCTCACTCCGGCAAGGGGGGAGCCGGAGCGAGCGCGATATAAATTAGGTGAGATTGGAATTAATGAAACTGTCAAAATCGGCGATTATCTGCTCGTTGGTGCGATCTCTGTCGTCCACCGGCAGGCCGTATATCGGCGGGAGCTTCACGCCCCGCGCCTCGACCGCCTTGAGCAATTCCTCCGTATATATGCCGGGGCGCTCTTTAAAGCTGCGTACCGGCTCGGCAGGATGACCGCCGCCGTTTTCGTAATAGCTGGAGATGGAGTAGCCGCAGGTCGGGGACCCGTCGCAGACCAGAATACCGACCACCTGATAGCCTACTATGCCGTAGTTCTCGATGTAGTCGACCGTCCGCTCGGCAAGCTCGCGGCAGAATCTTCTGAAGCCCGCATTATCGTAAAGATTGCGGGAGTGCCACCAGCGCTGGTTTCCGGCGTACAGCGTCTCCGGGCATGGCATCTGCTCGACGCCGATGCCATACCTGTTGAGCGTGGTGAGTATCTCGAAAAACATTCCGGGGTAGCGTGCAAACTCCTGAACCTTGTTGTTGGCGTTGAGCAGGCAGTTGGATACGAAAACTATCTTCTTCCCGCGAGAGTCGGCATTTCTTTCGCCCATATGTTTATCTCCTCTCACTTGCGAAGCTTAATTATTTGGCCTCGTCGTTTACAAGCTCCATGAGAACGCTCATGTCGGGCTGCTTCTCAAGATCCTTGACGAAAGCAATGATCTTCTCGGTGCGCTCGGGATCAGCGTAAACGGTATTGGCGAGGTAACGGAACTTGTTCTCGACATCTTCGTAGGTAACGGGATTTCTCCAGTCGCCCTTAGGATCGTCGACAACTGCGGTGTACTCGGTGCCGTCTTCCATGGTGATGGTAACAGCGCTGGAGTAGTGCTCAGGATAACGGCGCTCGAACTCATCGTCGCAGACGACGGTGGTGTTGGCGATCATCTTCTGGATGAGCGGATTCTTGATGTACTCGACATTCAGCTCGTCCGGAGTGAACTTGCCGTTGAGGAACGCGACAGCTGCCTGGTAAGGCATGGAGAACTGCAGGTCAACGATGTTTTCCGGATGCCACTTGCGCGGCTCGGCCAGCAGGTGCATGGTCTGGAGGGAGGAGCGAACGTGGATCTTTGCGATCTTGGCGGGATCGGGATGATACTTGTGGACGATCTCAAGGCAGGCGTCGAGGTGACCGCCGGAGTAACGGCAGCAGGGGTAAACCTTGATGCTGGAGGTGGCGAATATCCACTCTTTGCCCAGATCCTTGGTGATCCAGTTGGTGTCGTAGCGATCTTGGTAGGAGTATGCGTGGAGCAGACCGTCCTGGCTCTCGAAGATGTCGGTAGGTCCGTTGAAGCCCTTCTCGGCCATGCGTGCGGCAACGATGACGTCCATGGAGGGACGGCCGGCCTGGTAACGCTTGGTGAAGGAGCCCTGGGTGTTCCATGCCATCAGACCCGCAACGGCGGAGCCGGCGATGCCCTGAGCGTAGGAGACCTTCTGCTCGTCGAGCTTCATCAGCTTTGCAGCGGAGACAACACCGCCCATGGTGCCGCAGGTGCTGGTGGGATGGAAGCCCTGGGTGTACATGTCGCCGAGGTAGGCGCTGCCCATACGGCAGACGATCTCGTTACCGAGAACGCAGGCTTCGATGAATTCCTTACCGGAGCGCTTGAGCTGCTCGGCGAGTGCGAAGCTGACGGGGTAGGTAACGGGAGAGGGGTGAGCGTTGGATTCATTATGGTCATCAACGAAGTCAAGACCATAGCACTGGATAGCATTTGCGAATGCAGCGTTGGGTGCTGCAACCTTCTTGCCGTAGCCGACGATGGAAGCCTCTTCCGGGCCGCCGAGCTCTGCCGCTACATCGCGGGCGATTTCGCTGGAGATGACCTTGCGGGTACCGACCATAGAGGCCAGAACGTCGAGGGTCAGCATCTTTGCTTTGTCAACTGCATACTGGGGCAGATCCTCAAAATGGGTGTTGACAACTACTTCAGAAATCTGCTCTGCTAAATACTTGCTCATGGTTTCCTCCTGAAATTTTTTGTTTTTTTATTTGAAAGCTTTTGGCTGAACGCCCTTACTCTACTCTGGAGCGGCGCACGTATACGGTGCCGTCCATGATGACGCGTGCGGTGCGGAGAATGGCAGCGGTGCGGAGCTTGTACTCGCCGTCAACGTTGTCGAGGACGGAGACCGCCGGGATAACGCCTGCCGGGTGGCCGATCCATATACGGTGCTCGGCCTTGCCGCGCTCGGAGAGATTGCGGTTGACGATGCTGCCGGGGATGCGGGCCGCGGTGGACATGCACACGGTGCCGGTCACGGGGTGGGTCTTATGCATCTTCTGCATGAAGACGAGGCGGCTGACGATGTCGATGTCCTCACCCTTGACGTCCTTGCCGTCGAAGGTGTGGTAGCTCTGGCTCGGAGAGACGATGGCGAAGAACGGAGCGTAGGGGCAATCCTTAACGGCGTTCTTGTAATCGTCGGTGAAGCCCATCTTTACCGCGCAGCGGCCGCGGATCTCTTCGATCTTGGTCATAAGCGCCGCGTTGCCCTCGATCTGCTGGGGAGTCTCGATGCCGCTCATGTCGAGGGACTTGGCCTCAATGAACACGGTTGGGATGCCCGCGTCGACCACGGAGACCTCGTAGCTCTTGCCGTCGTCGGTCACGATGGTGTCAACAACGTTATCGGTCGGAAGGAGCTTGCCGGTGATGCCGCCGACGCTGTCGGAGAAGTCAAGCTCGATCGTGGAGCCGGGAGTGGGAACACCGTCGATATGGAAGTCGCCGTCAACAGCGGCCTTGCCGTCACGAACCTCGACCTTGGCGTTGATGATGGTGTCGGTGTTGACCTGATGGATGCGGACGGTGGTGTAGGGCTCAACAGCCTTGACAATGCCGTTGTTTATCGCAAAGGGTGCAACGCCGGCGGAGATGTTGCCGCAGTTGGACTTGTAGTCGATCTTTGGCTCGACGAAGCTGACCTGACCGAAGGTATAATCGACGTCCGCATCTTCTCTGCTGGACGGGCCGATTATCGCAAGCTTGCTGGTGAGGACGTCCGCACCGCCGAGACCGTCTATCTGACGGACATCGGGGCTGCCGAATATCTCAAGAATATACTTGTCGCGCAGTTCGGGATCACGGGGCAGTTCATTTTCCATAATGAAGATGCCCTTGCTGGTGCCGCCGCGGACGATGGAGCATTTTACAGGAATAACTTCACGCATTTTTATAACTCCTAATTAATATAATGAATGACGCTTAGCCTTTGATGATGGTTCCCTTTACACCGGTGATGCCGTTGACGGCGTTCTCCAGAGAGGTGATGACTGCGACTCTGCCGGGCTTGGAGTGTACGAACTTGCTGACGGCCTGAACCTTCGGGAGCATGCTGCCGGGAGCGAAGTGGCCTTCTGCCGCGTACTTGTCCATCTCATCTGCAGTGACTTCACGCAGAACCTTCTCGTCGGGCTTGCCGAAGTTGAGGCAGACGTTCTCGACCTCAGTGAGGATCATCAGGATGTCCGCGTCAAGCTGCTCTGCGAGAACCTCGGAGGCGAAGTCCTTGTCTATAACAGCCTCGATACCGACGTACTTGCCGTCCTTCTTGCACACGGGGATTCCGCCGCCGCCTGCTGCGACAACAACGGTATCGCCGTCGACGAGGGTCTTTATGGTGTCGATCTCGATGATCTTCTGGGGCTTGGGGGAGGGAACGACTCTGCGGTAGCCGCGGTTCGCGTCCTTCTTCATCGCGTAGCCCTTCTCGGCCTGTATCTGCATGGCCTCTTCCTCGGTGTAGAAAGCGCCGACAGGCTTGGTGGGATTCTGGAATGCGGGGTCAGCGCTGTCGACCTCGACCTGAGTCACGAGGGTGCAGACGGGCTTGTCAATGCCGTTCTCGCGGAGAACCTGAGAGAGACCCTGCTGGATGTGATATCCGATCATGCCCTGAGTCATTGCGCCGCAGACATCCATCGGCATCGGAGGAGTCACGCTCTTGCCGGCCTCGTTCTGGAGCAGGATTCTGCCGACCTGGGGGCCGTTGCCGTGGCTGACGATGACCTTGTAGCCCTCGCCGATTATCTTGGCGATGTGCTCTGCGGTCACCATGACGTTCTTAAGCTGGTTTTCGCTGGTCGCGGCCTCGCCTCTTGCCTGAAGAGCGTTTCCACCGAGAGCAATAACAACTTTTTTCATAATCTTACCGTCCTTCCATTTTTTGAGCAAACATGATATATATAAATTGAATTTGCTGACTTTTCTGTGCAGGTTAAACAAAAGGTGAAATGAGTGAAAAATAGTTAATCGTTTAACTTTGCTAAAGTTAAGACACAATTTTCAGAAATCATGTCTTTTTCCGGGGCTTTTCTCCCCTACGGTCTTTTTTCAGATTGCACAAACCGGTTCTTTCCGGTGAAGTAGTTAACTAAATCTAGGTTAATCGTTTAACCTGTCCTATTTTGCAACGTTTACCAAAATGGCTTGTTTCGGTAAACGTTGCTAATTTGACGCGGCTTTTCTGAAGCCGCTGTGTTCAACGAGCTGGCAGCGGCACACATGCCGGTATTCCGACATGAGCAGGCTCGACGTATCTCCGTCTATAAGACGGAGCATTATCTTCGCCGCCGTTGATCCAACCCAATCTTCATTTTGATTTACCATCGTGCACGGCGATTCCAGCAGCTTCGCCCACGACGGTGTGCCGACCATCGAGATCGTCACATCCTCAGGGATGCGCAGGCCATGCTCGTGAAGGTAGGTTATGCCTCCCTGCGCCAGTACATGGTAGCTGTAAAAGAGTGCATTGGGCATTTTATCGCCAAATATGCTCTTCGTAAGCTGGTATCCGGTATCTACATCAACGATCATGCTTGACGCATGCATGAGCTTCACACCGGGGCAATGCTTTTTTATCGCCGCCGTGAAGCCGTTGCTTCGGTCAATTGCCGAGCCGATCTGGCTTCCCCAGTCGATAACTCCGATGGATTCATGTCCGCCCTTTGCGAGGACGCTTCCGGCAAGGTAGCCGGCCTGATAGCTGTCGTCCCCTACATAATAGTAGGACTTCTGGTCATTGGGCGAGCCAAGCTCGCGCCCGACCACGACAAGCGGGATATTCAGGCTTCTGACCGCCGCCGTATTCTCCCAGCCTCTGATCGTAGGCCCAAGCACTATCCCGTCGCAGCGCTGGCTTATCGCAAGCTCAAGCAGGCGCTTTTCACGCTCCGGGTCTTCTCTCGTGTCGCATATCACGGGGACAAGTCCGTTTTCAAACAGAACATTTTCTATCGCTTCGCACACTCGCGTGTAGTATATGTTTGAAAACTGAGGGATAATGATGTAGATCATGCCGCGCTTATTGCCGCGCAGTCCGGAGGCGATTGCGTTCTTGCTGTAATTCAGCTCCTCGACAGCCGCCATAACTCTGTCCACCGTATCCTGTCGGAAGCTCTTTTCGGACTTTCCGCTGAGAATATACGATACGGTCGCCACAGACGTTTCGGCCAGCTCTGCAACATCTTTTATTGTCGCATAGCTTACTTTTCTACCATTCATCTGCGTTTACTGCGTTTTTCGGGATGTTTGCTCCCGGATAATCGTTTAACTTCCCTATGACTTTTTTCAAGATATATAATAAACATGTTTTTGTCTATTTGCAATTGACACTATGTACAGAATTTTCGATAGATTTTTGGTCATTTCGCGATTTTTATTTTTTCTCTTGTGTTTTCCGACGGCAAATTTTATACTTAAAGAGTTGTGGGGAAAGGAGTGACGACTTTTGAACCTTCTTGAAGAGGCAAAAAAACACTATTCCGAACAGATTTATTCGATTACTGCCGACCTTCACGCCCATCCTGAGCTGAGCTTTGAGGAAAAGCGCACCAGCGCCATCATCCGCGCCCAGCTTGAGAAGCTCGGCATTGAGATACTTGACCTTGGTCTTGAGACCGGCGTCGTGGGGCTGCTCCGCGGCCGCGGGGACGCGACCATCGCGCTGCGCGCGGACATCGACGCTATCGTGCAGCACGAGGAATATGACCGGCCGGACAAATCCCTCACGCCCGGAGTCATGCACGGCTGCGGGCACGACACCCATACGGCGGGGCTGCTCGGCGCGGCGATGCTGCTGAGCGCGCACCGGGACGAGCTTCGCGCGAACGTGCTCTTTGTGTTCCAGCCGGCGGAGGAAAAGCTCAAGGGCGCAAAGTACATGCTTGAGCACAACGTCTTTTCGCAGTACAAGCCCAGCGCCGTTTTCGGGCTGCACAATCTGCCGGAGCTGCCTGTCGGCACCGTCGGCGTCAAGGCCGGGCCGCTCATGTCGTTCAAAGATGGCTTCCGCATTAAGTTCATCGGCAAAAGCGGCCATACGAGCACGCCGCAGAAAAATGTCGACCCGACGGTGGCCATCGCCAGCCTCGTCATGTCGCTTGAGACTATCATAAGCCGCAATGTCGGCCCACTTGAGTCCGCCGTGCTGACCGTGTGCTCCATCCAGTCCGGTACGCCGTTCACCACCACGATCGACGACGCCGAGATAACCGGCAACATCCGCAGTCTTGAAGAGGACGTGCGCGAGCGCATCCTCAAGCGTGTTGAGCTTATGGCGCACGGCACCGCGGAGGAATTCGGCTGCGCCTGTGAGCTTGAGCTGATACCGATCACGCGCGGAGTTTTCAACAGCGAGTCGCTGCTGAAGGCCGCGTCGGACGCGGGCGCCGCGGTATTCGGGGTGGAAAACGTAAAGGTTCCCTCCGTGAACATGGCGTCGGAGGATTTCTCGCTGCTGAGCGAGGGCGTCCCCTCCTTCTTCTATTTTCTCGGCTCCGGCGTCCCCGGAGAGAAGCCCTACCTATGGCACAACCCGATGTTCCATGCCGCGCATGACACGCCGGTATGCGGCGCGGCGTTGCTCGCGCAGTCGGTATTTTCGGCGCAGGACAATTTATAACTTAAAAACACCGGCGTGTTGCTTTTCAACACGCCGGTGTTTTTTCAGCCTTTTCCGTGCTGTAGCGCCTCAAGCAGCTTGCAGATTATCTCGCTGCATAGCCTGAACTCCTCCTCGGTCAGCAGCGCCAGCCGCGCCGTCAGCGCCGAGACGTCGTTCTCCTCGGTGTGCCCGAAAATTATCGAGTCGCTAGATACTGACAGCGTCGAGCACACCCGCTTCAGCGCCGCAAGCGATATGCCGACCGTGCCGCGCTCTATCGCCGACAGGCTCTTCGGGCCGATGCCTATCATCTCCGAAAACTTTTCCTGCGTAAAGCCCGCGGCCTCCCGCGCCTGACGGATATTCGTCCCTATCAATACATTCAGATCTTTCTTTTCCGGCATGTCAACTCCACCTCTCTGCATTAGTTTATGTAATGAAGTTGTTGACATGAACCATCCAACAGCATTATAATGGATAATGCTGTTAAAGCGATATGGGCGAAAAAGCTATATTATACAAACTCTACACATCCTCAACCCGCAACACTTTTTTGCTCTGCTTGCTTAATCGGACAAGCCCACGGCGCGCCGCCGAGGACTTGTCCGAATTCCTTTATTCAGTAAAATTCTCTGCCGTCCGGAAAAGCCCTCACCGGTTCATTTTGGGTTTGTCCGTCCGCTCAAGGAGATAGTCTATCGACACGTCAAAATAATCTGCCAGCGCGATCAGCGTCTTGTAATCCGCCTCCCTCGCGCCGGATTCGTACCTGCTTATGCTGTTCTGATTCAGCCCCAGGTCCATTGCAAGCTTCAGCTGGGATATCCCCCGTTTTTCTCTCAGCGCCTTTAATCTCATATGCCCACCTCTTGACATGAGCATACCAAACTGGTATATTAATTATATCCCGTTTTGGTATATCACATGAGCGGCGCTCAATACCATGCACAAAATCGCGCGCTGATTTTTGTCGAAAATGCTGATTTTGCTTTTTCGACCGGATGCTGCAACAATTCCACAGCTTTTCCGTATATATAAGTATACGCGGCCATTGACTTGTGCATTACGCCAAAATTGCATTTCAAATCTAAAGATTGCTTAAATTCGACCAATTTTGATAAAAAGTGGTGTACAATAATATTATCAGTTAACAAGGGCATCATCTGCATTTGGAGAAACTTATGTCTGCTTTCGGAACATATCTATATACATATGCGAGTCTCTGCCTCTCGGCGTTGGTTCTCTGTTCGGGTATTTTTCTGATATCCTGCCTTGCCGTGCGCAAGCGGAGCGGCGTTTCCCCGAAGCGGCAGGCGCTGTGGTTCGTGACGCTGTGGTATCTGATATCTCTCAGCACGATACTCTTCACGACCGGACACAGCGGGGAGAACGACGTGAACCTCTACCCCCTGCGCAGCATCTATTCCGCCGTAGCCGACACCGGAGTGAGCCTGTCGCAGCTCATAGTGCTGACCTCCGGCCTGTTCGTGCCCTTCGGCTTCCTGCTGATGCTGGTCATCCGCCGCAGGCCGCTGCAATATTTTATCCCGCTCTTCTCTCTTGTATACGCGCTGGCGCTCGAGGGGCTTCATCTGCTCTTCGGCTACGGGGCGTTCGACATTGACCGCCCGATCCTCGGCATGCTCGGCGCGCTGTTCGGCTGCGGGCTGTGCGCGATGATATTCCCGTCCCGCTGCGGCGGCAGGCGGAACGTCTGGCATTACGTCGAGACCGCCGTCCCCGTGGCGCTGACTGCGGCGCTGCTCATCTCCTATTCCGCACGGCCATACGGCTACCTCCCCTGCGAGACCGGCAGCCCCTACGAAGTGAAGCGCGCCGCCGTGGACTGCTCGATGATTGCGGACATGTTGCCATCAAAGCTTGAGCTCTATTCGCTCGCCGCTCCGTCCGGCAGCACGGACGCCGCCGCGGACGACGTGTTCTCCGCGCTCGGCTTCACCCGCGACCGCAGCTATAAGAGCGCGTACGACTCCGTGCTGCTCTACCGCTCGACCGACGCGCAGGCGCTGCTGTGGTGCTATAACGACGCGACCTTCAACTTCACGCTGTACAGCGGCGGCGAGAGCAGCGGTTCCGATCCGTTTGAGCTTGTGTACAAGCTGCTTGACAGCATCGGCCGCCCGCTGCCCGCCGGTCTCACGCGCGAGATCGCCGACGACGACGAATACCGCCTCACCGCCGATTTTCTGCACAGCGGCGATGAGATCTATAACGGCAGCGTCAATTTCAGTGTACACGACGGCCGTCTCGAATACCTCGATTATGAGCTGTACACCATGCTCCCGCTCGGCGAGGAATACACCCTCAGCGCCGACGGCGTGGCCCGGCTCATACGCCGCGGCGAATTCATCTGCACTGGCGGCGTAATGATCTCCAGTGAGATAGACGAGGTGCAGTGCCGCACGGTCAATATCGTCTACGCAGGTGACTCCAAGAACTTCTACCGGCCGATGTACTCCATCGAAGCCGTCATAAACGGCGGCGTCGCAACTATACTCCTCCCCGCGTTCTGATAAGCGGGTAGAGAATACGATCCGCCTGATTTTGGGCTGAAAGCTCGAAATCAGGCGGATTTTCACACTTTATGCGGCTTTTTCTTTTCCCGCCGCGCTCCGGAAAATTTTTATTTCCCGTAAAGTCCGGTTGCGACAAGTTTCCCGGCTGTCTGCCGCTATACTGTACGCACAGTATAGGAGGAAACGAAATGAAAAAGCTTATCTCAGCACTGCTGGCACTGGCGCTCATGCTCGCCCTCAGTCCGCCCGGGCACGCAGATTACGACCCGAAGGTGGACTACCTCTCCATCATGCTGCACGCGGCGGAGGTCGGCGACATTGAGGCCGGACGCGCCGCCGCGATATGCCGCAACGAGCAGATCGACATCGAGCTTACCGGAGAGACGAAGCTGGATTTTGACGAGCTGTTTCTGCTGGCGAAGATAATCTGCGCCGAGGCGGGCAGCCCGCAGCTCAGCGACGACTGGCGCATGTGCGTAGGCGAGGTCGTGCTCAACCGCGTCGCATCACCGGAGTTTCCGGACAGCATCCATGACGTCGTGTACGAGCCGGGGCAGTATCAGGAGGTCGATACCTTTGAATTTGCGTACGTGCTCATGCCGACGGAGGAGTGCGTCAACGCCGCGCGGCGGCTGCTCGAGGGCGAGCGCCTGATGGAGCCGTGGGTCGTGTTTCAGGCAAACTTTGTTCAGGGCGGCGGGGTCTATTCCGCGTACTTCGACAGCGAGCTTGGCTATACATACTTCTGCTCCAGCATGCATCCGGAATTATATTGGTGACAAAAAAGGTTCCCGACAGTGCGTCAGGAACCTTTTTATATCAATATTAATATTTATTCAACGGAGATCATGTAGTAGTACACGGGCTGGCCGCCGGAAACTACGCTTACCTCCGCGTCGGGGAAGCAGTCGATAATGGTCTTGGCCGCCTCCTGCGCATCGTCCTCCTGCACGTCCTCGCCGTAGTACACGGTGATGAACTCGGGCGCGATCTCGTCAAACG
Source organism: uncultured Eubacteriales bacterium (assembly GCA_900547315.1). Taxonomy (GTDB): domain Bacteria; phylum Bacillota; class Clostridia; order Oscillospirales; family Oscillospiraceae; genus Limivicinus. The sequence continues at coordinate 34,232 of URGI01000001.1, read as the reverse complement.
CCCAGCTCAGCTCCTTGAACAGGGTCTTGATGTTCGTATAGCTGCCGAGCAGCGCGCCGTCCATCAGCGCGAGGTATTCGCCCGCATGGATGATGTGGCCGTCAAAATCGGAGTCGCGTGCAGCATAAGTCACCATAGCGGTGTGGACGTGGGAGATGGCCTCCTTCATATCCGCCTCAAGCTGCTCCTCGCTGTTTTCGGGGTTGAAGTTCAGCAGCGCGGAGATGCCCTGCGGCACGGTCTTGGTCGGCATGACGACGACCTTTTTCTCCGTCAGCGGCACGCACTGCTCCGCCGCCATGATGATGTTCTTGTTGTTGGGGAACACGAATACGGTCGAGGCCGGAGTGCGGTTTATCTCCTTGAGAATGTCGTTCGTGGAGGGGTTCATGGTCTGGCCGCCGGTCACTATCGCGTCGGCTCCCAGCTCCTGAAACAGTGCTTCCATGCCCGCGCCCGCGCAGACCGCGACGACGCCGTATTCCTTCTCCGGCGCGGCGATCTTCTCCTCGTGCTCGGCGGCTTCAAGCTCGGCTTCGATCTGCTCCAGATCGTCCGTAGTCTGCGCCTTCTTACCGGCGAGTATATCGTCGTGCTGGGTGCGCATGTTCTCTATCTTCGCAAGCTCCAGCGCACCGTACTTCTGCGACTCGTTGAGCGCGTCGCCGGGGATGTTCGTATGGACGTGAACCTTGAAGGACTCGTCGTCCTCGCCGATGACCAGCGAGTCGCCTATGCTGTTGAGGTAGGCGCGCAGCGGGTCGAGATCGACGTCGGGGTCGTTCTTGCGGACGATGTACACCGTGTCGAACGCGAAGGTGATGTCCTCGGTGTCGAACACCTCGAACGCAGTCTTCTCCTCGACCGGAGCCTTCGGCTTCGCGGCGCTCACGGGAGCCGTGACCTCGCCGCGCAGGGAGGCGAGCATCGCCTTGAGTATCGTCATAAAGCCCATGCCGCCCGCGTCCACAACTCCGGCCTTCTTCAGCACGGGGTTGAGATTCACGGTGTCCTCCAGCGCCTCTTCGCCCGCTCTGATCGCGCACTCAAGCGCGCTTTCAAGGCTTGCGCCCGCATTCGCGGCCTCTACGGCTGCGGCAGCGGCAAGGCGGGAGACGGTGAGTATGGTGCCCTCCGCGGGCTTCATAACGGCCTTGTATGCCGCGTCGACACCGTCGGACAGCGCGCCGGCGAATTCCGCCGCGCCCGCGGTCTCGATGCCCTTGAGGCGGCGGGATATACCGCGGAACAGCAGCGACAGGATAACGCCGGAGTTGCCGCGCGCGCCGCGCAGCAGCGCGGATGCGACGCAGGAGGCCGCGGCGTCGATTGCGTCGAAGCTCTTTTTCCTTAGCTCGGCGGCGGCGCTGTTCATGGTAAGGCTCATGTTGGTGCCGGTATCGCCGTCGGGGACGGGGAAAACGTTAAGATCGTTGATTATCTGAATATTGTCGCTGAGCGCGGCGTCCGCGCAGAGCATCATTTCCTTGAACGCCGCAGCGTCAATATATTCTCTCAAGTGAAACACCTCCGGGGCAAGCTGGCTTACCCGATAATTGTATCTATATAAACATCCACGCTCTTTACGGGTATGCCGGTGGACTTGGCGAGCTTGTAGCTCACTTCGTTCATGATGCTGCGGGAGACCGCGCTGAAGTTGACCCCGCGGTCGACTCCTATGTGAAGCTCCAGCGAAACGCCGCCCTCATCGTCAAAGTGCACCACGATGCCCTTCGACATGGACTCACGGCGCAGGAGCTGCCATGGGCCGCCTTCCTTGCTGCACGCCACCATTCCCTTGACGCCAAAGCAGCTTGTCGCGGCGTCTCCGGCAAGATTCGTAAAGACCTCGCTGGTGATGCTGATGGTTCCGATGTCGTTAGTTATATTCACCATAAGATACGAGTTCCTTCCCGTTTGTTATTTATCGGCCGGAAATCATGGCCGATGTATGATTATAATATAAATTTCCCGCAAACACAAGAACAATTTCTTCCGCGCGGCGTCCGAAATGCGGATATCTTTTGGTCATTCCTACAAATATGTCAGTCAGGCGGCTCAAACGTGTATTTTTGCACTAATTTTACTCCGATGATCTGTTTACATTTTGTCGTTTTAATGTTATATTGAATATGTCTGTACAGGACAAAGACAGGCAATGGCAAATATTTTTAATGGAGATGAAAATAGAAATGCAGAGACACTTCAAGACAATGGACGGCAACAACGCGGCCGCCCATGTATCCTACGCATTCACCGAAGTCGCCGCTATCTACCCCATCACCCCGTCCAGCCCCATGGCCGACTATGTTGACCAGTGGGCGGCTGCCGGCAGGAAGAACATCTTCGGCACCACTGTCAAGGTGCAGGAGATGCAGGCTGAGTCCGGCGCTGCCGGCGCGGTCCACGGCGCTCTCAACGCAGGTGCTCTGACCACGACCTACACCGCTTCTCAGGGTCTGCTGCTGATGATCCCGAACATGTACAAGATCGCAGGCGAGCTGCTGCCCGGCGTGTTCCACGTCAGCGCGCGTACCGTTGCGAGCCACACCCTGAACATCTTCGGCGACCACAGCGACGTTATGGCCTGCCGCCAGACCGGTTTTGCGATGCTGGCAGAGACCAACGTTCAGGAGGTCATGGACCTTTCCCCCGTCGCTCACCTCGCAGCCATCAAGGGCCGCGTCCCGTTCATCAACTTCTTCGACGGCTTCCGCACTTCTCACGAGCTGCAGAAGATCGAAGTATGGGATTATGAAGACCTCAAGGACATGGTCGACATGGACGCCGTCAAGGCATTCCGCGAGCGTGCGCTCAGTTCCGAGCATCCCACCATGCGCGGCTCCCACGAGAACGGAGATATCTTCTTCCAGAACCGTGAAGCCTCCAACAAGTACTACAACGCAGTTCCCGCCATCGTCGAAGAGTACATGGGCAAGATCAACGCCAAGCTCGGCACCGACTACCAGCTCTTCAACTACTACGGCGCACCCGACGCAGAGCGCGTCATCGTCGCAATGGGCTCCATCTGCGACGTCGCGGAAGAAGTCATCGACTATCTGACCGCTCAGGGCGAGAAGGTCGGCCTTGTCAAGGTTCGTCTGTTCCGTCCGTTCTGCCCGGATAAGCTCATCGCAGCCATCCCCGCAACCTGCAAGAAGATCGCAGTCCTCGACCGCACCAAGGAGCCCGGCGCACAGGGCGAGCCTCTCTACCTCGACGTCATGACCGCTCTGGCAAACGCCGGCAAGACCGACATTCAGGTCATCGGCGGCCGCTACGGCCTCGGCTCCAAGGATACTCCTCCCGCCTCCGTCTTCGCCGTTTACAACGAGCTGAAGAAGGACGAGATGAAGCGTCAGTTCACCATCGGCATCGTTGACGACGTGACCAACATGTCCCTCGAGGAAGTCCCCGCCCCGAACACCGCGGCAGAGGGCACCATTGAGTGCAAGTTCTGGGGTCTCGGCGGCGACGGCACTGTCGGCGCGAACAAGAACTCCATCAAGATCATCGGCGACCACACCGATAAGTTCGTCCAGGCTTACTTCCAGTACGACTCCAAGAAGACCGGCGGCGTCACCATCAGCCACCTGCGCTTCGGCGACAAGCTCATCAAGAGCCCGTACTACATCAATAAGGCCGACTTCGTCGCGTGTCATGTGCCTTCCTACATAACCAAGCACTTCCCCATCGTCCGTGACGTTAAGCCCGGCGGAGTTTTCCTCGTCAACTGTCAGTGGGACTTCGCGGAGCTTGAGCATCACCTCGACGCCGCTTCCAAGCGCTACATCGCAAACAACAACATCCAGCTTTACATGATAAACGCCATCGACCTTGCGAAGAAGATCGGCATGGGCAAGCGCACCAACACCATCCTCCAGTCCGCCTTCTTCTCCCTGGCAAAGGTCATGCCCGAGGCCGAGGCCATCCAGTACATGAAGGACGCCGCCCTGCACTCCTACCTCAAGAAGGGTCAGGACGTTGTCGACATGAACTATGCCGCCATCGACGCCGGTGCTACCGCATATGTCAAGGTTGAAGTCCCCGAGTCTTGGAAGACCGCCGAGGATCACACCGAGACCGTCGAAGAGACCGGCAGACCCAAGACCGTCAAGATGGTTCGCTCCATCCTCGACCCCATCGACAAGATGGACGGCGACTCTCTGCCCGTTTCCACCTTCGTCGATCACGCCGACGGCACCTTCGAGCTGGGCGCATCCGCATATGAGAAGCGCGGCATCGCCGTCTCTGTCCCGAAGTGGGATGCAGAGAAGTGCGTACAGTGCAACCAGTGCGCGTTCGTCTGCCCGCACGCTACCATCCGTCCCTTCGCTCTGACCGAGGCAGAGGCAGCCGCCGCTCCCGCTCAGACCAAGCTCGCCGACATCAAGGCCGGCAAGGGCAAGGGCGAATACAAGTTCGCAATGGCAGTTTCTCCGCTGGACTGCATGGGCTGCGGCGTCTGCATCAGCCAGTGCGCCGTCCACGCGATCGAGATGGTTCCGATGGAGAGCCAGGCCGAGCAGCAGGAAGTCTTCGACTACATGGTCGAGAAGGTTTCCGACAAGCCCGAAATGTTCGTCGCGGACAACGTCAAGTTCAGCCAGTTCGCACAGCCGTACCTCGAGTTCTCCGGCTCCTGCGCAGGCTGCGCCGAAACCAGCTATGCCCGCCTCGTAACTCAGCTCTTCGGCGATCACATGATGATCTCCAACGCCACCGGCTGCTCCTCCATCTGGGGCGGTCCCGCGGCTACCTCTCCCTACACCGTCAACAAGGAAGGCCACGGCCCCGCATGGGCAAACTCCCTGTTCGAGGATAACGCTGAGCACGGCCTCGGCATGTACCTCGGCCAGAAGAAGATCCGTGACGATCTCAAGGCCAAGGTCGAAGCCCTCATCGCCGTTCCTTACTGCGCCGAGGCGATAAAGACCGCGGCTCAGGCATGGCTCGAAACCTACAATGACGGCAACGCCAACCAGAAGCCCGCCAAGGAGCTTGTCAAGGCGCTTGAAGAGAACACCAACACCATCGACGAGACCATCGAGCTCTTCGCCTCCAGCCCCGACTACGCTGAGATGCTTGAGGGCGCGAAGGCAGCGAAGGCAGCAGGCGCCAAGTGGTGCACCTGCGAGGCCTGCACTCTCGCTTCCGAGATACTTGAGAAGAAGGATTATCTGAACAAGAAGTCCTGCTGGATCTTCGGCGGCGACGGCTGGGCCTTCGATATCGGCTTCGGCGGCGTTGACCATGTCCTCGCCTCCGGCGAAGACGTCAACATCTTCGTGTTCAACACCGAGGTCTACTCCAACACCGGCGGACAGGCTTCCAAGGCTTCCAACATCGGTCAGGTCGCACAGTTCGCGGCAGCCGGTAAGGAGATCAAGTCCAAGTCTCTCGCCGAGATTGCCATGACCTACGGCTATGTCTATGTTGCCCAGATCGCAATGGGCGCAAACAAGGTTCAGACCCTGAAGGCCATCGCCGAGGCGGAAGCCCACAAGGGACCCTCCATCATCATCGCATACTCCCCCTGCGAGATGCACAGCATCAAGGGCGGCATGGAGAATTGCCAGAAGGAGATGGAGAAGGCAGTCAAGTGCGGCTACTGGAACCTCTTCCGCTTCAACCCCGACGCCGAGAAGCCCTTCACGCTCGACAGCAAGGAGCCGGCCGGCGGCTATCAGGAGTTCCTGATGAACGAGGCGCGCTACAGCCGTCTGACCCGCGAGTTCCCCGCAAGAGCCGACAGACTCTTCAAGGAATCCGAGGACAACGCCAAGGCTCGCTACGAGCATCTGATGAAGCTCAAAGCGCTCTACGAATAATCCCAGTTACCCCGATTTGGGCGGCCTTGCAGGCCGCCCAAATTTTTTCGATTTTCGGTATTGACAAATCAAAAAAACTGCTGTATACTATCACAGTAATTTGAATACCGGTATTTTTTGCATGAAAGCGTTCGCTGATGTATGGGGCCAGTTGCCCCCTTTAGGCATCGGAGAACGTTTTATTTTTATATTCGCGCAGCACTGCGCACATGAGGAGAGATACCGATATGAGCAAGTACATTTTCGTTACCGGCGGCGTTGTTTCAGGTCTTGGCAAGGGCATAACTGCCGCGTCGCTTGGCCGCCTTCTGAAGGCGCGCGGGCTGAAGGTCGCCGCGCAGAAGCTCGACCCCTACATCAACGTTGACCCCGGCACGATGAGCCCCTACCAGCACGGCGAGGTCTACGTCACCGAAGACGGTGCCGAGACCGACCTAGACCTTGGCCACTACGAGCGCTTCATCGACGAGGATCTGAACCGCTTTTCAAACCTCACCACCGGCAAGGTCTACTGGAACGTGCTGAATAAGGAGCGCCGCGGTGAGTACCTCGGCCAGACCGTGCAGGTCATCCCGCACATCACGAACGAGATAAAAGAATTTGTTTACAGCGTCGGCAAGAAGACGAACGCCGACGTCGTCATAACCGAGATCGGCGGCACGACCGGCGATATCGAGAGCCAGCCCTTCATTGAGGCGATCCGCCAGATCGGGCTGGAGCAGGGGCGCGGCAATTCCCTGTTCATCCACGTCACCCTCGTCCCCTTCCTGCGCGGCAGCGACGAGCACAAGACCAAGCCCACCCAGCACTCCGTCAAGGAGCTTCAGGGCATGGGTATCTCGCCGGACGTCATCGTCCTGCGCTGCGACGAGCCGCTGGAGGACAGCATCTTCAGAAAGATCGCCATGTTCTGCAACGTCAAGCCCGACTGCGTCATCGAGAACCTGACCCTGCCCAATCTCTACGAAGCGCCGCTCATGCTCGAGGCGAACGGGCTTTCCTCCGTTGTGTGCCGCGAGCTTGGGCTGGAGGACAAGACCCCAGATCTCAAGGAGTGGGAAGCGCTGGTCGACCGCATCCGTCACCCCAGCCGCCAGGTCACCATCGGCCTTGTCGGCAAATATGTGCAGCTTCACGACGCGTATCTCTCCGTCGCCGAGGCGCTGCACCACAGCGGATACGAGTGCGGCGCGCAGGTGGATATCAGCTGGATCGACAGCGAGGACATCACAGAGGATAACGTCGCCGCGCAGCTCGCCGGCTGCGACGGAATAATCGTCCCAGGCGGCTTCGGCGACCGCGGCATCGAGGGCATGATAACCACCGCGAAATACTGCCGTGAGCACGACATCCCCTATCTCGGCATCTGCCTCGGTATGCAGATAGCCGTCATCGAATTTGCGCGCCACGTCTGCGGCCTCGCGGACGCAAACTCCGGCGAGTTCAGCAAGACCTCCGCGCACAAGATAATCGACTTCCTGCCCGACCAGAGCGAGACTATCGACAAGGGCGCAACGCTGCGTCTCGGAGCGTATCCGTGCCATATTCTGCCCGGCACGCGTATGCACGAGTGCTACGGCTGCGATGAAATACGCGAGCGTCACCGCCACCGCTACGAGTTCAACAACGACTACCGCGAGATGCTCACCGACGCAGGCATGACGCTCTGCGGCCAGTCCCCCGACGGGCACATCGTCGAGGCCGTCGAGCTGAGCGACCACCGCTTCTTCGTCGGCGTGCAGTTCCATCCGGAGTTCAAGAGCCGCCCGAACCGCGCCCACCCGCTGTTCAAGGCGCTTGTGGAATCCTCGCTGAAAAAATAAACATAGCAAAATCCCGCATCACAGAAGTGATGCGGGATCGTTTTACCTTGTTTTATGTGCTCAGGGCTTCTCGCTGCCGCCGCCGATGATCGTGCCTATCAGGTCACCGATTGCGCCGCCAAGGTCGCCGTTGCCGGGCTTATGAGACTCGTCGATGATGTCCTTTATGGCATCCCCCAGATCGCTGCCAGTGCCGTTATTCTGATCGGGCGCGGGAGTCGGATCGTAGCCGGGGTTCGGCTCAGTGTCCGGACTGGGCGCGGGGGTCGGCTCCGTGCCGGGTTCTGGCTCGGTGCTCGGTGCGGGATCGGGTTCTGCGCCGGGCGTGGGTGCGGGAGTGGTTCTGCCGGAATTGCCGGGCTTATTGCCGGTGCTTGCGCCGGGTCTGCTGCCACTGCCGGTGCTCGTCGGGGTCTTCGTGGCTTCCGGCTCCTCAGGCTGTGCGGTCGCTTCCGGTTCCTCGGTCTCCTCGGCTTCCGGCTCCTCCGCCGTCAGCTCATCCTCCAGCTCCTCGGGCTCATCGTTCTTGGAAAACAGATTGCCGCAGGCCGCCAGAGACGCCAGCACCGCGACGATGAGTATCGCCACAACAGCGATTATCCATAGCTTTTTCTTCATTTTCTCTCCTCCGCTTTATCGTATCGGTAACGCGCTCTTATAATTGTAACATGCCGGATAATTTCTTGTCAATGCCACAAAGCCATTATTTTGCAGTCAAAATTGGCTGAAGCTGTGCTCCCGCCATCGCCGCCTCCACACTTGCGTACATCAGGCTGAAATCCGCCTGGAGTGAGCAGGGCTTTTTCGCCGGATCGTCCTGCCCGAATGGGACGAAATAGACGTTCTTCCGGTTCAGCAGCCGCGCGATGTTTTCCGCCGAGCCGGAAAGCCCGTCGTTCGTCGATATCGCAAGCACGAGCGGCCGCCCGTTGCGAAGGTGCGCCTTTGCCGCCATCGTCACGGCGCTGTCCGTTATCCCGTGAGCAAGCTTTGCAAGCGTGTTGCCGGTGCACGGCGCGATCAGCAGCGCATCCATCGGCCTTGCAGGGCCGAGCGGCTCGGCGGCGGCTATCGTCGTCACCACGTCGGCATGCCCCGTCAGCTCGGCGAGCCTGCGCATATTCTCTTCCGCCATGCCGAAGCGGCTGTCCGTCGCGGCGGCGGTGCCGCTCATGATCGGTATCAGCTCGTATTTCTCCGCAAGCACCCCCGCCGCGGCGAACACCTTGTCATAGCTGCAATACGACCCGCACAGCGCCAGACCGACAATTTTCTTCTCACCCATTGCTACTCCCCCTGCTCGTTCAAAACGTCATATATTGCCTCGCGCATCAGCTCCGCCGCACCGTAGGGCGCACACTTTCCGGGCAGCCCCGGCGCGCAGATCGTCCTTATCCCGATGTTCTCGGCCAGATTCCGGTCGAAGCCGCCAGGCTGCGAGGCAAGCTCCAGCAGCAGCGCGTCATCGCGGACACAGCAGAGCGCGGCGTCGCTGAGGACGCGCGCCGGTATCGTATTGATTATGTAGTCGAAGTCCGCGACCCGCCCCTCAAGCTCGTCAAAGCCAAGCCCATGGCAGCCCATCGCGCGCGCCATTGCGCGATCACGGCTCTTTCTGGCCGCGGCGTATACATCCGCTCCCATCGCGCGCAGCCGCTGAGCAAGGATGGAGCCTATGCGCCCCCAGCCGAGGACGAGGGCTTTTCGCCGCCAGAGCGTTTTATCGCTGCCGGAGATGAGCAGGCCGAGCGCCCCCTCGGCGGTTATCGCCGCGTTGCCCACGGCGAAATCCTGCCGCAGCATGATGTCCTCCACCTGCGCCCCTGCCTCCATCGCGCATGCCGCGGCGGCGTCGCTCAGCTTCCCCGCGCAGAGTATCTGCCCCGGCCAGAGCGCGCCGCACACCTCGGTCATCCGGTGGGTCTCGGCGGCAAACGGGGCGTACAGGAAGCCGCCCTTCTCCGCAGGGCACGGCAGAATTACGCAGTCCGCGCCGTATGTGCAGCCTTGGATGCACCCGGCCTTCGGCACCTCCGGCGGCAGCTCCGCCTTCTCAAGCGCGAAGCTGTACACCCTGTGTCCGTCGCCCGCAAGCATCGAGCAGAGCAGCGCAGAGCGCAGATCTCCTCCAATTACAGCAAATTTCACAAATAAACCACCTCCTCGCTCCATGGTATTCGGATGGACGTGAAGCGGTTCCTGTGGACATGCGGCGGCAAATGTGTTATTATTAAGCTTAGTTTTTTTAAGGCGGTGCGATATGAGCAGAGCAGACGAGATATTCATCCAGAACTGCCGGGACATTCTTGACAACGGCGTCTGGGACACCGACCGCGAAGTCCGCCCGCACTGGGAGGACGGTGCGAGCGCCCACACGGTCAAGAAATTTGGCATTGTAAACCGCTACGATCTGTCCAGCGAATTTCCGATACTCACCATACGGCGCACATATTGGAAGTCCGCCATCGACGAGCTGCTGTGGATATGGCAGGCCAAAAGCAACAACGTGCACGATCTGCGTACCCGCGTCTGGGACGCGTGGGCGGACGAGAACGGCTCCATCGGCAAGGCCTACGGCTATCAGCTGGGCGTAAAGCACCATTACCCCGAGGGCGACATGGATCAGGTCGATAAGGTGCTGTGGGACCTCAAGCACAATCCGGCCTCGCGCCGCATCATGACGAACATTTATAATTTTGCCGACCTGTCGGAAATGGCGCTCTACCCCTGCGCGTATTCCATGACCTTCAACGTCACCGGAAACAAGCTCAACGCCATACTCAACCAGCGCTCGCAGGACATGCTCGCCGCGAACAACTGGAACGTTGTGCAGTACGCCGTGCTGACGATAATGCTGGCGCAGGTGTCCGGCTTTGAGCCGGGCGAGTTTGTGCACGTCATCGCCGACGCACATATATACGACCGGCATGTGCCGATGATAGAGCGGATAATCCGGAACGAGCCGAAGCCGGCGCCGAAATTCATCGTCGATCCGAGCGTTGATGATTTCTACAAGTTCACGCGCGACAGTTTCCGCATGGAAAATTACGAGTTTACGCCTTTTGACGAAAAAATACCCGTAGCACTGTGAGGACAGAGGTAAAATTATGGATGCAATAGTTGCAGTATATTCCGATTGGGGCATCGGCGACGGCGGCACGCAGCCCGTCGTCCTCAAGGCCGACAGGCGCCATTTCCGCAGCCTTACCGACGGCTCCGCCGTCATAGTCGGCCGCAAAACGCTTGCCGATTTTCCGGGCGGCAAGCCCCTGGCAAACCGCTTCAACATCGTCGTCTCCCGCCAGGGCATCAACGTGGACGGCGCGCTGGTCGTGCACAGCACCGGCGAAGCGCTGGACGCGGCGGAAGACTTTGAACAGTGCTTCGTCATAGGCGGCGCGAGCGTTTACATGCAGTTTTTCAACTATCTTGAGCGCGTATACGTCACCAAAATAGACACCGAGCCGCAGTCGGACAGCTTCTTCCCGAACCTCGACCGCAACCCCGAATGGGAATGCGTTTCGCAGGAGCCATGGGAGGAGGAGGACGGCATACGCTACTGCTTCTGTACCTACGAGAAGAAGTTCAGCCTGTAAGCTCGCATCCCGTATAATAATGAGCCAGTATCGCCCGATAGTCATCGCCATCCTCGGCCATGACCTTCGCGCCGTACTGGCTCATTCCAACGCCGTGGCCGTAGCCCGTGACGGTGAAATGAAAGCCGCCGTCATATTCAAGCTCGAATGCCGTGGAGCGGAGCGCGAACAGGCTCCTGAGCTCCGTTCCAGATACGCTGACGCCGCCCAGAACGACGCTTGCCACGCGTCCGCTCTCGTCGCGTGAGATCTCGCCCACCCAGCCCGACGCATCGCCGGTGAAGTCCGCTTCGGGGTGCGCGGAGAGAAGCGTGTCGCGGAAGTCAAGCTCCGTGCAGTCAACGCGGCTGACAAAGTTAGGCACGTCTTCCTCCGTTTCCGGACTGCTGACGCTTATGAGATACGGCCGCTCACTCCATATGCTGCCGCTGGCCTCGGTCGCTCCGGCGGACGATGAGTGGAACGCCGCGAACACCGCCTCCCCATCATAGCTCAGATACTGCCCCTCCGTCGCCGCGACCGCGGCGCGTATTTTTTCTATATACATGTCGTAGTCCACGCCCCATTTTTCGCGCAGCGCGGCGTCGTCCTGCCACGCCTGACAGCATTTATAATCGGCGCACACCTGCGCATCGCCATGCTTTTTGCCTGCGGCGCAGTTCATCGCGTATGTCCGCGCAGCCACCGCCTGCGCCTTCAGCGCTTCACTAGGAAAAGCCGCCGGCATCTCCGCCGCGACAACGCCGACCAGATACTCCTGCATGTCCATTTCCAGTATGCCGTCCTCTGTCAGCAGGCTTATCCGCTCCGGCGCGGACGGGGGCTGCGGCGTTGTCTCCGGTGCAGCACTTTCCACGGGCGGTGCAGTCTCCTCCGGTGCGCTCTCCGCGCCGCGCCCTGCCGCAGCCGACAGCACAACAGCGATCACCAGCGCGATATATGACAGCAAAATCGTTCGCTTCATCATGTCCTCCTCATCTTCCGCTTGACGGAATGGCAGAATGAGTATAAAATCCCTTATATAAATCCCTATATAAAATAATATAAAAGCAGGTAATTCTTTATGCGCAACGAAATGAAACAGCTTGCCCTGAAGCTCGACTGCTACGTGCTGGGCGCAAGCGCTTTCGGTGTTTTCATCCGCTGGCTCCAGCTTCAGATCGCGTTCGATGACAACGGGCTTTGCGGCTCCAGCTCGCTGAATGTCGCGGTGGTGCTGATAGTCCTCGCGGCGGCCGCAGTGTTCTATCGCTTCATCAAGCGTATGAAAGCACAGCAGTTCGTCCCGCCCGCCGCGCCGCATGAGGCGCTGGCCAACACCGGACGGCTCTTCTCCATTCTCCGCTGGGTCATCGGCGGGATGATGTGTCTCGGCGCGCTCGTCCTGGCCATGAGCTGCGAGACCGACGAAGAGGTCGTATTTCTGCTCATCCTCGCGGGGCTGGCGCTCCTCTCTGGAGTCGCATTCCCGCTGCTCATGAAAAAGGTGAGCGACCCGCAGGCCAAGATCTCCCTGCTGTGCCTGTTGTCCATGCTGCCGGTGCTGATGTACGCGCTCTGGCTCGTTGTCTGCTACAAGGCCAACGATATCAACAGCGTCGTCTGGGCTTACGCTGTGGAGATCATCGCGGTCTCGGTCGCAATGATCGGCTTCTTCTATAACGCCGGATACGTATTCGGCCAGCCCAAACCGTGGCACAGTCTGTTCTTCTCAATGATCGGCGCGATGCTGTGCGTGATGTGCATCGCGGATGAGCGCTATTTCGGTATGCAGCTCATCTTTATCTCCACCGCGCTGATGTTCATGTACTACACCTGGGTCATTATTCAGAACATGGGCAAAAAGCCGCAGAAAGTCCAGTCCCCTGTGGACGATGGCTTCGACCGGCTCAGATAAAAAAATTCCGTGGAATGATCCACGGAATTTTTTATTTATTCTGCCAGCAAACTGCGAATTTTTACGCCTGCAGCTCGTCGTCGGCTTCGTTTTCGACGGCGGCTATATGGCCGGTGCGGTTCATCTCGCTCTCATTTTTCCACAGGAAGCTGAGCTTCAACTCCTGCCCCGCCGCGATCCTTTGGAAATTTTCCCTATGCTTATAGAACATGAACGGAGACGGCAGCAGCAATATCAGCGCACCCAGCCACGAGCCGGTGGTCAGCGCATAATACAGCGGGAAAACGACCGACATCGACACCGCCGCGATGCAGATATAGCTGCTCGCAAAGCCGATAATTGCCGCGAGCAGTACCATCAGCAAAAACGTCGCGGGGCCGCAGGCAAGCGCCAGCCCGCCGAGGCAGGCGAAGCCCTTTCCGCCCCTGAAGCCCAGGAACACGGGGAACATATGCCCCAGCACGCAGGCCGCTCCTGCGATCTGTCCGGCAAATTCAAGCTCCGGAAACAGCGCGGCCGCTATCCACCATGAGGCCGCAGCCTTCAGAATATCCAGCACCGCGACCAGCACTCCGGCAAACTTCCCCGCCATGATTATCGTGTTTGACGCGCCGGCATTCTTCGACCCGGTCTCGCGCACGTCGTATCCGCGCCGCTTCCCGATGAGGAACGACGGGCTTATGCAGCCGAGCAGATATCCTATCAGCGCGCTTATCACCACGCGCACCGCGATCGCTTCATTCATCGCATGCTCCCCCTATCTCCGGCATGAGCCTGTATACAGTCTGCGCAACACCGGCGCAGTTGTTGTCCGCCTCCGTCACGATGTCCGCCGCGGCCTTGACGTTATCCGAGGCGTTGAGCATGGCGGCTCCGGTTCCCGCCGCGGAGAGCATCGTCAGGTCGTTCGACCCGTCGCCGAAGGCGAGCGTCTCCTCTATACCGACGCCGAGCAGGCCGCACAGCTGCTTCAGCGCCGCGCCCTTGTTTGCGTCGAGGCTGTTCAGCTCTATGTTGCTGCTTATCGACGAGGTCACGGATATGTCCGGCCACAGCGCGGGCAGCTCAGCCAGCCAGTGCAGCCGCTGCGCCGGATTGCTGAAATGCATCTGCATTTTCTGCACCGGCGTTCCGCGCTCGCGCAGCGTCGCTTTCAGATCGTCCACCGCCGTGCGGGTCTTTTTCGTCAGCAGTGCGACGCCGGGGTCACTTATATATTCGTCGATCTTCGCGTACATGCTGCCGCTCATCCAGCCCCAGTCGTCCTGATAGCAGTCATAGATCACGGGCAGGCCGTCCATGAATTCCGCCAGTTCTATCGCCCGCGCCGCCGGTATCTCCGCGCGGCAGATCACTTTTTTCTCCCATGCGTCGTACACCTGCGCACCGTTCACGCATATGCAGTAGCGCACGAACGGCAGCGCGCGCAGCTGCTCCGGCAGGCCGGGATATATCCGCCCAGTCGCCGGCACGAGCTGTACGCCGCACTCCGCCGCGCGGTGCAGCATGCGCAGATTCTCCTCAGGTATCTCCTTGACGTCGTTCAGAAGCGTACCGTCAAGGTCAAATGCAATAATTTTGTATTTCAATCAAATCACTCCGTTGATATTAAACAGCATTTATTGACATTTTTCAAGAACTTTTATGTATTGAAATTCTATTCGCGGTAATGTATACTTATAGACGTCGTTTTGCGGGACGGAATTCCCGCTCGATTGGCTACAAACCTGAATGGAGGAATAAAGAATGACGCTTCAGAAGAAAGCGGCTCAGCTCAGAATTGATATTATCGAAGAGCTGTACAAGGCGCAGTCCGGTCATCCGGGCGGCTCCCTGTCCTGCATCGACGAGCTGGTCGCGCTGTATTATAACGTGATGAACGTTGACCCCGCCGATCCGCAGATGCCGGATCGTGACCGTTTCGTCCTGAGCAAGGGTCATTGCTGCCCCGCGCTCTACGCGGTGCTGGCGGACAAGGGCTTCTTCCCGAAGGAGGAGCTTATGACTCTGCGCCAGCTCGGAAGCCACCTGCAGGGGCACCCCGACAAGAACAAGACCCCCGGCGTTGACGCCTGCACCGGCTCCCTCGGTCAGGGCATGTCCATCGCTGTAGGCATGGCTATGGCCGCAAAGCACGGCGGCAAGCGCTATCAGGTGTACACCATGGTCGGCGACGGCGAGTGCCAGGAGGGTCAGATATGGGAGGCCGCAATGGCCGCCGCCCATTATAAGCTCGATAACCTCACCGTTATTCTCGACCATAACGGCCTGCAGATAGACGGCAGGAACGACGACGTCATGTCCCTCGGCAACATCTGCGCGAAGTTTGCCGCCTTCGGCTTTGACACTGTCACCGTGGACGGGCACAATATCGACGCCGTCACCGCGGCGCTCCGCCTGCCGCACACCACTGGCAAGCCGAAGTTCATCTGCTGCGAGACCGTCAAAGGCAAGGGCGTTTCCTTCATGGAGAACAACCCCGGCTGGCACGGCACCACTATAAAGACCGCCGACTACGAGGCGGCCATGAAAGAATTGGAGGCTGCGTTAAATGGCTAAATCCACAAGAGAAGCATACGGCGAAGCTCTTGCTGAGCTTGGCAAAATCAACGAGCGCATAGTCGTTATGGACGCGGATCTCTCCGGCTCCACAAAGACCAGCACCTTCAAAAAGGCTTTCCCCGACAGGTTTTATGATTTCGGCATCGCCGAAGCGAACATGATAGACGCGGCGGCGGGCTTTGCCTTCTCCGGCTATATCCCCTTCGCCAGCACCTTCGCCATATTCGGCGCAGGCCGCGCATATGAGCAGATACGCAACAGCGTCGCCTATGCCAAGGCAAACGTCAAGCTCGCGTTCACCCACGCGGGGCTCAGCGTCGGCGAGGACGGCGGCTCCCATCAGGCGCTTGAGGATATAAGCCTCATGCGCGGCATCCCCGGCATGACCGTGTTCGTCCCCTGTGACGCCGAGGAAGCCAAAAAGGCCGTCGCGGCGGCCGTGGAGATAGACGGCCCCGTATATCTGCGCCTGTCCCGCCCGAATACCGACGCCGTGACCGACGCGGATACGCCGTTCATCCCCGGCAAGGCCAACGTCATCCGCGACGGCAGTGATGCCGCGATCTTCGCCACCGGACTCATGGTGACCCGCGCCATCAAGGCGGCGGAGCTGCTTGAGGCCGAGGGCATCAGCGCAGCGGTCGTGAATTTCCACACCATCAAGCCCATCGACAAAGAGACCATCCTCGCCTACAACGGCAAGGTGAAGGCCATCGTCACCGCCGAGGAACACTTCGTCACAGGCGGCCTCGGCTCCGCAGTCGCAGAGGTTCTGGCCGGTCATGCCGGCGCCGGCTTCGACCGCGTCGGCGTAGAAGATCGCTTCGGCCAGTCCGGTAAGCCCGACGCGCTGTTCGTGGAATACGGCCTGACCGCGGAAAACATCGCCGCCAAGGTCAAAGCGCTCCTGTAAGGCTCGGATCGGCATCCCGATATATAAGAAACAAGCGGCTCCGCTATGGAGCCGCTCGTTTTATTATGTGTCAGCAGTACCTTATCTCAATATCCGCGTATCCGCAGAGCTTTTCGAGCTCCTTTTTACGCCTGACATCGGGAATGATCATATATGCGCCCGACCCCGCCGCCTTTGATATTTCGGTCAGAAGGCAGGTCGCCGCGCCGCTTCTCTGATAAACTCCCAGGACATAGACATTGTCTATCCGGCCATCTTTGACGGAAGCAAAAGCGCAGTCACGACCCCAGTGCAGCATATAAATTTTCGTTTTGGGATCGTCCGCCGCTTCCCGCAGCTTCTGGTCTATCAGAAGCTCCTCCTGCTCCCGATTCCTGTCATTTTCTTCTTTCGACAAACGGTAATTGAACGCGCCACAGCGGTTCGCGTCATGCGCGATCTCCATCAGCCGGCTGACCGAACCGTCCCACAGGCGGACAGTTTTCTCCAGATCCATCGCCGCCACAAAGAAGGAGTCCGGATCGTGCCACTCCGTGCTTATTCCGAGGAAAATCTGCCTGCCTTCACTTTTCTGCAAATACTGGTATCTCTCCATTTGCGGGCGTTGATTGCCTATCACCTTGTAGTGCCTTTTCCTGAAGTAAAACATGCTGCTCTCACAGGTGAACACCGGCTCCCGACAACCGATAAAGGTCGCGTCAGTGAGCCGGTCAGTATCGACGCTGTCCGGTATCTCTTCGTAAATGCCGTTGAGCAGCCGGAAGTTTGCCCACCAGTCATGTATTTCAGGCACCATGGCGCATTGCCATGACGATTTGTCAGATATCTTTTGCAGCAGGACATATTTCCCGTCGTAGCTATGGAACTCTTCGTCCGTCATGTCCGTATATTCGCGGGCGTGCTTGGCGATGGATTTATTGGCGGTTTTCAGCTGTATCGCCACTATATCCCCTTCGTTGAAAATGGTGTCCGTGTATACGTCGGGCTTGATTTTCTTCTTCGGCCCCATCGGCGAGAGAAGCATCGCGCGGAAATCCGCAAGCGCTTTCTTCCGCTGGTTCAGTATCTTCTCCCCTGACTCCGCCCATATCTCAAGGCCGAAATCGCTGTCGATCAGCTGTATCGCCCGATCTCTTATCTCGTCCGTGAGAATGCCCTTTTTCCACATATAGTCCGCGAGGGAATAGACATAGTTGCACCATTCCTCCGGATCGGTCTCGTCGAATCTGGTTCTGATGTATTCGTCTATCTTGTCTGCGGCGCTTTCTCCCCAGCGATAGAAGGCGCATGAGTAATCCATCTTCAGGTCGAGCGCCATATCATTTCCGGTTACGCTGACGCTCCATGCCCCCATATCAGCACTCCTTACGTGTTTTATCAGGTCGATCTGACTTGATTATAATAAAATATGGCTATTATTTCAAGATGGAATTGTGACCTGGAAAACACACGATAACGAAAGGCGGCTGTCTGAAACAGCCGCCCTTCGTCTATTCAGTTTCAGCGCCGCGTCTTTATCTTATCCTGCGGCATTCAAGATAATACCGCTTTTCGTCCGCACTACCGATGGAGAAGCTCTTGCGGACAAATATCCCGTCGCGCTGTATCGTAGCGAAAAAGTCGCCGCGGTCGAAGCTGCCGAACACTATGCTCAGCCTATCCGGCCTGTCCCCAAGCTTCCGGCACTCCTCGGCACCGTGTATGTAGTCCAGCTGCGCCTCCGGATGCCGCGCCAGCCACTCGTCGAGCTTGGGCTGCAATTCCTGAAGCGACGGCGGGTTCGCCGCATCGAAGCCCAGCTCGCGCTGCACCTGCTCCGGATCGACATTGCACAGCAGCCGGTGTATCGGGTGGAAGCTCAGTCCATCGTCATAGATGCTGACCAGCTCCACCAGCGCATAGCGCAGCGGATGCCCCTCGCGCTCGGTCTCCGGAATGCTTTCGCGCTGGGCATACCAGCACTCGCGCGCCGCGGCCAGCGAATGGTTCCCGTCGCCGACGGCGTACAGCGGCGCGTTGCCGCGCTTCTCGTTCAGCGCGCCGAGTGCATCGGCTATCGCCGCGCACACGCGCTCATCCCGAACATGATAGCCCTCGATATGTCCGCCGCCCTGCATCAGGTCGAAATCATACAGCTTCGGCAGGCTGCCAAGCTCGCGCTCCAGCAGCGCCGTCACGGAATTCTCGCGGTCGTCCGTCAGCACGAGCACATGCGGCATTTCCAGCACGGCTTCGCGCCGCAGCGCAATGCGCGCGGGCAGCCGCTCACGCACGGTGGCCTCGGTCGCGCGCATGAGCGTATCCGCCGTGGGGCTGAAATCATACTGCTCAAGATCGACGGCGGCAAGCAGCCCATGGCGTATGCCCTCCGAAGTCCGGCGGCACACATAGACGAAGCCCTCGCCTATGCTGCGCAGGCTCCCGTCGGCAAGGTACCGGCGCATATTCGCTGGCACATCCGCGCCCGCATTCTCGCGGCCGAGCCACGCCTCCGGCAGCATCAGATGCAGCGCGGACGGCGCATCGCCGACGATCCGCTCCGTCTCCTCCCAATATTCCGGTTCCGCCGTATGCTGATCGCAGGCGATAACCGCGAAGCGCTCAATGTCTCGCGCGGGGAGCAGGATTTCCGGAACGCGCAGCCCGATCGGCGCGAACAGCTTGTTCAGATCCTTCATTCGCGCAGTCCCCTCTCAAAGTCTCTCATGCACTCGGCGAGCTTCTCCACGCCCGTCATCGGCATGCCGTTATATATCGAGGCGCGGCAGCCTCCGGTGAGCCGGTGTCCCTTGACGTTTATCATCCCGCGCCCCTCGGCCATGCGCACGAAATCCGCGGTCAGCTCAGGCGTGGGCAGTGTAAAGGTGACGTTGGTTATCGAACGGCTGTCCTTCTCGGCGCGCGGGGCAAACATGCTCGACTCGTCCAGCACGGAATACAGCAGCGCGGCTTTCTCTTTATTACGGCGCTCCATCTCCGCGACGCCGCCCTGCGCCTCGACCCAGTTGAACATGAGTCCGGCCATATATATCGCAAAGGCGGGCGGGGTATTGTACATAGAGCCGTTTTTCGCCATCAGATCATAGCGCAGCATGGAGGGGACGACCTCGTCAAGCTCGCTCGTCACAAGCTCCTTGCGGATTATGACGACGGTGAGACCTGCGATGCCCATATTCTTCTGCGCGCCCATATACGCGAGGCCGAAGCGGTTTATATCATATTCGCGCCCCAGTGCAACGGACGACAGGTCGCCCACGAGGGGGACGCTTCCCGTTTCGGGCAGCTCGCTCCACATGGTGCCGTAGATGGTATTGTTGACGGTTATGTGCAGAAACCGCGCGTCCTGCGGCACATCGGCGGCGCTTATGTGCGGAATTTCCGCGAAGCCGTTTTCCTTGCCGCTTGCAAGACACACAGCATCGCACCAGCGCGCGCCCTCGTCAAGCGCTTTGCCCGCGAACTGCCCCGTGACGACATATGCCGCCTTTTCCCCGCGCTTTGCGAGGTTCATCGGTATCATCGAGAACTGGAGCGACGCGCCGCCCTGCAGAAAGAGCACATGGTAATCGTCGCTTATGTTCATGATGCGGCGCAGCGAGGCCTCCGCGTCCGCGATTATCGGCGCGAAATACTTGGAGCGGTGGCTCATCTCCATGACGCTGCTGCCGCAGCCCTTATAATCTACCAGATCGCGCTGAGCCTCCTCAAGCACCTCAAGCGGCAGCATCGACGGCCCCGCGGAAAAATTCAAAACACGGTTCACAATATCCCTCCTGTTGGCAGTTTATAAACCAACGGCAGGAAGATTCATCTTCCTGCCGTGAATTCTTCTTCGTTCAATTATACGGTGCGCCGCCGGACTTGTCAACACTTTGCCGCGCTGCTTTATTATAGTGCGTCCTCCGGACGGCGGAGCGATGCGAAGAACGCGTCCCGCGCGGACTGCTTGTAGCCGCGGCTTATTGGCAGGCTCGCCCCGTCCTTGAGCAGGAATTCGTCGCTCTTCATGGCGGAGACCCACTGCGGATTGACCCATATGCTCTGATGACATCGGATAAACCGCTCCTCATGCCCGCTCAGCAGCTCCGCCGGAGCATGCGCGCTCCACAGCTCCGAGCCCGCGGCGACGACATGCGTCTTGCGGCCCAGCCGCTCCACGTATTTGACGTCCTTCACCGGTATCAGCTCCGTGCCGCCGCGAACCTTGACCGGCAGCATCGCGCCGCTGCCGCGATCCGCGTCGATCGCCGACACGGCCTTCTCCAGTGCGCTTCCGATGCGCTCGTCGATCTGGCTTTTCAGGATGAAATAGACGTGCTCCGTGCTGTAGACTTCGGTCGCAAATGCGAGGTACGACGTGACAAAAATTATGCGGCAGGACGGAGTGAGTGCATTGAGCCTCTTTGCGAGACTGATCCCGTCCATCTCGCCCATCTGAATATCCAGCACCGCGATGTCCGGCGCGTAGCCGGAAACCACCGCCTGGAGCAGCGCTTCGGAGCTGTCAAAGCAGCTGATATCCGCGCTGCGCGCGGCGAGCGCGCTGTCTATCAGCTCCGCCGTGTGCCGGCGGTGTATGCGTTCATCGTCACATATCGCTATGCGAAGCATCGCAGTTGTCCTCCTTCAGAGTGAGCGTGGCGTGGAAAACGCCGTTCTCCTCGCAGCAGGTATACTGCCCCTCGTAGGTTTCCGCGATCTCGGTCAGAATATGCGAGCCGACTCCACGCGGCAGCTCCGGAATCCGGCGCGGCTTGGACGCGTTCGGCAGGGTCGGATTCGTGACCTCTATGATGAGATAGCCCTTCGAGGAATAGGCGTTCAGCTTTATCCACGGCTTTTCGCATTTGAGAGCGGCCTCGGCCTCGTTATCCAGCAGATTCCCGAGTGCGCTCACCATATATATGTTGCTCACCTTGGGTATGCGCGGCACGTTTACATTCATATTGACATCCACGCCCTGTGCCTCCAGCTCCTTCGAGCGGGAATACAGGAACGCGTCCGTGATCGGGTTGCGGCACTGGCCGAGCATTGGCTGGAATTCGGTCTTTTCGTTAAGCTCCTTGGCGTAGGCCGCCGCCTCCTCGGTGCGGCCATCCTTCAGGAGAAGATTTATCGTGTACATATGGTTTGCGATATCGTGCCGCATGCGGCGGATATCCTCATACTGATCCGTCAGAGCGGCGTAGTGCGCCTTCTGCGCGTCAATCTGCTTTTTCAGCAGCTCGTTTTCGGCCGCGAGTCTGGAACGCCGCGCGATGCTGACCATGCTCATATACAGCACCGCGTCGGAGACCATGCATATAAGCTCGGCGATCACCATGAAAATGAGCTTGCTCAGTGAGAAATCCTCCAGCGCCAGCTCGGAAAACCAGCCGCAGAGCAGGACGTACTGGCTTATCGGGAACAGGCTGAAGCCCAGCCAGTGCCGCAGCGTGAGGTACTGCTCATTTTTAAGATCGAAGCGCTTGAGAAACAGCGTACCCACCGCGAGCAGAAGCGCAGTGCTCGCGTCATAGACCGCGTAAATGCCGCACTGCAGCTCGGTGGTCTGCGCGGAGACGCCTGCGGCTATGACCTCAGGCGGCAGCAGCACCGCCACCCACAGTTCCACGAACATCGTCGTGACCGTGCACAGCGCGAAAACGACCAGCTTCTTTCGTATTTTGTCGCTGTACAGCACCAGCGGCGCCGCCCATGTTATCAGCCCGATCATGGCGCGCCATGTGGAGAGGTACGGCAGGATATACGGGAAAAATATCATGCCGAGTATGATGAGCTGGAGCAGCAGGAAGGTCTTGAGCCTGCTGTATCGCCGCGTGAGCAGGATGTTCATCGCGATGCCCCAGAAGTTAAACTGTATGTAGTTCGAGATGATAGTCGGTAAAGAGATCATGTTATGTCATACCTCATATATTTACATGCTATTTTGACATAAAAATCTGCGTATTTGACATATGGTGTGTCACACGGAGAAAAATCTGGTATAATATGCTTGTATTTGAGGCGGAGCACAGGAAATATAACGCGAACTGTAAAACTAGTTTATTATACGCGCATTACGGCGATTTGTAAATATATTCATATACATTGTATGGAATTGGGTGCTGTATTCAGGGCATGAGTCCGGGGCTTATACTTCTACAACCTCACAAACTCACAAACTCTCTTACTCCTTATGAGCACCGAAGCTGTGCCCTGAATAGAGCATCCAATAACAAACCGTCCCTCAAACGAGGGACGGTTTGTTATTGCTTTTATTAGTATCGGTTGACAAGGGCAAACACGGTTTTGGCGGGCAGAAATGCGCCCATACTTCTTCAAAGTCCTTGACAATACAGCAAGTATTCTCTGCGGCCTTTTCATCGTCTGGCCACATTTCTGCTCCGTCAAAACTGCTGCGCACCTGACAGGGATGGATTTTCGAGTGATTTTTGCTTTTTGAGACGCAGACGGGCTGCCGCCCTTCAAGTCGAAAAAAGCAAAAAGCGCCGGAAAGACGCACTGTCAGGCGTGTCTGCTCTTGTTAACCGATACTAATTATTGCTTTTTATTTTCCCCCGTCAGACGGAACGGATAATACATCACTGCCCAAACGGCGGCGAGGATCGGCAGATAGCCCAGCACGAAGCCGGGACTCCCCAGAAATGCAAACCATTCCAGCGGCGAGCCGGGCGACGGCCAGTTGAGAAACATGTAATTCGTCCCCGTGATGCGGTCAAAAATATACACCGGCAGCGCGAGCGCCAGCATCAGGCCAAGGCACTGCGGGCATTTCTTCACGTCGGGGACGATGTCCCGCGCCGCGACCTGCATCACGACGTAGGTCACGATCAGCCCGTGTATCACGAATGACGACGCGCTCATGAAATGCAGCGCCGGATAATATCCCCAGTCGGGAAAGATCAGCGCGAAAACCGCGCCGGGCATACAGAACGCGTACAGGAACTGCCCCGTCAGCGCGCCGCCGCGCCATGCGTGGAGCGCGCAGATGTACACCGCCATCGCGCACAGATGCAGCGGCAGGCGGCCGAGGTTATATTCCCCCGCCGCGAACAGCAGCGCCGCGCGCAGAAGTTCCATCCCAAGCGCGCCCCATGCCGCCGCGCGGCGGATGACCCGCCGTGAATTTTCATCCGCCTTTTTATACGCCAGACACACGCCGCCCCCCGCCGCGAGGAGCACCGCAAGCCATGCGAAATGCGCCGCGCTGAACATTCCGAATCCACCCGCGGCGCCGTTTTTTATCGTAAAATCAAAGAGTTTGGCCATTTAAACATCCTCTTGATTGTATTATATGTATATAATATCACTTTATTGCAGTTAATTAAACGGGAAAAATCACGAAAATGAATATTCCCTGTTGACAAACCGATTTCGGCGGCTATAATAAGCTCAACTGAACAAAGTATGATAGAGGTGCGGTTATCAAGAGTAGCTCCGGAAAAACGCAGGGAAGCGTGGAGCGAAAGGGGTCGCCGCCGAAGGGTATCCGGTTCCCGAACGGATATGCCTGGGTCGTCGGAGAATATCCGCCGGACTGTCGCGTAAGCGGAGAGCTGTCAGGACTATGTACCGACTATGATATTTAGGTCATGAACAGTATCTGCTCTGTTCATGATTTTTTTATTTTGGAGGTACATATTATGTACGGAACCTTCTGGGCGCTTCTGCCGCCAATCATCGCAATCGTCCTCGCACTCATCACCAAGGAAGCATACTCCTCGCTGTTCATCGGCGTCCTCATCGGCGCGATGTTCTGCGCTGGCTTCTCCCCCGTCGGCACGCTCGACACCGCACTGAACGACGGCTTCATCGCCGCCATCGCGGAAAACGCGGGCATCTTCCTCTTCCTCGTCCTGCTCGGCATAATCGTGGCGCTGGTCAATATGTCCGGCGGCTCGGCGGCGTTCGGCCGCTGGGCAGAGACCCACATCAAGACCCGCGTCGGCGCAATACTCGCGACCTTCGTCCTCGGCGTTCTGATCTTCATTGACGACTATTTCAACTGCCTGACCGTCGGCTCGGTCATGCGGCCGGTGACTGACGGGCACCGCGTCTCCCGCGCCAAGCTCGCATATCTCATCGACGCGACCGCCGCGCCCGTCTGCATGATAGCCCCGATCTCCTCCTGGGCAGCCGCCGTCTCCGGCGTCGCGGCAGACCTCAACGCGGGCTACAGCGGCATCGAGCTGTTCATCAAGGCGATACCCTATAACTTCTACTCTCTGCTGACTCTCGTGTTCATCGTGGCCTTGGCCTGCATGAAGTTCGACTACGGCCCCATGCGCATCCACGAGATGAGCGCCCAGCTCAACGGCAATCTCGGCGGCCTTGCCGGCAGCGAGGATGAAGCCGCAAACCCCAAGGGCCGCGTTATCGACCTCGTGCTCCCCGTGCTCGTCCTGATAATCACCTGCACCATAGGTATGCTCTATGTAGGCGGCTTCTTCGGCGCAGATCCCTCCGGCAGCACCGAATTTGCGGGCGACTTCATCGGCGCCTTCGGCAACACCAACGCCTTTGTCGGCCTTCCCTGGGGCGGCATAATCTCCCTCGTTCTCATCGTTATCTACCTTGTCGCGCGCGGTGTCATCAGCTTCAAGGACGCGATGTCCTGCGTCCCCAAGGGCTTCATCGCCATGGTTCCCCCGATCATCATTCTGACCCTCGCAGTCTCCCTCAAGACCATGACCAGCAATCTCGGCGCGGCGGAATTCGTCCGTGACCTCATGTACGGCGCTTCCAGCGGACTTTACAGCCTGCTGCCCGCGGTCATCTTCGTCGTGGCCTGCATCCTCGCCTTCGCATCCGGCACCTCCTGGGGCACCTTCGGCATCCTCATCCCCATCACGACCGCGATCTTCCCCACCTCCAGCGAGCTGCTGATAATCGGCATCTCCGCCTGCTGCGCGGGCGCTGTCTGCGGCGACCACTGCTCCCCCATTTCCGACACGACCATCATGGCCTCTGCCGGTGCGCAGGTCGATCACCTCACGCATGTCTCCACTCAGCTTCCCTACGTCATCACCGTCGCGGCAGTCAGCTTCGTGACCTACGTCGTCGCCGGTTTTGTCCAGAACGCCCTCATCTGCATCGCCGTCGGCGCGGTGCTCACGATAGCGACGCTGTTCGTCATCCGCAGTGTCGAGAGCAAGAAGGCCGCATAAGGGCTGAGTCCTACTATCCTACTATATAGTAAATATACGGATATAACTTTTACACAAAAAACAGGCAGGAAAATCTGAAATTTCCTGCCTGTTTATTATTGAAAAAAGCCCGCGGATGCTGTATAATATCGCAGTTTGGAGATGAGATATATGAAAGCATTATTATCCCTTGCCATCGCAATGTTTGCCGGGCTTATGATGACCCGACTTCTCAAGAAAACACATCTGCCCGACGTGACGGCTTACCTCATTGCGGGCGTTCTGATCGGCCCCTGCTTCATCGGTGCGCTGGGCATCCCCGGCATCGGCTTTGAAAGCTACGAGGAGCTGGAGGGCGTCGGGCTTATATCCGACGTCGCGCTCGGCTTCATCGCCTTCTCAATAGGCAACGAGTTCCGCCTGTCGCAGCTCAAGGAGACCGGCAAGCAGGCGCTTGTCGTCGGCATTCTTCAGGCCGTGACCGCGACGGTGCTGGTCGATATCGCGCTGCTGATATTCCACCTTATCCGCCCCGACGTACTGACCGTCCCCGCCGCGATAACCCTCGGCGCCATCGCCGCCGCGACTGCTCCGGCCGCGACGCTCATGGTCGTGCGCCAGTACAAGGCCAAGGGGCCGCTCACTGACCTCCTGCTGCCGATAGTCGCGCTGGACGACGCGGTCGGCCTCGTGCTGTTCGCAGTGTCCTTCGGCATCGCCAAGGCGCTGAGCAGCGGCGTTGTCGACCTCTACACCATCGTCGCAAACCCGATAATCGAGATTACCGCCTCCCTGCTCCTCGGCGCAGTCGCGGGCTGGGTTATGACCCAGATCGAAAAGCTCTTTAACTCCAACACAAACCGCCTTGCCATAACCATAAGCTTCGTGTTCCTGACGGTCGCGCTGTCGATGATAAGCGTGAAGATCGGCCCCGTGACTCTGGGCTTCTCGTCGCTGCTGGTGTGCATGATGCTCGGCAGCGTGTTCTGCAACCTCTGCCCGCTCTCCGAAGAGATCATGGAGAACTCCGACCGCTGGACAGGCCCTCTCATGGTGCTGTTCTTCGTCATCTCCGGCGCAGAGCTGGAGCTGGGCGTATTCAAGGAGCTTGCCTCGGTGCTCGTCGGCATAATCTATATGCTTGCCCGCTCTGCCGGTAAGTATATCGGCGCGCGCGAATCCGCGAAGCTCATGCGCTGCGATAAGAACATCGTCGAATACCTCGGCATCACGCTGCTGCCGCAGGCCGGCGTCGCGCTGGGCATGTGTGTCACGGCGTCCACCCTGCCTGAGGACGGCGCGCTGATACGAAATATCGTGCTGTTCGCCGTGCTTATTTATGAGCTTGTCGGCCCGATGCTTACAAAGTGGGCGCTGCAAAAGGCGGGCGACATCAAGCCTATGGGCGATGATGTCAGAAATCGCCGCGAACGTAAATTGGAACAGGCAAAAAATGTGCAGCATTGACAAAAAATGCGCCGAATGTGTTTTTCCTCTTGAAAATCCTTGAAGCTTGATATAAAATAGCCCTCGGTGCCGGGAGGCGGGTCAGCCGCTCCTCGGCACTATATTTTGTGGTCAATTCGGTTACACGCCGGTTAAAGTTTCAATATCTTGTGATTTACTCTTGACAAGAGCAGCATATGACTGTATTATACTGCATGGACATAAGAATTGGGCGAAGGGAGGCCGCGTTATGCTCATATCCGGACTGCAAAAGCTCACTCTGCTGGATTACCCCGGCAAGGTCGCATGTACCGTGTTCACGCCGGGCTGCAATCTCCGCTGCCCCTTCTGCCACAACGCCCCTCTCGTGCTGCCGGAGCTTGTCGGGCAGGACACGGATGAGGAGCAGGTGCTGAGCTTTCTGAGGAAGCGTCAGGGAGTGCTGGACGGCGTTGCGATAACCGGCGGCGAGCCGCTGCTGCACAAGGATCTTCCGTCGTTTCTCGAAAAGGTTCGCGCGCTGGGCTTTATGATAAAGCTCGACACGAACGGCACCTTCCCTGAGCGGCTGAAGGACGTCGTCAGCGCAGGACTTGTCGACCGAGTGGCGATGGACATAAAAAATTCGCCGGAGCTTTACGCGAAGACCGTCGGGCTTGGTTCGCTCGACCTCGGCGCAATAGAACGCTCAAAGGACTTCCTGCTGGGCGGGACTGTGGACTACGAATTCCGCACGACCGTCGTCCGCGGGCTGCACACGCGCGAGAGCATCGTAGGCACGGCGAAGTGGATAGCAGGCGCAAAGGAATATTATCTCCAGCAATTCAAGGACTCCGGCCATATTATTGCGATAGACGGCCTGAGCGCGTATGACGAGAAGGAAATGCACTCTCTTGCCGATGCCGCGGCGCAGTATGTGCCGTCGGTGCAGGTGCGGGGAGTTTAAGATACAAAGTATAGGAGGATAAGATATGTATCAGGTAATCAAGCGTGACGGAAAGATAGTTGATTTTGACATCAATAAGATAGCCGCCGCCATCAAAAAGGCGTTCGATGCCACCGGCACCGAATATAACGACAGCATTATTGATTTTCTGGCGCTGAAGGTCTCTGCGGACTTTCTGCCCAAGATAAAGGACGGCCTCATCGCCGTTGAGGACGTACAGGACAGCGTTGAGGCAGTGCTCTCCCGCGGCGGCTACGAGGCAGTCGCCAAGTCCTACATACTCTACCGCAAGCAGCGCGAGAAGCTGCGCAACATGAAGTCCACCTACCTTGACTACAAGGACACCGTGGACAAGTACCTCGGCGCTCTCGACTGGCGTGTCAAGGAGAACTCCACCGTCACCTACTCCGTCGGCGGACTTATCCTCTCCAACTCCGGCGCCATCACCGCCAACTACTGGCTCAGCGAGGTCTACGATCAGGAGATTGCCGACGCACACCGCAACTGCGACATTCACCTGCACGACCTGAGCATGCTCACCGGCTACTGCGCCGGCTGGAGTCTCAAGCAGCTGATCCAGCAGGGTCTCGGCATCCCCGGCAAGATCAACTCCTCCCCCGCGAGCCACCTCTCCACCCTCTGCAACCAGATGGTAAACTTCCTAGGCATCATGCAGAACGAGTGGGCTGGCGCCCAGGCTTTCTCCTCGTTTGACACCTATCTCGCCCCCTTCGTCCGCGTCGATAACCTGACCCAGAAGGAAGTCAAGCAGTGCATCCAGTCCTTCATCTTCGGCGTGAACACCCCGTCCCGCTGGGGCACTCAGGCTCCGTTCTCCAACATCACCCTCGACTGGACCGTCCCCGCTGACCTCAAGGATCAGCCCGCGATAGTCGGCGGAAAGGAAATGGACTTCACCTACGGCGACTGCAAGAAAGAGATGGACATGGTCAACAAGGCCTTCATCGAGATAATGATCGAGGGCGACGCGAACGGCCGCGGCTTCCAGTACCCGATCCCGACCTACTCCATCACCCGCGACTTCGACTGGTCGCCCACCGAAAACAACAAGCTGCTCTTCGAGATGACCGCGAAGTATGGTACTCCCTACTTCTCCAACTACATCAACTCCGACATGGAGCCGAGCGATGTGCGCTCGATGTGCTGCCGTCTCCGTCTCGACCTGCGTGAGCTGCGCAAGAAGTCCGGCGGCTACTTCGGCTCCGGCGAGAGCACCGGTTCCGTCGGCGTCGTGACCATCAACATGCCGCGTCTGGCATATCTCTCGAAGGACGAGAAGGACTTCTACGCCCGTCTCGACAAGATGATGGATCTCTCCGCCCGTTCCCTCAAGATCAAACGCACCGTCATCACCAAGCTCCTTGACGCAGGCCTTTACCCATACACCAAGTACTACCTCGGCACCTTTGATAACCACTTCTCCACTATCGGCCTTGTCGGCATGAACGAAGCCGGTCTCAACGCCAAGTGGATCCGCAAGGATATGACCCATCCCGAGTGCCAGGAGTTCACCAAGCAGGTTCTCGACCATATGCGCGAGCGCCTGAGCGATTATCAGGAACAGTACGGCGACCTGTATAACCTCGAAGCCACGCCCGCCGAGTCCACCTCCTACCGTCTCGCCAAGCACGACGTCGAGCTTTACCCCGACATCATCACCGCGGCCGAGCCGGGCGGAACCCCGTACTACACCAACAGCTCTCACCTGCCTGTCGGCTACACGGACGATATTTTCGCCGCGCTCGACATTCAGGACGATCTCCAGACCCGCTACACCTCCGGCACCGTGTTCCACGCCTTCCTCGGCGAGAAGCTACCGAGCTGGGAGGCCGCAGCAAATCTTGTCCGCAAGATCGCTGAGAACTACAAGCTCCCGTACTACACTCTCTCCCCGACCTATTCCGTCTGCAAGAATCACGGCTATCTGAGCGGCGAGCAGTTCAAGTGCCCCCACTGCGGTGAGGACGCCGAGGTCTACAGCCGCATCACCGGCTACTACCGCCCCGTCCAGAACTGGAACGCAGGCAAGACGCAGGAGTACAAGGAGCGCCGCGAGTACAACATCGGCACCTCCAAGCTCACCCACAACGGCCCCATCGAGCATGACGCGCCGAAGGCCGAGGAGCATCACGATGAGTCCCACGGCGGCGCGAGAGCGATCCTTTTCGCCACTCCCACCTGCCCCAACTGCCGCATCGCCTGCTCGTATCTCGATAAGGCCGGCTTCAAGTATGAGAAGCTGATGGCCGATGAGAACGCAGAGCTGGCGCTGAGCTACGGAGTCAAGCAGGCGCCGACCCTCGTCGTCACCAACGGCACCGACTTTGAGAAGTACGCCGGTGCTCCCGCGATAAAGCAGTTCCTCGCACAGTGACCTGATCTAAAACAGAATACGCCCCGGTTCGCCGGGGCGTATTCATTGCATACAGGAGTTATAGCTATGTACGATATAATTATAGTTGGCGGCGGCCCTGCGGGGCTTACCGCGGCAACATACGCCTGCCGCGCCGGAAAAACGGTGCTGGTGATAGAGAAGGCCGCGTTCGGC
The DNA here is from genome assembly GCA_900547315.1 of uncultured Eubacteriales bacterium. Classification (GTDB taxonomy): domain Bacteria; phylum Bacillota; class Clostridia; order Oscillospirales; family Oscillospiraceae; genus Limivicinus. The sequence continues at coordinate 3,500 of URGI01000001.1, read as the reverse complement.
GGGCAGATCACGTGGTCGCCGAAAGTTGAAAATTTCCCGACCGTCGTCTCCATAAGCGGCACCGAGCTTGGCGACAGGCTGCTTGAGCAGGCCATGGAGCAGGGCGCGGAGGTCGAGCTGGAGGAGGTCGTATCCGTCGAGGATCGCGGCAGCAGCAAGCTCGTGCGCTGCGAGTCCGGCGCGGAGTTTGAGGCGAAGGCTCTCATCATCGCAACCGGCGCGAAGCCCAGAATGCTCGGGCTTGAGCGTGAGGAGGAGCTGGTCGGGAACGGCGTCGGCTTCTGCGCGGTGTGCGACGGCGCATTCTACAAGGGGCGCGACGTGGCGGTCAACGGCGGCGGCAACAGCGCGCTTCAGGACGCTATGCTCCTGAGCGAGACCTGCCGCAAGGTCTATCTTATCCACCGCCGCGGCAGCTTCCGCGGCGAAGAAAAGCTCGTAAAGGCGCTCGAAGCCAAGGATAACGTCGAGTTCATCCTCGACTCCACGGTCGAAGAGCTGCTTGGCGATACGGAGCTGCGCGGCATCGCCGTGCGCCATCCCGGCGGGCGGCGCGAGATAAGCCTTGACGGGCTGTTCGTCGCCGTCGGGCATGAGCCGGATAACGCCATTTTCTCCGACTTCATGGAGCTTGACGCCGCGGGCTACGCCGACTCCGGCGAGGATTGCCGCACCAGGACGCCCGGCGTGTTTGTCGCGGGTGACTGCCGCCGCAAATCTGTGCGCCAGCTCACCACCGCCTGCGCCGACGGTTCCGTCGCCGCCCTCGCCGCGTGCAGCTATATCGACGCCATGTGATATACGAGTATAAGTCCATCCGGAGCCGGTCCGGGTGGACTTGTGTATTTTCACAAACCGGCTTTAGGTGTGCCGCTGAGTCTTGTACAAAGCTCCGAACAGCAAAAAAGCTCTTGCTTTTTCGACACGCTTACCGTATAATCCAAGCGATAAGAGATTTTTAAGCCACGGTGCAGAGACGCCGGCAAAATCGCTCATATGGTACAGGCGTGTTGCGCGCCTGCATATTTGTGTGTCTTGCCGGTTCTGCCAGCAAGATTTTTTGTTGCCCGGAGGGATCGTAGATGAAGCTCAAAGCTCAGATAATGGACGAGGCCGCGCTCAACCGCGCGCTCATGCGCATTGCTCACGAGATAACTGAAAAGAACAAGGGCGTTGACAATGTGGTTCTGGTCGGCATCCGCCGCCGTGGGGAGCCTATCGCCCAGATCATCCGCCGCAATATTGAGAAAATCGAGGGCGTTGACCCCAGCTGCGGCAGCATCGACATTGGCTTTTACCGCGACGATCTGAGCACCCTGGCCGACACGCCGCTTGTGCGACGCACGGAGCTTCCGTTCGACGTGACAGGCAGGGACGTTGTGCTCGTGGACGACGTGCTGTACACCGGCCGCACCGCGCGCGCCGCGATCGAGGCTGTTTTCAGCTGCGGCAGGCCGAAAACGATACAGTTTGCCGTGCTGGTGGATCGCGGGCACCGCGAACTGCCGATACGCGCCGATTACGTCGGCAAGAACATCCCCACCTCCAGAAGCGAGCTTGTTGAGGTTCGCCTTCCGGAATACGACGGCGAGACCGGCGTGTTCCTGATGGATATTGCGGATTAATTTAATACGGTATATTGCGGCAAACGCCGCTTTATATAGATGGTTCAATTAAAAAATCTACTGAGAGAGGTAAATTGAATGAACAAGAAAACCACCATCGACGGCCCCATTTACGACGCACGCCAGCTCGGCACCCCCAAGATGCTGCTGCTCGGCCTCCAGCACATGTTCGCCATGTTCGGCGCCACCGTGCTTGTTCCGGCTCTGACCGGACTTGACGTCGCTACCGCGCTTCTTTTCGCCGGTATCGGCACCCTGCTCTTCCACCTGCTCACCGGCGGCAAGGTTCCGGCCTTCCTCGGCAGTTCCTTCGCTTTCATCGGCGGCTACAACGCCATCCGCACCATCGGCGCGGCAGCTGACGGCAGCCCGATTTATGACAACGCGCTCCTGCCCTATGCATGCTTCGGCGTTCTTATCGCAGGTCTGATGTATGTTATTCTCTCCGTCCTCTTCAAGACCTTCGGCGTCAAGAAAGTCATGCGCTTCTTCCCGCCCATCGTCACCGGCCCCATCATCATCGCCATCGGCCTGACCCTCTCCTCCTCCGCTATCAATAACTGCAAGGCCAACTGGCTCGTCGCCATCGTTGCCATCGCGATCGTCATCGGCTTCAATATGTGGGGCAAGGGCATGACCAAGATCATCCCCATCCTCCTCGGCGTCCTCGGCTCCTACATCTTCGCACTCATCGTTGACCCCGCAGAGCGCGCTGCCGTCTCCGAAGCAGTCTCCAACGCAGCATGGATCGGCCTTCCCGTTCACTGGAACCGCACCGTGTTCGGCCTCTTCGCTGGCGAGGTTGACTCCTCTCTGCTCTGGTCCGCGGTCTTCACCATAGTCCCCCTGTCCCTCGCCACCATGGTCGAGCACATCGGCGACATCTGCGCAATATCCTCCACCGTCGGCAAGAACTTCATGTCTGACCCCGGCTTCCACCGCACCCTCCTCGGCGACGGTCTGGCAACCTCCCTGGCAGCACTCTTCGGCGGCCCCGCGAACACCACCTACGGTGAAAACACCGGCGTCCTCGCGCTGTCCAAGGTCTACGACCCCCGCGTCATCCGCATCGCAGCCTGCTTCGCGATCCTCGTCTCCTTCTGCCCGAAGTTTGCTGCTCTCGTCTCCGCAATGCCCACCGCGACCATCGGCGGCGTGTCCCTCATCCTCTACGGTATGATCTCCGCAGTCGGTGTGCGCAACGTTGTTGAGAACAAGGTCGACTTCACCAACACCAGAAACGTCATCGTCGCCGCGCTCATACTCGTTCTTGCGATCGGCATCAGCTACTCCGGCAGCATCCAGATCGGCATCGTGAGCCTCTCCGGCCTCGCTGTCGCCTCCATCGTCGGCATCGGCCTCAACGCGATCCTCCCCGGCAAAGACTACGTCTTCGAGCAGGAAGACGAAGGTTCCACCTCCGTTGACCTCTCCGGCGCCGTAAACATGGAGAACAAGTAATAATAGATACACGGAGCGAATTGTCAAACTAAGTGCAACAGGAAGAGAGTTCAAAGACCCACAAATCCTGAGCAGAACGGAAATTAAGAACCTACGAGGCCTGGCGTTAATAAGCGCCAGGTTTCGTTTTAGCGTGGCTGGAGCAACACGGGAGAGGTTTCTGCCCTTCGGGTAAAACTCTCGAAGGTGAAAGTCTGGAAAGACAGCTCATCTTGATCAAAGCACAGTATGATGCCTGTGATCGTGAAAAGTTCACGATCTATGAAAACTACCGCGAAGGGAAGCTGGCTCCGGAAGAGTATCTTTTCTCCAAAGACTCCCTTACGCAAAAACAAGCTGCCCTGAAAAAGCAGCTTGTGACCTGTGAGACTCAGTTTGAAGCATTTCGTCAGCAAGGTCTTGATGCAGAAGAAC